>NZ_VFTJ01000007.1:0-342248 GCF_006439595.1 Mesorhizobium sp. B3-1-9
ATCCCCAAAAATCAGTGTTGAATCTGATTTGCCGGCCTGTGGGAATCCCAATTCCTTAAATCGTCACTACGGCCTAGGACAAATATTGTGACGCCGACCCCGCAAAGCACGCCGAGTTGCCGCCATGGTAAACGGCGGGTTAGCCGTGAGGCCTGTGCCAAAACGAGCCGAAACTTGACACGGTTAATCTCTACCGGGAATAAAATCGAGTAATTACAATATGATATATGGTTATCGTAAAGTTAATGTGGTCGATGAGATTCGAGACAAGTCCGTTTCAAAACCAATTCCTTTCGAATTTGCCTAAAATTTGAGGAAAATTCGCGGCTTCGATGCAAGCCGTCCTTTGCGTGACCGTGCCACTATCGTGCCCATAAAGAGGTCATGCCGATGGATGCATGATCCGTCACGGATGGATGCATCGTCCATCGCGGATGAGAGGCAAGTAAGATGGGCTTTCTGATCAGGATGGCTTTCTGGTTTTCGCTGGTGCTGCTGGCGCTGCCGCTCGGCGTCGGCCCGGGTGAAGACGGCCAGCAGAGCGTCGGACCGATCCAGGCGCTGTTTGCGGCGCGCGAGGCGGTCGGCGACATTGCCGGGCTATGCGAGCGTAAGCCCGATGTCTGCGAAACCGGCAAATCGGCCATGTACACCATCACCGTCCGCGCCAAGGAAACGGCCAAGATCGCCGCGGCCATGATCGACGACCAGCAACAGCCCGGGCAGGCAGGCGCGCCCGAGACGAAGGTCGCGGATGGTTCCGTCACGACCACCGGCAGCGTCGCCGAAGACATCGTGCTGCCCGCCAAGGTCAACATTCCGGTGATGCTGACCGCCAAGAACTGAATTCTTTCCAGCCGTTCGCTCGGCTCTTCAGTTTCGGCGCAATTCCGGACGGAAAACCGCTACGCACTTTTCCTGGAATTGCTCTAACGCCGCGGGCCCGTCCGACCTCTCGACGCCCGCGGCGTCTTTCTTTTTCCGTGACGCGGCCGGGCCGGGCCACTATATGCGGGTCAATGGCCACCTCGATCCAGACCATCCGCGACGACTTTTCCCTGCTCGACGAGTGGGAGGACCGCTATCGCTATGTGATCGAGCTAGGCGAGGGCCTGCCGGCCTTTCCCGAGGCGGAGCGCACGGCCGCGAACAAGGTGCCTGGCTGTGTGAGCCAGGTGTGGCTCACCACCGAGCAAGGAGCGGGCGCCGATCCGGTGATCAGCTTCCAGGGCGATTCGGATGCCCATATCGTGCGCGGCCTCGTCGCCATCATGCTGGCGCTGTTTTCGGGCAGGCATGCAAGCGAAATCCGGAACACGGACGCCGAAGCGACCCTGAAGGAACTCGGCCTCGACGAGCATCTGTCGCCGCAGCGCGCCAACGGCCTGCGTTCGATGGTCAAGCGCATCAAGCGCGACGCCGAAGCAGCGCTGAAGCAGACGGCCTGATCCGGCCGATATCGCTCCCATCAAGAAAGCAAAACGGCGCCGCAAGGGCGCCGTCGAACTGCTTGACGAGCTGAGACCAATCAACGGCCCTTGCGCTTGCGGCCCAGACCCATCTTCTTGGCGAGCTGCGAGCGGGCGGCCGCGTAATTGGGGGCGACCATCGGATAGTTGGCATCCAGGCCCCACTTCTCACGGTACTCTTCCGGCGTGAGATTGTAGTGGGTCATCAGGTGCCGCTTCAGCGACTTGAACTTCTTGCCGTCCTCGAGACAGACGATGTAGTCGTCATGGACGGAGCGCTTCGGGTTCACAGCCGGCTTCTGCTTCTCGGCCGACGGCTGCTCCGGCGAGCCACCGACGCGACCCAACGCGGCATGGACGTCGGCGATAAGGTTCGGCAGTTCCCCAACCGGCACCGGGTTGTTGCTGACATAGGCGGCGACGACATCGGCGGTCAGCTCGATCAGCGCATCACCGTTTTTCGAAGGTGTTTCGACGATTTCCATAGTGCTAAGGCCCCAACGAGAGTTTGTTTCTAAAACTGCGCCCTTTTTGTGGGATCGGGCATCGCGCGAATTTCGTGCAGGAAAGCCTGCGATTCGCATCGCCTTATCTTAATGACGCCGCGTTGCAAGTAAGTCAATTCGCATATTGACTTATATTCACCGATATTCATCAAATATTGCTGATTCAGCTTCAAAAATTCGTGCGCCGTGTAACTTCGCGAGATTTTTCTGGTCAGACCAGCATGCCGTGACGTCACGTCATCCGTGTGTTAGACATCCGATCGCCGCTCGACACGGCGTTCAATGCTTGGCCAATGCTTGGATGCCTGTCGCGCCGGCGCGACAAATCCTGCGCAACAAAGCGCAAGGGCGCCGCCCTGCCGATCCGGAACCCTGGGTGAACGATACCCCCTAGTGAGGCGCGATATATTTGCCGTAGACCCAACCGGTGACGAAATGGCCATTTGCGCCGGGTCGTGCCATATCTCGCACCAGCGATAGCGGATCGCCTGGCGCTGCTTCCATTGCGGCTGGCGAGCGATATCAAGCAAGTTCACGCCGCCGGTGCAGCGGCCGGTCATCTGCAGCACGGTGCCGTTCGGATAGGCGGCCTGTTTTTGCGATGCGTTGGACGGATACTTTCGTGCATTGAGCGTGTCGCCGAACGGCACGCCCGCCACTTGCCAGGCGGCAAAGACGGTTGCATGAGACTGACTGGAAAAAGCCAGACCTGCCGCGAGGACGGCGACAGACATTGCGGTAGAAACACAGGATTTCATCTTTCCCCCTTCGACTTAGCTTCTATAGACCACCTTGAACCGCGCCCCTTGAACCGCCGCTGAGCGGCGTGTTCATTCGTCATTCAAGCAAATTCCGCAGCGAGACGTAATGACCAGAGCTTCCGCCTTGACTTCCGCCTTCCCGGCCGCCAACCCGCCGATGCCCGAGAAACACCCGGTTTCCGACACGCATCACGGCATCACCCGCGGCGACGACTATGCCTGGATGCGGGCCGACAACTGGCAGGCCGTGTTCCGGGACCCTTCCCTCCTCGACGGCCGCATCCGCGCCCATCTCGATGCCGAGAACGCCTATCAGGCGGCGCTGATGGCCGGCACCGCGGATCTGCGCGGCAAGCTGTTTGCCGAGATGAAGGGGCGCATCAAGGAGGATGACTCGACGGTGCCCATGAAGGACGGGCCTTATGCTTATGGCTCTTCCTTCCGGCTGGGCGGCGAGCAGCCGCGCTATTTCCGCACGCCGTGCGGCGGCGGCGCCGAGGAGATCCTGCTCGACGGCGATAAGGAAGCCGGGGGCAAGGCCTATTTCAGGCTCGGCGGCGTCGACCATTCGGCCGACCACGGGAAGCTGCTGTGGGCCTTCGACGACAAGGGTTCGGAGTTCTTCACGCTGCGCGTGCGCGACCTTGCGAGCGGCAAAGAACTTGCCGACCAGATCCCGGATACGGGCGGCGGCGGGGTGTGGAATGCCGGCGATGGCGGCTTCTTCTACACCCGTCTCGACGACAATCATCGCCCGTCAAAAGTGTTCTTCCACGCGCTCGGCGACAAATCGGAGAATGACCGGCTGATCTACGAAGAGACCGATCCAGGCTTCTTCATGGATGTCGGCGGCACGCGCGCCAATGACTGGATCATGATCGGCATCAACGACCATGAGACTTCGGAATACCGCCTGCTGCCCGCCAATGATCCAACGGCCGAGCCCAAGCTGGTCGCGGTGCGCGAGACCGGCCTGCAATACGACCTGGAAGAGGGCGGCGACGTCTTCTTCATTCTCACCAATGCCGACGGCGCCAAGGACTTCAAGATCATGACCGCGCCGGTCGACAATCCGGTGCGCGCCAACTGGCAGGAACTGGTGCCGCACGAGCCCGGCCGGCTGATCCTCTCGGTGCTCGGCTTCAAGCATCATATGGTCAGGCTCGAGCGCAAGGACGGACTGCCGCGCATCGTGGTGCGGGAGCGCGCCAGCGGCGAGGAGCATTTCATCTCCTTCGACGAGGAAGCCTTCTCGCTCGGACTGTCCGGCTCCTACGAGTACGACACGGAGACGATGCGCTTCACCTATTCGTCGATGACGACGCCGGCGCAGGTGTTCGACTACAATATGCGCAGCCGCGAGCGCGTGCTCTTGAAGACGCAGGAAGTGCCCTCCGGCCACGATCCAGAGCACTATGTCACACGCCGGCTGATGGCGCCCGCCGCCGATGGCGAGCTGGTGCCGATCTCGCTGCTCTACCATCGCGACACGCCGCTCGACGGTTCGGCGCCCTGCCTGCTTTACGGCTACGGCTCCTACGGCATCACCGTTCCGTCCGCCTTCAACACCAACTGCCTGTCGCTGGTCGACCGCGGCTTCGTCTATGCCATCGCGCATGTGCGCGGCGGCAAGGACAAGGGCTATGGCTGGTACGATGACGGCAAGCGGGCGAAGAAGATGAACACCTTCACCGATTTCATCGCCTGCGGCCGCCATCTCGTCGCCGAGCGCTACACAAAGCACGACCGCATCGTCGCGCAGGGCGGCTCGGCCGGCGGCATGCTGATGGGGGCGATCGCCAACATGGCGCCGGAGGATTTCGGCGGCATCGTCGCCGAGGTGCCGTTCGTCGACGTGCTCACCACCATGCTCGACGCCAGCCTGCCGCTGACGCCGCCGGAATGGCCGGAATGGGGCAACCCGATCGCCTCCGCCGCCGACTACGCTACGATCGCGGCCTATTCGCCCTACGACAATGTGGCGGCGCACGACTACCCGCCGATCCTGGCGCTGGCGGGCCTGACCGATCCGCGCGTCACCTATTGGGAGCCGGCGAAATGGGTGGCGCGGCTGCGCGACCGCAAGGCAGGCGGCAATCCGGTGCTGTTCAAGATCAACATGGAGTCCGGCCATGCCGGCGCGTCGGGCCGCTTCTCGCGGCTGGAGGAGATCGCCTACATTTACGCCTATGCGTTGAAAGTGACCGGCAAGACCTGATTTTCCGCTCGCAATTGGCAAGGGCGCGCGCTACCCAGTGCCGCCCTTTTTCGACCTGGCCTCTTCCGGCCGCGACCATTCACCCGCAAGGATCCTCATGCTGCTCGTCGACACGTATCTCGACAAATCCGCCATTCAGGGCATCGGCGTCTTCGCCAGGGGCCACATCGCCAAGGGCACGCTGGTCTGGAAGCTCGACCCGAGGTTCGACCGCCGGATCCCGGTCGACACCTACGAGGCCCAGATCGGCCCGGTAAAATCCTATCTCGACCGCTATTCCTATCCGGACCGGCACGATCCGAGCTTCATCGTCTTCGAGGCTGACGACGCACGCTACATGAACCACGACGACGACCCGAACTGCGACGTCTCCTCGCCCGAGGAGACCTACGCGCTACGCGACATCGCGCCAGGCGAAGAACTGACCTGCAACTACAACCACTTCTTCGAAGGTGGCTTCGATTTTCTCGGCGACCGCCACCTGTAAAGGTTAGCTCGCCGGCTTGCGCGCCGGATAGCCGTTGGGGTGCGGCGGGACGGCCTTCAGATAGGCGGCGATCGCGGCGCGGTCATCGGCCGTCAACTGCGCCATGTTGCGCTGCACATCGACCATGGCGCCGCCGACGGAATCGAAATCGGGCGTGAAGCCGGTCTCGAGGTAATTGGCGATGTCGGCCTCGGACCAGTCCTTGATGCTCTTCCCGTCGGGGGTGATGTTGGGCACGACGCCCGAGCCTTCGGCCGCCACGGCGCCTGCCAGCCACTCGCCTTTCCTGACGCCGCCGGCGAAATCGCGCGGCGTGTGGCATTCGCCGCAATGGCCGGGTCCCTCGACCAGGTAGCGGCCGGCCAGCACCTTGTCCGGCGTGCCATCGGGCAGCGCGATCACCGGTTCGGGACTGAGATAGAGCCGCTTCCACAGGCCGATGCCGCGGCGGATGGTGAAGGGGAAGGAAAGCCTGTGATCGGGCGCCTTGCCGGCAACCGCCGGCAGCGTCTTCATGAAGGCGTGGAGGTCGGCGATGTCGGCCGGCTTCATGCGCGCGTAGGAGGCATAGGGAAAGGCCGGGTAGAAATGCTCGCCCGAGGGCGAGACGCCCTTCAGCATGGCGTTGGCGAAGTCCTCCTCGCTCCAGGCACCGATGCCGTCCTTCTGGTCCTGCGAGATGTTGGGCGGAACGAAGGTGCCGAACGGCGTCTTGAGTTCCAGACCGCCGACGAGTTCGAGACGGGCGTCGCCCTGGGCGCCGGGCTTGGCGTGGCAGGAGGTGCAGCCCCCCGCGTAGAAGATGCGCTTGCCCTTGGCGGCGTCGCCGGGGCCGAGCTGCGCAACGGTCGCGGCGTCAAGCCTGGCCGGCGCCGACAGGACCCAGCCGGCGGCAGCCGCGGCGCCGCCAAGCACGATGACGGCGCCGACAAGCTTCTTCAGCCAGGCCATTTAGGCGATCAGCTCTTCTTGATCCGGTAGGTCTGGTGGCAGGTGCCGCAATCGCCGCCCAGCGTGTTGAGTTGCGCCTTCAGCGCGTCGACATCGGCCGGCGGGGAAGCGACCGCGGCCTTGGCATCGGCCAGGAACTTGTCCCCGGCCGCCTTGAAGCCCGCCATGTCTTCCCAGATCTTCGGCGCGGCCGTGGTGTCGCCCTTGTCGGAGCCGGCCGGGAACAGCTTGTCGGCGTCGAACTTCTCGGCATTGGCCTCCAGGGCCTGCAATGCCGTCAGCACCGCGGCGGCGTCAAAAGGCTCCTCGCCCTTGACGACCTTCGAGATCTGCCCGGCGAGCTTGCCGCGTTCCTTCATCAGGGCCTGGCGATCCTTGATCGGATCGGCATAAGCGGCCGAACCGGCGAAGGCGAGCAAAGAGATGGCGATGACAAGCTTTCTCATTCAATTGGCTCCACGGTGAAGGAAGAGGGTACGCGACTGAGGCATTTCACCGTTCAAGGTGAAATGCTCTATCTCCTGGTTGGGGCAATTCCGGACGGAAAACCGTTCCACACTTCTCCTGGAATTGCTCTGGACGTTAACGGGCGTGGCGGTGGGATTATTCCCCGTCGCCGTGACGATTTTGCCGGATTTCTCTACCGAAAAAGAAAAGCCCCGGCGAACCGGGGCTTCTCATCAAAATCTTTTAGCCTTTGGCCTTTTCATAAAGCTCCAGGACGTGGTCCCAGTTGATCAGGCTGTCGACGAAGGCTTCGAGATATTTCGGCCGCGCGTTGCGGTAGTCGATGTAGTAGGAGTGCTCCCACACGTCGACGCCGAGGATCGGCGAGCCGCCATGGACCAGCGGGTTCTCGCCGTTCGGGGTCTTGGAGATTTCCAGCTTGCCGTTCTTGACCGAAACCCAGGCCCAGCCGGAGCCGAACTGGGTGGTGCCGGCGGCGATGAAATCCGCCTTGAACTTGTCGTAGCCGCCGAGATCGCTGTCGACCGCCTTCTGCAGCGCGCCCGGCAGCTTGTTGCCACCGCCGCCCTTCTTCATCCACTTCCAGAAATGGATGTGGTTGTAATGCTGGGCCGCGTTGTTGAAGAGCCCGGCATTCTTGCCGAAGGACTGCTTCACGGCCTCTTCGACCGACAGGTCGCCCATTCCGGCCTCGGCCGCCAGCTTGTTGCCGTTGTCGACATAGGCCTTGTGGTGCTTGTCGTGGTGATACTCCAGCGTCTCCTTCGACATGTAAGGCTGCAGGGCCTCGTAGTCGTAAGGCAAAGCGGGCAACTCAAAAGCCATGGATGGTACTCCCTCGAGGAAAAAGTCCGGTGATATTACCGAGCTAAGATAGGTCTGGAATGGGTTGGGGCAACTCCAGAATGGAGCGCCGAGCGACTTTTTAGAGCAATTCCGGGAAAAGTGCGAAACGGTTTTCCGCCCGGAATTGCGCAAAAATGACGAGGCGGAGCTGTTCGCCGTTTGGGTGAAACGGTGAAACGCTCCGGCGGCTCAGGCGGCGGACGTCGAATGCGCCCATTCCCAATAGAGCTCGCGCGCCTTCTTGGCGACCGGTCCGGGCTGCAGGTCGCGGTTTTCGATGCGGGTGATGGGCACCACTTTCGAGTGGTTGCCGGTCGAGAAGATCTCGTCCGCCTCAAGGAAATCGCGAACCGACAGCGTCTTTTCGGTGGTCTTGAAACCGTAGTCGCCGAGCAGGTTGATGGTGCGCGAGCGGGTGATGCCGGAGAGGAACGTGCCGTTCGGGGCCGGCGTCATCACATGGCCGTCCTTGACCAGGAAGATGTTGGAGGTTCCGGTCTCGGCGACATTGCCCAGCATATCGAGCACCAGCGCGTTGTCGAAGCCGCGGTTCTTGGCCTCCAGGATGGCGCGACCGTTGTTGGGGTAAAGGCAGCCGGCCTTGGCGTTGGTCGGCATGGTCTCGATGGTCGGGCGCCGGAACGGCGAGACACCGACCGAAAAGCCGGATGGCGGGATCATCGGCGATTCGTAGAGGCAAAGACAGAAGCGGGTCGAGGCCGGATCGGCCGGCACGCCCATATAGCCGCCATGCTCGGCCCAATACATCGGCCTGATATAGACCGCCGTCTTGCCGTCGAATTTCTTCAGGCCATCCCAGGTCAGGCCGACGATCTCCTCGGCGGTCATGGAGGGTTTCAGGCCAAGCGCCGTCGCCGAGGCGTTGACGCGGGCGGAATGAAGTTCGAGGTCGGGCGCAACGCCCTCGAACCAGCGGCCGCCGTCGAAGACGCTGGTGCCCAGCCACATGGCGTGGCTGCGCGGCCCGAGAATGGCGACGTTGCCCTCGTACCAGTCGCCGTCCACATAGGTCCAAGTCGCGGTTTGCGCCGCCGCCGCCAATGTCATGTTCGCCGTCCAAATGAGTGATTTCAGGCCGCCATAGGACGATGCTTTGACGGTTGGCGTCAACCGACACGGCCAAAAATCGTTGAGGCCAGCCATACTTACAGAGCGTCGCCCGAAACGGATCGGGCGACGCCCGGTAAGTTCTTTGGTTTGATGCATGTCGGTTTCCCAACCGCGACACACTTTTGGGCGACATGCATTATTTGTTTGATGCCTGTCGGTTTCCCAAAACCGCGACACACTTTTGGGCGACATGCATTAAAAGCGCAATCAGCGCTTGCACGGGGCGCATCCTCGCCTCAAAACTCTCGTTATGCATCATGCGGCCTATGTCTTCGACGCCTATGGCACGTTGTTCGACGTGCACGCCGCCGTGCGCCGGCATGCCGGCGAGATCGGGCCGGACGGCCAGCTTCTCTCCGAAATCTGGCGCGCCAAGCAACTCGAATATTCCTGGGTGCGGACGCTGATGGGGGGCGCTTACGCCGATTTCTGGCAATTGACCGAGCAGGCGCTCGACTTTGCGTTGCGCAAGGTTCCCTCGGCCGATCCGGCGCTGCGGACGAGACTGCTCGAAGCTTATTGGCGGCTCGACTGCTATCCGGAAGTGCCCGCCGTGCTGAAAGCGCTCAAGGCCTCGGGCGCGAAGCTCGCGATCCTATCCAACGGCTCGCCCGAAATGCTCGACGCGGCGGTCAAGTCCGCGGCGCTCGACCAGATCCTCGACGACGTGTTTTCGGTCGACCAGGTCAAACGCTTCAAGACCGACCCATCGGTCTACGACATGGTGGTCACTGGCTGGCGGCTCTATCCAGGCGCGGTGTCGTTCCAGTCGTCGAACCGCTGGGATATCGCCGGCGCGACCAAGTTCGGTTTCCGTACGGTCTGGATCAACCGGACCGACCAGCCGGATGAATACCGCGACTTTCAGCCGGGCTTGATCCTGCCTTCGCTCGAAGGTCTCCTGGCAGGCGCCTGAGACCTCTGTTGCTGCAGCGCAACAGCTGTGGCGCGGTCACAGCTTCGCCTTTTTCTGTCCACCCTCAGGCCAGAATTGGAACCGCCTATCGCCGCCGACTGTTATGAATGCCGTCGGCGACGTGCCCGCGGATTCATGCTTTCTTGCGAATTAAGACCTAGAAAAGGCAACCATGTCAGACGCTTCCTTCCGCCTCAGCCGCCGTGGCTTCCTCAATTTCACAGCCCTTGGCGCTGCTTCGGCCGCCGTGTCCGCGTGCACCACCACCGGTCCGGGCCCCGCTCCCATCCAGCCGCCACCGCCGGCCTATGTCGAGCCGCCCCTCGGCGATTACGAGACGATGTATGGCGCGATGTCGGACAATGGCTTCGATCTGCCGGCGATCCCGGTCAACAAGATCGATCACAAATTCTTGCGCCAGATCGTCCCCGATCCGACCGGACAGCGCCCGGGCACCATCGTCGTCGATACCACCGGCCACTTCCTCTATCTGGTGCGCGAGGGCGGTCAGGCGATCCGCTACGGCGTCGGCCTCGGCCGCGCCGGCTTCGAATGGTCTGGCGATGCGGTCGTGCAATGGAAGCAGAAGTGGCCGAAATGGACGCCGCCGGACGAGATGGTCGCCCGCCAGCCGGAACTGACCCAATACAGCGCCAAGAATGGCGGCATGACGGGTGGCCTGAAGAACCCGCTCGGAGCGCGCGCGCTCTATCTCTTCCAGGGCAACCAGGACACGCTCTACCGCCTGCACGGCTCGCCGGAATGGTGGTCGATCGGCAAGTCGGTGTCGTCGGGATGCGTGCGTCTGATCAACCAGGACATCATCGACCTCTACGACCGCGTGCCGACCAAGACGCCGGTCATCGTGACGGCCAATGTCGGCGCGCCGGAAGAGAACTTGCCGGAGCGCAAGGCCATCCCGATCGACAATGGCGTGCCGACGGGCTCCATCCTGCTCGGTCCGGTGAAGCGGCTCGACGACGCGATTTTCTAAGCGGTTGGTTCGTCAGCGGTGCTCGGCCAATATGGTGGCCAGCACCGCAACGCCGCGCCGCAACGCATCCGCATCGAGCCCGGCATAGCCAAGAATGAAGCCGGCCGTTTCCGGACGCGGCCCGCCCAGATCATAGAGTGGCGACACGGGATAAAGGCCGATACCGGCGGTGCGCGCCGCAGCGATGATCGCCGCTTCGCGTCCAGCATCGATACCGTTCATCCAAGCAACGACATGCAGGCCAGTCTCGGCCCCGGCGACGGTAACCCGCGACCCCAGATGTTCAGTCAAAGCCTGCAGCAGGATGCCCCTGCGCTCGGCGTTCTTCCTGCGAATGCTGCGCACGTGGCGCTCGTAGGCGCCGCTCGCCAGCAACTCGGCCAGCACGTCCTGTTCCAGCATCGGAGCATGCCGGTCGGTCAGGCGCTTGGCCTCGCCGAACGCCCGGCGCAGGCTGGCGGGGACGACGAGATAGCCGAGCCTCAAGGTCGGCGAGAGCGTCTTGGACAGCGTTCCGACATAGATGACGCTATCCGCGTCGAGCGCCTGCAGAGGCGGGATCGGGCTGATGTCGTGACGGTATTCGCCGTCATAATCGTCTTCCACAATATAGGCCCCCGTGCCGGCGGCCCAGGCCAGCAGCGAACGCCGCCGCGTCGCCGAAAGCACGCCACCGAGCGGAAACTGGTGCGAAGGCGTCACATAGGCGAGACGGGCCGGCGGCAGCGTATCCGTCCTTAGCCCTTCCGCGTCGACGGCAACGGGCACGGCGACGCCTCCGGCCGCCACGAAGGCGTGGCGTGCCAGCGGATAGCCGGGGTTCTCGATCACAAAGGGGTCACCGGGGTCGAGCAGCAGCCGCGCGCAGAGGTCCAACCCCTGCTGCGAGCCGTTGACGATGACGATCTGGTCCGGCGTGCAACTGATGCCGCGAGCCCGCCAGAGATAGGCCTGAAGCGCGTTGCGCAGAACGGAAGACCCCTGAGGATCACCATAGCGCAGCCGCGCGGCGCGCCGCAGGATCGCCTTGTTCGACGCGCGCCGCCAGGCCAGCACCGGGAAGTCCGCACCGGACAACTCGCCATAGCGGAAATCCGCGAGCTTGGCTGGTTGCCCTTCCGTAGGCGCAGGCAAGGCCAGCAACCGTCGTGCGAATGCCGAGAGGTTGCGTGGCGAAGCGGCTGCGACGGGCGCCTCTCCCGACGCCCTCTCCAACCCCGGAGCAACGATGGCGCGCGCACCATGCCGGATGATCAGATAGCCTTCGGCGTCGAGCTGATTGTAAGCGGCCGTCACCGTGGTTCGCGAGGCGCCCCACTCGGTCGCAAAAGCCCGCGTCGATGGCAGGCGATCGCCTGGCCGATAGCCGCCGCTGTGGATCTGCTCCTTGATCGCCGCGATGATCCGCCGCGCGACGCCGTCCTGCTCCAACTGGACCACCAAAAACCTCCAAAACTGGATGTTCCAAGCAAGCCAGACATCCGGCATCTTTTCTTGGAACGCAAGGAGTTTTGCCATGTACACACCGCCCGCCTTTCGCGACGACGATCATGAGAGCCTCACCGCCACGATCCGCGCCGCGCGGCTGGCAATCCTGATCACCGCCACGGCCGATGGCCCGCTGGCGACGCCTCTGCCGCTTTTCCTCGACGAGAACGAGGGCGAGCACGGCGTGATCTACGGCCATGTCGCAAAGGCAAACCCGCAATGGCGCATGCCGCCGCTGGGCGACGGCCTGGCGATGTTCATGGGCCCGGACGCCTATGTGACGCCGGCCTGGTATCAGACCAAGCAGGAGACCGGGAAGGTGGTGCCGACCTGGAACTATGTCGCCGTCCACGCCCATGGGCCGATCGAGTTCTTCGAGGATGCCGACAGGCTGCTCGAGGTGGTGACCCGCCTGACCAACCTGCATGAGGGCGAGCGCGCAGCACCCTGGGCCGTGTCGGACGCACCGGCGGATTTCATCCAGTCGCAGCTGAAGGGCATTGTCGGCCTGCGCATGCTGATTACGAAGCTCGAAGGCAAGCGCAAGATGAGCCAGAACCGCAACGCGGCCGATCGCGCCGGCGTCGTGTCCGGCCTGTCATCGAGCGAGCGGCCGTCCGACCGCGCGGTCGCTCCGCTCATTCCGGTGTGAAGACTGGCCGGTGTGAAGACCGGCCCTGCGCTTTCAAGAGAGTCCATCATGCCGGATTTGACCCAATTCGCCTTGTACTTCGCCGCGGCATTCCTGCTTGCCATTACACCGGGGCCGGGCATCTTCTATGTCGCCGCACGCACGCTGGCTGGAGGACGCGCGGAAGGCATTGCCTCGAGTGTCGGGACGGGCCTCGGCGGCATGGTCCATGTGCTTGCCGGCAGCCTGGGTGTTTCAGCTATCGTGCTCGCCAGCGCGGAGCTGTTCACGGCGCTGAAGCTGATCGGTGCCCTCTACCTCGTCTGGCTGGGCTTCCGCACCTTCCAGTCCGCGCGCCGCGAGGCAAAGACGATGCTGGAAGGCGAGACGCTGTCGCCTGCCGTCGGCACTGGCCGAGCGTTTCGCGAAGGCGTGCTGGTCGAGGCCTTGAACCCAAAGACGGCCGCCTTCTTCCTGGCCTTCATTCCGCAATTCGTGAACCTGGGCGCCGGCCACGTCGCCCTGCAATTCATGGTCCTTGGCTTCATATCGGTGACGCTCAATACAGTGGCCGATGTCGTGGTCGCTTTTGCGGCGAGCCGCATCCGGCAAGGCGCGGCCGGGCGCGCCAGCACCATACGCCGGCTGCGGGAGGCCTCCGGCGGCGCTATGATCGCGCTCGGCATGGGCCTGGCCATAGCCAAGCGCCCCGCCCTTTGATTGCCCGGCGACGTTCAGCGGACGGTCGACGAGGCCTCGACGATCGCGTCGATGGCCATGACGTCGCATGTGTTGCACAACGCATGCTTATGCGACAGATGAAGCAGCCATTCGGGCCGAAAGGAATTCCATGCAACCGGTTGCCAGCCGCCCCGATCCGGTCGCGATCGCCGTGGCGCCAAATGGTGGCCGGCGCACGAAGGCCGATCATCCCGCCTTGCCGATCACACCAGATGAGTTGGCGCATGTGGCCGCGGCTTCGCTCGACTCGGGCGCCGCCATGATCCATGTCCATGTCCGCGACCGCGACGGACATCACCTGCTCGACGCCGAAGCCTACCGGACCGCAACCGCGGCGATCAGGGCCAGTGTCGACGAACGGCTCGTCGTCCAGATCACCAGCGAGGCACTGGGCATCTATCGGCCCGAACAGCAGATGCGGGTGGTGCTGGAAGCGCGGCCCGAGGCGGTTTCACTGGCCCTGCGCGAGTTGTTGCCCGACCAAACTTACGAAGCGGGTTTCGCCGCATTCCTTGAAACGCTGCGCAGGGAGAAGATCACACCGCAGATCATCCTCTACACTCCCGAGGAGGCAACCTATCTCGCGATGCTCGCGGGCCGCGGCCTGATCCCCTTCGACAATCTGCCGGTTCTCTATGTGCTCGGCCGCTACGCGGTTGGACAGACGTCCCGCCCGGCCGACCTGCTGCCTTTCTTGGCCCCGGGCACTGCCGCTGCAAGCCATTGGATGGTCTGCGCCTTCGGCAACCAGGAGACGGCGTGCGTGACGGCAGCCGCGCTGCTTGGCGGGAACGCGCGCGTCGGGTTCGAGAACAATCTTTTCCTGCCCGATGGAACACCGGCTTCGGGAAATCAGGACCTTGTCGCGGCCACCAAGCGATCAGTCGAAGCCTGCGGGCTCACCCTCGCCAATGCGGACACGCTTAGAGGCCAGTGGGACGCCGCCTGAAGGGCGCGCGAGCGGTTGATCGCCAAAATGGACATCGAGATCGGCTGATCGCACTTCAACGCTAGAGATCCACCGCGGCCTTGAAAGCGGCAAGCTCCTCGTCGGCGATCGGCACGACGTGCTGCGGCTCGGGATAGGAGCCGGTGCGCACGTCGGCGATGAACTCGCGATAGGCGGCGATGCGCTCGCGCTGCAGCCGCTCGAATTCGGCGGCGAAGTTGCGATAGGTCTTGGCGTGGCGCGGCTTGTGCCCGGCGGTGTGGCCAAGCACGTCCTCACTGAAAAGATATTGCGCGTCGGCATGGGGGCCGGCGCCCATGCCGAGCATGATCATCGGCGTGTTCCTGGTGATCAGTTCGGCGATGCGGTCCGGCACCACTTCCAATTCGGCGCCGAAGCAGCCGATGGCTTCGAGGCGTTTCACGTGGTCCCACACCCGGCGCGCACTCTCGGCCGTCCTGCCGACGGCCTTGAAGCCGCCGGTCCAGGTGCATTGCGAGGGGATCAGGCCGACATGGGCGATGATCGGCACGGCGTTGTCGCAGAGCGTTTTCTGGATATCGAGCGAGGCGGCGCAGTAGAAGCAGTCGCCGCCCATGCGCGTAAAGTGATAGGCGGCGCCGAGATAGTCATGCGCCGAGACCAGATCGCCGGCGGGGCCATAGGGAAGCCCGACCTGGACGAAGCAGCGGCCCGCGGCCTCGCGCATCTCAGGCGAGAAGAAGCGTCCTTCGATCGACAGCATGTCGACGCCGGCCGCGTTCGCCGCCGCCGCCTCTTCGAGCGAGGTGACGTAGAGCATCGAAATCTTTTGTCCGCGCGCCTTCATGGCGCGGATGTCGGCGACGGTCGGACGGTTGTTCTTGGTGACCATTTTCGTTCCCTCAGATAGTGAAAGCGTTGCGGAAGGCCTCGAGCGCCGCTTCGGGATCGCCGGAAGCGAACGCTTCCATGCCGACCGGCCCGCGATAGCCCATATCCTTCAGCGCGCCGGCGATGCCGCGATAGTTGATCTCGCCGGTGCCGGGCTCCATGCGCCCCGGCACGTCCGCCACCTGGACCTCGCCGATCCATGGCAGGCAGGCGCGGCAGAGCTCGATCAAATTCCCCTCGCCGATCTGTGCGTGGTAGAGGTCGAGGTTGAGGCGCAGGCCCGGCCGGTTGACGCTCGACACCAGCGCCAGCGTGTCCTCGGCGCGCGCGAAGGGCACGCCGGGATGATCGACCGGCAGGTTGAGGTTCTCCAGCGTGAAGGTAACGCCTTCCGCTTCGGCAAGATCGGCGACGCGGTTAAGCGTATCGCGCGCCTTGAGCCACATCGCGCCGGTGACCGTCTCGCACGGGCTGACCGGCAGACCACCCTCGCCTAGTCCGGTGCCATGCAGGTTGAGGCGCGCCACGCCAAGGCGCTTGCCGACGGCGGCCGTCTCCTTAGCTGTCTTCAGGAGTTCTTCCGCGCCTTCATCGTCGGCGAGCCGGCCGCGCAGATAGCCGTTCATGATCGAGAAGGTGGCGCCGGATTTTTCGAGCATGGCGAGATCATGCTCCGGCCAGTTCCACAGCCCGATCTGGAAGCCCAGTTCGGTCAACCGCCTGACGCGGAATTCCATCGGCCTGTCGCGCCACAGCATTTCGGCGCAGGCGGCGAGGATAAAGGTGTCGGACATGTCAAATCTCGATGTGCACGCGGCCGTTCTCGACCTTGGTCTTGTATGTCCTGAGGTTCTCGCAGGCCGGTGGCGTCTCGACTTCGCCGGTGGTGAAGTCGAAAACGGACGCGTGCTTGGGACACTCCACCGTATTGCCCATGACAAGACCGTCGGCAAGGTGGATCGCCTCGTGTGTGCACAATCCGTCCGTACAGTAGTATTCGTCCGCGTCGTTACGGAAGATCGCGAAGGTGCGGCCGCCATTCTCGAAACGCTTGGCTTCCTCGGCTTCAATTTCGTCAGCGGCACAAGCGTCGACCCAGGGCATATACGTCTCCTCAGATATCTTGCGGTTTGAAGTCTGCGGGAGCCGACGGCATCACGCCCTGGAGCAGCGCGACCGACTTTTCGAGCCCCTCCAGCGAATTCAGAAGCACGTCCTCGTGCTCGATGGAGAGCCAGCCATCATAGCCGGCCATCTTCAGCCGATAGCAGAACCGCCGCCACCACTCCTCGCCATGACCGAAGCCGAGCGTGATATAGCTCCAGGAGCGGGCCGGGATGTCCATCAGGCTGCCATTCTCGAGCAGCGAGGTCGTTGCCTGAACGGGCCGGTTCAGCATCGTATCCTTGGCATGCACGTGATAGATGGCCTCGCCCAGCGCTTCGGCGGCCTCGAGTGGATCGGCGCCCATCCAGAACAGGTGCGAGGGGTCGAGATTGGCGCCCACGATAGGTCCGACCGCTTGTCGCAACTTCAGCAGTGAGGGCACGTTGTAGACGCACTGATTGCCGTGCAGCTCGAGCGCGATGCGCTCGACCTCGTTTGCCTTTGCCAGCGCAGCGATCTCGGTCCAGAACGGGATCAGCTTTTCTTCCCATTGATATTTGAGGATGATCTGCGTTTCCGGCGGCCAGGACGAGACAACCCAGTTCGGCATGCTGTCGCCGGCGCTGCCGGCAGGGAGGCCGCTCATGGTGCAGACGGTGCGGATGCCCATCTCGCCGGCGACGCGGATCGTATCTTTCAACGCCTCGCCCTGGGCCGGATCGGTCGGATGCAGCGGATTGCCATTCGCATTCAGGCTGATGATCTCCAGCCCGCGTTCCTCGAACGCTCCCATAAAGCGTCTCTGTGCTTCCCTGTTGCCCAGCATCGATGCGAGACGGAAATGGGGGGCGGTCGACCAGCCGCACGTGTTCACCTCGATACCGGATACGCCCATGCGCTGGGCATGATTGAGCACCGCCTCGAACGGCAGGTTGCCGAGACTGTCTGAAACGAAACCCAGCTTCACGCGTAGAACTCCGGCTTTGCAATCATCTGGACGGGCGTTCGACGGCCTTCCTTCAGCGCCACCACGCCAGCCTCAGCAACGACGGCGGCGCAATAGCCGTCCCAGCAATCCGACGCTGTCACGGGAAAATCGCCAGTCATGACGAAGCGCAGGAAGTCTCGGTTCTGGCGCCGGTAGGCATCGTAGTAACGGGTCCGCCAGTCGGCGTCGTAGCTGGTGCTTTGGGTAAGCGCGGACTCAGTGCGGGTATAGGCAACATTGTTGGTCGCGACAGTGCCCCGTTCGCCGACCAGTTCGGCACGCACGTCATAGCCATAGGCGGCGTTGTTGTTGATCTCGATGTTGACCAGCTGGCCATCCACGGTTTCCAACACCATGACGACGGGGGCGACACGCGCGTCCGAGCGTCTCGGCTGGAATGCGGAGATGGCGGTGTATTCAGTGCCGAGCACATAACGCACGACGTCGAATTCGTGCGGGGCGGAATTGGTGATGGCCATCGCGCCGGTGAAATCGGCGGCCGGCGTTTCGACGTTGCGGTGGAAATTGTGCATCATCAACGCCCGGCCGAGACGGCCGTCTTCCAGCGCCCGCTTCATCTCCTGGTAGGAGCGGTCGTACCGGCGCATGAAGCCGAGCTGGACGAATTTCGCCCCGGCTTTCTGTTCGGCTGCCATCACCGCAATGCAGTCAGCCGGGGCTTGTGACAGGGGCTTTTCGCACAGTACCCGCTTGCCGGCGCCAATGCAGGCCATCGACAGCGGCGCGTGCGTGAAATCGGGGCTGGCGATGATAACGGCGTCCACATCCTGCCGCGCGATGGCGCCCTCGGGATCGGTGGCAACGTCGTTGGCGCCGCATGCATCAGCGACGAAACGAGCGCGCTGCTCATCCATGTCGCAAACCAATTGGAGGGTTGCGCCGGGCAGTTCCTCGGCGACTATCCTGGCATGATCCGCGCCCATGAGGCCGGCGCCGATCACTGCAATGCGAATTGTCATTTCTGTCCTGTTTTTGCTTTCGGGTTTACGGGATCGCGGTGAGCGGCGAGATGAAGCCGCGCCGGACTGGATAACCTCCCAAGGAAAGTCTAGTGAGCGGCTGGGATCAGGGACGGCGGATGGCCCGCATGGGTTTCCATGTAGCCTTCGACCTGGGCTTCGAGGTCGGCCATGGTCTCGCCGCCGGCCATCAGATCCGTAATCTCCTCGCGTGACTTTTCGCCCTTGCGGAAATCGGCGGCGATGGCGCCGCGGATCAGTACCGCGAAATGGTCGCCGACGGTCATGGCGTGCATGACCTGGTGGGTGATGAAGACCACCGCCAGGCCACGCTTCTTGGCCTCGTTGACGATACGCAGCACATGCGAGGCCTGCTTGACGCCGAGTGCCGCGGTCGGCTCATCCAGGATCAGCACGCGCGCTCCAAAATGCACGGCGCGGGCAATGGCAAGCGACTGGCGCTCGCCGCCCGACAGGCCGCCCACCAGGCGGTCGCCGTCGTCGATACGGGTGATGCCAAAATCCCGGACCGCTTTCACCGCTATCTCGTTGGCGCGCTTGCGGTCGTAGATCCTAAACGGCCCCCAACCTTTGGTCGGCTCGACGCCGACGAAGAAAGACCGCCCGATGCTCATCAGCGGAAACGTGCCGCCGAACTGATGCACGGTGGCAATTCCGCGCCCCTGCGCATCGCTTGGTCCGGTGAACGTAACCGGCTGACCATCCATCAATATCTGGCCGCTGGTTGGCTTGTGGACCCCGGCCAGGGTCTTGATGAGCGTGGACTTGCCGGCGCCGTTGTCGCCGAGCAGGCAAAGCACTTCGCCGGCGCGCACTCTGAGCGAAATATCGTGCAAGACGTCGATCGGTCCAAAGGATTTGTTGACGTTTCTCAGTTCGAGAATGGCAGGTTTGTCGTTCATGGCGTCATCTCTTCATCTGCAATTCGACTGCGCCAGGGTGGCATTCACCGAAGCGGGAAGTGATCTCAAACTCATCTCTCATGGGTTGGCTGGCTCCCGCGGCAGGCTTCGCTTGCGCCGCGGTCTGAAGTACAGCGCCAGGTCGCGGAATGACTGGTTCATCAGCACGGCCAGCAGGAGCATCACACCGATGATCAGGTTCGACCAGTTTCGGTCGATCTGGGTGAAGTAGATGCCCTGGCTCACAATCGCGAATGTGATCGTGCCGACGAAGATGCCGAGCACCGACCCGAAACCGCCGGTCAGCAGCACACCGCCCACCACCACGGACACGATCGCGTTGAAGATGAAGCTCATGCCGCCGGAGACCTGGGCGGAGTTGAACAGGATCGCCTGGCAGATGCCAACGAGTGTGGCGCTGACCGCGGACAACACAAACAGCGCAATGGTCAGGCGTTCTGTCGGAATGCCGGCATTGCGGGCGCTGACTTTGTCGCCGCCCATTGCAAACAGCCAATTGCCATAGCGGGTCTTGTGCAGAACGAAACCCATGATGGCGGCGAAGGCGACCCACCAGACGATGATGACCTGGTGACTGCCGCCGATCAGTTGGCCGAACAGGAATTTGGCCCAGTCTGGCGCAGTGAGCGCAACGCTGGCGTTGCCGGTCAGAAGCACAGACCCGCTGAGCACCACCCCTTGCATGGCGACCAGCGTGGCCAGGGTAATGATAAGCGAGGGCACGGAGGTGCGGATCGTCAGCAGGCCGTTGATCAGGCCAACCGCCACGCCGATCGCCAGCGCGCCGGCGATCCCTACCGTTATGGGCAGTCCGTAGTAGCCGGTCAGGATGGCCGTGGTCATCGAGCCCGTCGGGATCAGAGCGCCGATGGAAATGTCGAGTTCGCCCGCGATCATCAGCAGGCCGACGGGAATGGCGACGATGCCGAGATTGGCCGCGAAATTGACCCAACTGGCCGCGCCAACCAGTGTGCCCAGATTGGCGCCGCCGAACAGAACGAAGAACAGCACCACGCCAATGAGGCTGAGGACCGATCCGGCTTCGGGACGGCGCAGTGATGATTTGATTGCGTCCATCATGACTGTCCTCCGTTCTTCGACGAATAGCTGAGCGCCAACTGCCGGAACGTGTCGTTGGTCAACACCGCAATCAGGAGAAGCGCGCCGATGATGACGCTGCCGACATTGGGATCGAGACTGGTGAAATAGATGCCCTGGTTCACGATCGAGAAGGTGAGCGTGCCGAACACGATGCCGACGATCGAGCCGAAACCGCCCGTGAGCAAAACGCCGCCGATGACCACGCACATGATGGAATTGAAGATGAAGGACTGGCCGGCCAGAACCTGCGCGCTTTGGTAGACCATCACCTCGCTGACCCCGACGAACGCGGCGCTGAAGCCGGACAGCATGAAGAGGCCGATCGTCAGGCGCTTGGTTGGGATGCCGACGTTGCGCGCACTCTCCTTGTCGCCGCCGAGCGCATAGATCCAATTGCCCATAGGCGAGATGTGCAACAGCCAGAACAGGCCAACCACGAACACGACCCACCACAGGATCGTGACCTGGAACATGCCGCCGAGATAGTCACCCAAGATTTGCTTGGTAAGCGGGTCCGGCACGAGCGAGACGCCGGTGCTGCCGGCGATCTTGACGGTGAGGCCCAGCGTCAGACCCATCGTGCCGAACATGGTGCCGATGGTGATGATAAGCGACGGGATGGTTGTCCTCGTCACAAACAGGCCGTTGACGAGGCCGACGGCGAGGCCGAGGCCAAGCGCTGCCGTTATGCCAAGCCAATCGGGCAGCCCGTAGTGACCTGAGACGATGGCAGTGGTGAGCGACGCCGCGGGGATCACCGCGCCGACCGAGATGTCCAGTTCCCCGGCGATCATCAGCAACCCTATCGGCAGCGCAATGATCCCGATCTCGGAAGCGATGTTCAGCCAGCTTGCCGCACCGGCTGCCGACATGAAACTGCTGCCGCCGAATAGGCCGAAGAAAAGCAGGACTGCGACCATGCCAAGGAACGAGCCCGACTCCGGTCGACGTGCCAACCGGCCGAGCGCCAGTCCGGACTGCGAGCGTTCGAGCGCAGGCGTTGATGTGGATGCGGCGGGATGTGCCATTACGGTAATCCGCAAGCACGCGGCTGGCCGTAATGTGCCGCCGCAGAGAAAGGGAAAAAGGGCCGCCCGCCGCAAAACGCGGGCGGCCCAGGCGGGAGGATTATCGTGTCCCTGCTTTCACGCCAGCGATGGTGGCGTCGACGTTCGTCTTGTCGATGATGCCTGGTCCCGTAAGGATCTCGCGGGTGGGCACCGACAGGCCGTAATTGACGTGACCATTGAGGATCGCCACGGCGAGATATCCCTGCAGGTAACCCTGCTGGTCGATGGCGCAGTCCTGCTGGCCACCCTTGATGTTGTTCAGGATGGTCTCGTCAAAATTCATGCCGCACAGGTGCACCTTTCCGACCTTGCCGGCCTGGGTGATGCCGTTCATGGCCGAGTTGGCGTCGACGTTGCCGATCGTAAAGACAGCGTTCACGTCCTGGTGCTGCAACAGATAGGCCTTCACCGCCTGGGCTACGGCGGTTGCCGAGCCGAAGGATGTGGCGGGCAATGGCAGCACGTCGGCTTCGCCACCACCGTTCTTCATACCCTCCTTGAAGCCACCGCAAAACGCCTCGATGTTGGCGGCGCCTGGCAGCGTGTTGATGCAGACACCCTTCTTGTTGCCGGCCTTGGTAAGGTACTCGCCGGCCGCGACGCCGCCCTTGTAGTCATCGGAGCCGACATAGTTCATGGCGCCGAGACGGTCGGCCGCTTTCAACCCGCCGGCATTGTAGATAAGCAGCGGAATGCCGGCGTCTCGCACCGCCTTGAACGCAGGATCCATCGCTTCCGGCACCCAGTCCGGGCCGACGATGGCATCGGCCTTCTGGTCGATCGCCTGGCGGATCAATTCGGCGGCGTCGACACCCAGATTGTCGTAGTTCTGCGGCCCGAGCCAGGTGACCTTGCCGCCTTGAGCCTCGACGACCTTGCCGGCGTCTTCGGCACCGCGCTTGACGATCGACCAGAACGGATCGTCCGGCTTGCCGCCGACGACAAAGATGTTGGCGGCGAGCGTCGCGCCGGTGCTGAACCCGATCAGCATCGCCGTCGAGACGAGTGTCTTGAAAAGCTTCATGGTATTCCTCCCAGATTACCCCATAGGGTTTCAACAAAAGTCTTCCTGTTCCGGGCCCACTCCTCACGGACCCAGCCGAAACGGCGCCTGGTTCGTTATTCCGCAGGCATTCCGGATGCCGGATCGCCGCGGCCTTCCTGCCGGCTCCGCACCTTTTCCTTTTTCTTGCGGAAGCGGGCCTTCATGACCTCGTCGGCTTCCTTGCTGCCGTCGTGCCAGGTGCCGAACAGCTTATCGAGTGGCACCAGCCCGTCGCCGCCGTAATTCACCTCGAAGTACTTGTGGTGCAGGTAGTGCACGTAAGAGTGGCTATCGAGATTGACCTTGTCGGTGATCTCGAAGGTCTCGAAGCCGAGATGGCCGTTGACGGCGCCGAAACCGGCTCCATGCAGCGTGAAATAGGCGCAGACCGGGTTGGACGGGATCAACAGGTGCAGCCAGGCTTCGGCATGATAGAGGAAGCCCTCGACCGGATGCATCGACAGCGACGACCACGGGCTCGGATTGATCGAATTGTGGTGGACCGAGTGCACCCATTTGTAGAGCGGCGGCCAATGGATCGCCCGGTGCAGGAAGAAGAAATAGACCTCATGCAAGGCAGGCGCGATAAGCACCAGGAACGACAGGTAAAGCCAGTTCGTCGTCCAGGGCAGCCAGACAGCCCAGCTGTTCGCGTAGACCCACAGCATCACGATCTCGACCACTGTCCACAGCGGTATGGTGACGAAAAACGAGCGGGCGAAATTGTCGACGTTCTGGCTTTGGAACCAGAACACGTCGGACGGCGCATCCGAGGGAAACTTCGGATTGTACTTGAAGCGGTTCTGTTGCTTGCGCTGGACGTAGTAGCGCAGCTCGAAGAAGCCGTAGAAAAGAAAGATCCCGGCGGCGTTGAGGCCGTACAGCCAAAGGTAGTTGAGCAGCGAGAGGCTCGCGAGACTCTGCCAGCTCGGGATCAGCAGGTTGACCCAAATGAGCGACGTGGCGAGGTGGAAGGTGTTCCACGGCCAGAAGAATTCTGGAATCCAGGCTACCACCTTCTTCACATTGAACGGACGGTGCCAGATCGGTGCCGGCCCGGCACGGCGATGTGGTGCCCAGTTACCGCGCCTGTCGCGCGTTCCATACTGAAGATCATCCATCGTGACAGCGCCTCCGTGCCCGGATCGGTCTGGGTCTGTGGGCTCTCGACATCCGATCGAGGCCTCACTCGGCGCAATTCATATCGGAGGGTTGATATTCGGAGAAGGCAGAAATAATATCAAAATTGCATTTGTATCATTTAGTTTCAATCATGATGATACAGAGAAGGGTGAGCGTTCATGAAGCGGCCGACAATCCACGATCTTGCTACCGCGGCAGGCGTGTCGGTGGCGACGGTGAACAGAATTCTGGGCGGCACGGTTGCCGTGCGGCCGAAAACAGTCCAGCGCGTGCAAAGCGCCGCGGAAGAAATTGGCTTTTACGGCATCGGCGCGATCGATGACCGGGCGCGAAAAATCTCGCCGCATTACCGGCTGGGTTTCCTGCTCCAGCAGTCGACCCGCGACCTCTATCAACTGTTCGGGAAGAAGATCGTCACCGCCTGCCGCGAGCGGCGGGACGAGGTCATCGACCCTGTCGTCGACTTCGTGGATATTTTGACGCCGGAGACGATATCGAGCCGGCTCATCGCGCTTGGCGATGCATGCGACGCTGTGGCGGTGGTCGCGGCGGATCACCCGATCATTGGCCAGGCCATCCGTTCCCTGAAGGAGATGGGTAAGCCGGTTGTCTCCTACATCACAGATCAATCCGCACCGGAAAGGGCGGCCTATGTAGGCACCGACAACTGGAAGCTGGGGCGCACCGCAGCATTCCTGATCACGCAAACGACCCAAGGGGCTGGTCGAATCGCTGTTTTCATCGGCAATCATCGCTACCAATGCCAGGATGTCTCGGACGCCAGCTTCCGCTCCTATTTGCGCGAGCACGCGCCTCGGCTCACAGTGGAGGAGAGCCGCCCCACTCACGAGGAATCGAGCGAGGCCTACCGCATGGTGGCCGAGTTGCTGAAGACGACGGACGATCTGGTGGGGATTCTAATTGTTGGCGGCGGCATCACAGGCGTGCTTCGCGCCTTGAGGGAAGTATCTTCCGAGAGGCGATCGGGGATCAAGGTGGTATGCCGCGACATTGGGCCCGAGACCCGCAAAGGATTGTCGGAAGGATTGATCACGGCAGCTCTCTGTCACCCCCTTGAAGCGACCTCCGCTCTTCTCGTGCAGACCATGATCGATGTCATTGGACCACAAGCACCATTCGCGACCCTTCAGCGGTCGATACCTTTCGAAATAGTCACACCGGAGAATATCTGAGGCAGCGGGCCGCTGCCTTCCGCTTCACGCGGCAGAACATCTAATGCAGGCTGCAGCGTTGTCGACGCTCAGGTGCAGACCCACTCGCGGATCTTGCACTGCTTCTCCTTACCGCCGCATTCGGCCTTGGCCTTGTCCTCGGCTTCGCGACGCGTCGTGGCGGACGCGACACCCCAGAACGGGGTCGCCGGGCCACGGCTCTTGCCGACTGAAAGCGCCGCGCAATGCTCATAGGGAAAGCCGGTGCCGTCATCATCGTCCCAATGGCGATGGTTGCGAAACACCTCGACCACCCTGCAGCCCGCGCCGTCCGCATTCTCGCAGTGCTTGAGCGCGATGTCTTCGGCTTCCTGCCGCTTGTCGGCGCCCCAGAAGAAGCCGTGCCTGCCGTCGCCCGGCGAGTAGGCGATCGCGCCCCAGATTCCCCTCTCCTCGCCGGTCTGCGCCGGCGGCGGCGCCACCAGGTCAGCGGCCTGGCTCGCCATTGTCAGTCCGACAAAAGCCGCCAGCAGCGGGAATGAGAGGCGACGGTTGATCAGCATTTTCGTAGCTCCCAATTGCAGCTGTCCAGGAATCGACAATCACGGCTGGCCGCTAGCCGCCCATGCGGGCCACCGAGACGACGACACAGGTATTGCCGGTGGGGACCAGCAGCGCCTGGCCGCCATTGTTGGCCAGGTTGAAAAGCATCGTTTTCGAAAGATTGTCCGCCAGCAGGCTGCCTTTCGGGAGCGTTCCGGCAACTTCCTGGCAAGAGCGCTGGAACGGCGCCACGCGCACGAAGCCGCCCTCGCAGGTCTGGCCGACGGGCGAAGCAAAGACGACGCCCGCGGCCTGCGTCTTGTAGTCCGGCAGATCGTAGCTCATCCCGGCCACGGCCTGCACCGCATGGGCATCCGGCGAAGTTTTGTCCCACTGTGTCTGCACCGCATAGGTCGATCCTGCCGTCAGCGCCTGTCCGAGCGTGGTAAAGAGATTGGCGCAGGTGCGCACGCCCGCCTGAGCGACATGCGCCTGAAACGGATTCTTGTTCGCCGCGATATCCGCCGGCACAGGCGCGGCTTGCGCCGGCTCGCCCTGCACAGGCGCCTGTGCTTGCGCGGAAGCCGTGCCGGCGACGAATGTACCGAGCGCGGGATAGAGACGGAGCGACAGGATCACCGCCGACGCGACCAAGATCGCGAACGCGCCGAGCAGCGCCGTGTTTCGCACCAGGCGCCAGCCTGGCGAACGCTGTGGCGGCGCATTTGCCGGCGGCTCCGGCAGCGCGACCGGCTGGGAGTGCGTCAGGATTCTGTCCTCGATGGATTGGCGTGTCATCTCAAAGTCTTTCTAGTTGATGGCCGACAGCGCGGTCTTGAGCCCCTTGAACGGGGCATCGAGGCTGACGGTCGCTCCCGACGGCAGGGAATAGGAAACCTGGACCATCGTCTCCTTGCCGATCTGCTCGCGAAGCACCGGGCCGACGGGTAGGTAACCGACGCAAACCGACGCGTCGCAGCCTTGCATTTGAACGTCGACCGGCTGTTTGCGGCCGGCAAATCTGAGCGAAAGCTTGCTGCCTGCCCCTGCCGCGCTGGGCGCGCGCAATATCATGAACGGCTTGCCCTTCTCGTCGGCCGCAAGCGACCAGCTGAAGATTATTGCCTGGCCCTGGTCGATGAAGGACTGGCTGATGTTGCATACTTTCTTCCTGGCCTGCAGGTTCTCGTCGCAGATCAGCGTCCAGTTCTCGAACGGACGCGTGATGCGTTGATATTCGCCAAGCTTCACGTCCGGAGGTACCGCGACGTCGGAAGGTTTTATCCTGTAGGCAGGGGCCGCCCCTTGCCCGGCCGCGTGCGGGCCGGACAGAAGGAGGCAAACCATCGATATTACGGCAAGGACTGTTTGCCTGGTCATCAGCAGACTCAGTTCAGTGTAAAGCTGACGCCCGCGCCGACACCCCAGTGCCCGCCCGCCGTCGTGCCGGAGAGGTTCGCCCGGGCTCGGCCGTCCTCGCTGGTGTAACCGGCGCCGAACGCGACGGCGCCTTCGCCGCGCCAATAGCCGCCGCCGGCCGCGACGCTCAGCTTGCCGGGGCGGTCGTCGTAGCGCAGCGAGGCGGCTGCCAGGCCGATCGCGGCGGCCTGCCGCGCCTCGCCGCGCGCCTCGCCCATGTCCATGTTGAGCTGGCTGAGCTTGGAGTCGGTATAGGCATTGGCCTGCTGCAGCGTGGTGGCCGCCACCTGATTGGTGTAGGTCTTGGAGTTGTCGAACGTTGTCGCCAGCCCGTTGTTGAGCTGCAGCACGTTGACTGCATCGGTGTCAGCGGTGCCGGCGCCGACATTGTGGATGACAACGGGCGCATTCACGTCACCGCCGACGAGCGTCAGCGAGTTCGACTTGGTGCCGTCCGGGTTCTTGTCATACTGAACGGCGAACTCATTCAGGTTGCCGACGCTCCCCTGCACCGCTTCGACAGCCTGATTGGTCGCGTAGAGCTGGCTGCCATTGATGGCATCGGTGGAAGTGTCGCTGATCCTGCCCGCGGCCACATTGGTTACGGTGCGTTCGTTGCCGACGCTGCCGACGCTCACCGTGCTCGTCGGATTGGTTCCGGCGAAGGTGTAGGCGACGCCGTTGATCGTCGTGCCGGTGGTGGCGACGGCAGCCGCCGTCGTCGAGCCGGCGCCGAGAGCGACGCTGCCCGGCTCGTTGGCCGTGGCGCCGGCACCGAGCGCCATTGACTGGGCGCCGTTGGCGGTCGAGTTCGTGCCTAGCGCGATGCTGTCTGCCGCATTGACAGTCGAGGTCTGGCCGATCGCGATGCCGCCGGGGGCCGTCTGCTGGACGATGGCGCCGTTGCCCATGCCGATGCCGTTGTCGCCATTGACGGTCGTGCGCGGACCGATCGCTACCGAATCGGCGCCGACCGCCAGCGAGTCCGACGCGGTCGAGTTGGCGTGGAAGTACATGCTTCCGGTCACCGCGAAGGAGCTCAGCGCGCCCTTCAGCTGGCGAAGCGTGACGGCGTCCTGGTCCTCGGTGCCGTCGGCCACATTGATGATCTGGCGATAAGCGGTGGAGGTGCCCACCGAGACGGCGCCGAGCAGGGTCATGTCCGCGGTGTTGTAGGGAATGAGGCCGGTGCCGGAAAGGATCGACCCCGACACGGGCGCGACCGCACGGTCGGAAACCGAGCCGGAGCCGAGCGCCACGCCGTCGGTTATGGTGACCGCGGTGCCGCGGCCGAGAGCCAAGGAATTGGCGGCGGACGCCGTCGCCTGGTAGCCGAGCGCCGAGGAGCCGATCCCTTGCGCCAAGGCATCGGTGACCGGAAGCGTCGTGTCGTTGGTGCGCACGTAGCGGATGCCTTCGCCGTTGGCGTCCGTGTAGGCAGTCGAGCTGTCGCCGGCAAAATTGTTGATGGTGTTGCCGAGCGTGGTGATGTCGGCAGTGTTGGCGGCGATGTCGGCAGTGTTGGCCGCGATATCGGTCGTGTTCTGCGTCACCTGCTGGTTTGTCGCGAAGAGCTGGGAGCCGTTGACCGCGTCGGTCGAGGAGTTGCTCAACCGCCCGGCCGCGACGTTCTGGATCTGGCGCTCCGCGCCAACCGAGCCGACCGAGAATGCGCCGGCCGGCGTTCCGCCGGCGAAGGTGTAGTTGACGCCGCCGATCGTCGTGCCTCCGACATTGGTCGTGGCGCCCGATACCGAATTCAAGCCGATAGCCACGTCGCCGGCGTTGTTCGCGACGGCATTCGGGCCGATCGCGACCGAATCCGTCCCCAGCGCCTGGGAATCGGGCAGCGTCGAATTGGCGTGGAAATACTTGATGCCGGCACCGGTGTTGATGTTGGTGATCGTGTTGCCGA
Source organism: Mesorhizobium sp. B3-1-9 (assembly GCF_006439595.1). Taxonomy (NCBI): domain Bacteria; kingdom Pseudomonadati; phylum Pseudomonadota; class Alphaproteobacteria; order Hyphomicrobiales; family Phyllobacteriaceae; genus Mesorhizobium; species Mesorhizobium sp. B3-1-9. Next base: position 28,857 of record NZ_VFTJ01000007.1, read on the forward strand.
GATTGGTGATGTCGGCGGTGTTGGCCGCGATATCAGTTGTGTTCTGCGTCACCTGCTGGTTTGTCGCGAACAGCTGCGAGCCGTTGACCGCGTCGGTCGAGGAGTTGCTCAACCGCCCGGCCGCAACGTTCTGGATCTGGCGTTCAGCACCAACCGAGCCGACCGAGAACGCGCCGGCCGGCGTTCCGCCGGCGAAGGTATAGTTCACACCGCCGATCGTCGTGCCGCCGACCACGGTCGTGGTGCCGGATACGGAGTTCAGGCCGATTGCCACGTCGCCCGCATTGTTGGCGACGGCATTCGGGCCGATCGCAACCGAATCCGTCCCCAGAGCCTGGGAATCGGGCAGCGTCGAATTGGCGTGGAAATATTTGATGCCGGCGCCGGTGTTGATGTCGGTGACCGTATTTCCGATGTTGGCGATATCGGTCGTGTTCTGCGTCACCTGCTGATTGGTCGCGAAAAGCTGCGAACCATTGATCGCGTCGGTCGAGGCGTTGCTGAGCCGGCCCGCCGCGAGATTGGTGAGGGTCCGCTCCGCGCCCGGAGCGCCGATGCTGACGGTTGATGTCGGAACCGTTCCGGCGAAACTGTAGGCCGTCCCGCCGATCGTCGTGCCGCTCGTGCCGACCGCCGCGACGGTCACCGAGCCGGAGCCCAGGGCGACATCGCCTGACTTCGCCGCCGCGGTCGCGCCGTCGCCCAGGGCGATATTGCCGGCGAGGCCGGCGGCGCCCGCGGTAGAGCCGTTGCCCAGCGCCACGGAGCCTTGCCCGATCGCCTTGTTGTTGTTGCCGATCGCCACTGCGCCGGCGGCCTGGTTGGCGGCGGTGGCGCTCGCCGTGCCGTCGCTGTTGGCGATGTTGTTGGCACCGCCGGTGAAGGCGCCGGTGCCGCTGGCATAGCTCGGATCGCCGATGGAGACCGCGCCGTCGCCAAAGGCGGTGTTGCCAGAGCCGATCGAGACAGCCTTGCCACCGGTCGCGACCGCATTGGTGCCCATGGCGACCGCCTCGGCGGAATCGGCCTTGGCATTGTTGCCGACGGCGATGGCGCTCTGCGCCGATGCATTGGAACCGATGCCGAGCGCGGTGCTGGCTAGCCCGCCGGCGCTGGCGCTGACGCCGGCGGCAAGGGAATTGTCGCCTGTCGCCTTCGCTCCAGACCCGAATGAGGAGGAGTTTATGCCACTGGCAACGGCGGTGTTGCCAACTGCCGTGCTGGCGGCGGCGCTCGCAGCGGAACTGGTGCCTATGGCGATGGCCGATTGAGCGCTCGCAGTGGCTTGCCTGCCGACCGCCGTGCCGTCTACACCGCTCGCAGTGGCGCCCAATCCCAGCGCACTTGCGTTGGCGGCTATCGCCGCGGCGTTGTTGCCGATCGCGGTGGTGGAGACGTCCGTCGCCTGGGCTCCAGAACCAGCCGCGACCGAGCCGACGCCGCTCGACACGGCCGAATTGCCCAGAGCCAGCGCGAACTGACCGGAAGCCGTGGCAACGTTGCCGAACGCTGCCGAGTTTGACGCCGATGCATTTGCCTGGGGGCCAACGGCGATTGCATTGGTGCCGGCTGCCTGGGCCTGGAAGCCCACGGCTGCCGAACTGGCGCCGCCGGCCGAGGTGCCGATGCCGAGCGCGGTACTGCCGACTCCGCCTGCGTTGGCGCTGACGCCGGCAGCGAGAGAATTGTCTGCTACTGCTTTTGCCCCTTCCCCGAATGCAGAAGCGTTTATGCCGCTGGCAGCGGCCTCACGCCCGACGGCAGTGGAGTTGGCGCCGCTGGCGACAGATCCCCAGCCCGCGGCTGTCGCATAGTTGTTGCTGGCCGTGGAACTGGTGCCGAGGGCAGTGGAGTTCCCCCCAGAAGCAAGGGAGAAGGTGCCCAAGGCGTTTGCGCCAGCCCCAGTGGCATTGGCGGTTACACCGAGCGCGACCGAATTGACGCCGCTCGAGACAGTGCCTTGACCCAACGCGATCGCGCCGCCGGTACCCGTAGCTCGCGCATTCAGACCGATGGCGATCGCATATTGCGCCGACGACACGGACGAACGTCCCATGGCAATTGCGTCGGCCTGAGATGCCGTGACATCCGTGCCGATGCCGATGGCGCTCGTGGCAGTGGCACCCGTTCCCGCAGCAGTCCGCGAGCCGAGATAGATGGAGTTGATCTGCGAGGCGATCGACTGGAAGCCGATCGCGACGGCATTCTGGCTGCCCGCGCTGGCATTGGTACCCTCGGCGATGGAATCGGCTCCGTTTTGCACGGCTCCAGATCCAAACGCGATACCGCGCACACCGTTTGCCGTGCCGCCGCCGCCGAAAACCTGTGCCGATGCCGGCGTGGCGATGCCACCGAATGCAATTGCACCCAGCGCCGCCGCCAGAATCCTGCCACCGCCGAGCGTGCCAAGCCCTAGCCCCCTGCGCTGCATGCCGAGCACCCTATGCGCGTTGCGCAGCGCCGCCATCAGGCGGCGCCGGAGCGAGCGGCTGTCGGTGGCGCCGGAGACCCAATTTCCAGCAAATCGAGCCGATCCGCGCTGACTGATACCTTCCTGCCTGAAGTTCATTGCGAGAATGCCTCCTTTGGTGGGTCGCGCTCGATCACGGCAGGTTCCGCCGATCCTGCCGCCAAAGCGTGTCTGCTCGAAAATGGGATGACGATATCGGCGCCGCGCGCCAGCAGCGCGTGGCCCTGTTTTTCACCGATCGCCTCGACGCGATCGAGCGTGTTTTCAAGCCAGGCGTCACCCGCCTCGGGCACAGCCTTGAGCGCCGCCGCAACCCGCTCCGTTGGGATCAGCCGCTCGAGATAGGACCGCACCGCCGCCAGATGGACGGCAGGCGCGTCATGCGCGTGAACGACAGCCGTGAGGCCATAGAGATAATGGGCCAGCAGCATGTCCTGCTTGGCGAGGGGCACGCCATTTCCATAGCGCTTCTCAAGCGTCCGCGATGCCGACTCCAGCCAGTAACCGATCTCCTCGGAAAGGCTCCGGCGAATCGCCGTGTCGTCGCTCATGTCCCCTCGGCCAGCTTAGAATCCGAATACCGGATTTGCTGCAGAAAGACACGTTTTCAGGGGCTTCGTATTCCAATAAATTGCTGTTTATCTGAAAATATACCGCAGGTTTTCTGGAGGTTAACAGTAAATTACTTTAGCCGAATCTTTATAAGAGATCCGCTTAATTTCCATACTGCTAAATTAGTTTCCCTATCCGGACCGCGACCGAACATGCCTTGCCCGCACCTGCTGTGGGGTGGCGTCGCGATATTTCTTCATCGTGGTGGTGAGGTGGCTCTGGCTCGAGAAGCCGCTCAGATAGGCGATGTCCGTGATCGAGACGCGCCTGTCGGCCAGCAGCTTCTCGGCAAAGTCAAGGCGAAGGGTAAGAACATATTGATGCGGCGTCATGCCGAACGTCTTGGAGAAAGCACGGGCGAAGTGGTAGGGGGACAGCCCACACACAGCCGCCATCTCGGCGAGCGAAAGCTTGCGCGAAAAGTTCTCGCTCAAGAATTGCTGCATGAGGCGAGTGTGGCCGAACGACAGCCCGCCTTTCGCGTTTAGCAGTGGCCGCCTTTCAGCAGGAATTTCCGAATACCAAGCTGGCAGATCGTCATCGCGCCGCAACTCGGACTCCTGATGCTCAGCCCTCCGCAGCCTTTGCCCAATCTTAGAGGGCGCTTTCGGTTCCGTTGCCACAATAATTCGTGATCGCACGTGCTGTCGGCGCTATCGAGTTTGCCCCCCGGCAACAGCACGTCAAAGGCCATGATTTGGCGCGTCTGGTATTTCATGAAATTGCGGTTCCGCCGGGAAAAATTCCCTGGCGGAAAGTTTCAGCTGCCACTGACGCGGCTCACCCGTCGACGGGTAAGATTTGATCGTCGGGAGGTAACGCGGACAGCCTTCCGGGGTGGCGCATTTCCGTGACGGATTCGCCCGACGGCAAGCGGGTCCTCGCCTGACATCAAAGGTTGCGGGGCGTGATTCGCGTCGCGCTCCGCTCGGTGCCGGCTCTTCGCTTCAGCGGCCTCGCGCAAGGCTTCCCAAAATCCCGCGTACGATGGCGCGGCCGACGGAGGAGCCGACCGAGCGCACCACCGACTTGATGGCGGCTTCGGCCACGGTCTGGCGGCTGGAGGACCGCCGGTTGCCTGTTCCCAAAACATCGTCGAAACCGGGAATGGTCCAGCGCGAGCCGCCACTGTTCTGCTGCTTTGCCGCCTCGGCGTCCTGCGCCTCCTTGGTCTTCTTCTGCAGGATTTCGAAAGCCGATTCGCGATCGACGGTCTCGTCGTATTGGCCGGCGACCGGGCTCTCGGCGATGATCTTGCGGCGCTCGTCGGGCGTGATCGGTCCAAGCCGGGATGACGGCGGCCGGATCAGCGTGCGCTGGACCATGGCCGGCACGCCCTTGTCCTCCAGCATCGAGACCAGCGCCTCGCCGGTGGCGAGCTGGGTGATGGCGGTGGCGCAATCGAAATCGGGGTTGGGCCGGAAGGTCTCGGCGGCCGTGCGCACCGCCTGTTGCTCGCGCGGCGTATAGGCTCGCAGCGCATGCTGGACGCGGTTGCCGAGCTGGGCCAGCACTTTTTCGGGAATATCCAGCGGGTTTTGAGTGACGAAATAGACGCCGACGCCCTTGGAGCGGATCAGCCGCACCACCTGCTCGACACGGTCGATCAGCACCTTCGGCGCGTCCTCGAACAAAAGATGGGCCTCGTCGAAGAAGAACACCAGCTTCGGCCGGTCGAGATCGCCGACCTCGGGCAGTTCCTCGAACAGTTCCGACATCAGCCACAGCAGGAAGGTGGCGTAGAGTCTTGGGTTCATCATCAGCTTGTCGGCGGCCAGAACGCTGATCGCGCCGCGGCCGTCGCGCGTCGTGCGCATGATGTCGGCGATGCGCAGCGCCGGCTCGCCGAAGAAGTTAGCCGCACCCTGCTGTTCCAGCACCAGCAGCGTGCGCTGGATGGCGCCGACGGAGGGTTTGGTGACATTGCCGTATCGGGCGCTGAGTTGGTCGGCGCGGTCGGCCATGTTGGCGAGCAGCGCCTGCAGGTCCTTGAGATCGAGCAGCAGCAGGCCTTCCTCGTCGGCGATGCGGAAGGCGATGTTCATGACGCCTTCCTGCGCCTCCGTGAGGTTCATGAGCCGCGACAAAAGCAGCGGCCCCATCTCGGAAATGGTGGCGCGGATCGGGTGGCCCTGCTCGCCGAACAGATCCCAGAAGATAACCGGGAATTCCTGGAACTGGTAGGGATCGAGCTTCACTTGCTCGGCGCGCTTGACCAGGAAATCCTTGGCCTCGCCCATCATGGATATGCCGGAAAGGTCGCCCTTGATGTCGGCGCAGAAGACAGGCACGCCGGCATTGGAAAAGCCCTCGGCCAGGATCTGCAGGCTGACCGTCTTGCCGGTGCCCGTGGCTCCGGTGACAAGGCCGTGGCGGTTGCCGTAGCGCAGCAGCAGCTCCTCCGCGCGCTGATAGGAATCGTCGGGCTTGCGGCTGGCGCCGATGAAGATGCTGGTCTCGTCAACCATATCCTGTCTCCGCAATCTGTTCCGCTCAAAGGCCTCATTCGGAGGTATAGTAACGCTCGTCACATGCGGCAATGCCCAGCATCGATTTTGGGGCGCAGCGAATTCGGCCTTTGGCGCTTGCGGATTCCGCGCATGTTTGGCAATCGATTGGCCGGATGACGCATTGTGATATCCGGTTCCTGACCTTAGATTGGCTGGACCCGGCTGATGCGGCCGAGAAGCGAGGAGAGCGATGGGCGCCGGCGCCTTGACCAGGGATGTCGACCTTCCGAACCCGGACGCCAAGCGTTGGCAGGCGCTGGCGGAAAAGGCGCTTGCCGGCGGTTCCTTCGAGGAAAAGCTCGTCTCCCGCACCGATGACGGCATCCGCATCGAGCCGCTCAGACAACGCTCGACGACCGCCGAGCCATTGCCGCGCACAAATCCGACCGCGCGCTGGATCGTCAGCCAGCGGGTCGACGACCCGGATATTGCCCGGGCCAGCGCGCAAGCCCTGGAAGACATAGCCCAAGGCGCCAGCGGTCTGTCGCTGGTCTTCGAGGGCGCGCCGAATGCCTTCGGCTACGGCCTGCCGCGCACCGCGGAAGCGTTGGAACGGGTGCTCGACGGCGTGCCGCTCAACCGCGTGCAGGTGCGCATCGACGCGCATCCCTGGAGCCGCGCCGTGGCCGACTGGCTTCTCGCCTTCTTGAGCAAACGCCGCTCCGATCCGACCAAGCTCAACCTTTCCTTCGGCATCGACCCGGCTGCGATCTTCGCCGGCACCGGACGGCTGCGCACCTCGATCGAGGCGCTGCAGGAATCGATGCCGCAGTCGCTGGCGCATTTCTTCTCGATGGGCGTGCCGGGCGTGCTGCTCGAGGCCGACGGCCGCGTCTTCCACAATGCCGGCGCCACCGAGGCGCAGGAGCTCGGCACGATGATGGCTTCCGTGGTGTCCTATCTCAGGATGTTCGAGAAGGCGCGCCAGCCACTGGTCTATGCGGCGCCCTATATCGGCTTCGCGCTCAGCGTCGACCAGGACCAGTTCCTGTCGATGGCCAAGGTGCGGGCGTTGCGCACGCTCTGGGCGCGCATCCAGGAAGCCTGCTCGATCCCGGCCGCGACCGCCAGCATCCATGCCGAGACCTCCTATCGCATGATGACGATGGCCGACCCGGAGACCAATATTTTGCGCACGGCGATCGCGGCCTTCGCGGCGGCAACCGGCGGCGCCGATTCGATCTCGATCCTGCCGCACACGATCGCGCATGGGCTGCCGGCCGGCTTTGCCCGCCGCGTTGCCCGCAACGCCCAACTGATCATGGCCGAGGAGAGCCATATCGGCCACGTCGTCGACCCGGCCAGCGGCTCGGGCGCGGTCGAAGCGCTGACCGACGATCTCTGCGCCGCGGCCTGGGAAGAATTCCAGCGCATCGAGGCCGAGGGCGGCGTGCTTGCCAGCCTGCAGCAGGGCTATATCCAAAATCGCGTTCAGACGGCCGCGGCCAAGCGCAACGGCGCCTACCGGTCGGGCGAACGCGGCATTGTCGGCACGACGCTTTACCGCGTCGGCACGGAGCGCCCGGTCGAGACGCTGCCGCAAGAGCGGCGTCCGGCGCTGACGGAGGGCGTCGCGACCTGCGAGCCGCTGTTTCCGGTGCGCATCGATCAGTCGATCGGAGCCGGGTCATGATCCCGGATTTCAGCCAGATCGGCTGGTCGGCGCCGCGTTGCGCGCCGGTCGAGCTCAAAGGCCAGCGGATGACGCCGGAAGGCATCGCCGTGAAGCATCTTTACGGCCAAGGCGACCTCAAGGGGCTCGCCAATCTAGACACGTATCCGGGCATGCCGCCCTTCGTGCGCGGCCCCTACCCCACCATGTATGTCCAGCAGCCCTGGACGATCCGGCAGTATGCCGGGTTCTCGACGGCGGAGGAATCCAACGCCTTCTACCGGCGCAATCTCGCCGCGGGCCAAAAAGGCCTGTCGGTGGCCTTCGATCTCGCCACGCATCGTGGTTATGACAGCGACCATCCGCGCGTCGCCGGTGATGTCGGCATGGCGGGTGTAGCGATCGATTCCATCCTCGACATGCGCCAGCTCTTCGACGGCATTCCGCTCAACGAAATGACGGTGTCGATGACCATGAACGGCGCCGTGCTGCCGATTATGGCGCTGTACATCGTGGCGGCGGAGGAACAAGGCGTCGCGCAGAAGGATCTCGCCGGAACCATTCAGAACGACATTCTGAAGGAGTTCATGGTCCGCAACACCTACATCTATCCGCCGAAACCTTCGATGCGGATCGTGTCGGACATTTTTGCCTACACCTCCAGGCATATGCCGAAATTCAACTCGATCTCGATCTCCGGCTATCACATGCAGGAGGCCGGCGCGACGGCCGACCTCGAGCTTGCCTATACGATCGCCGACGGCATCGAGTATGCGCGCGCCGGCGTTGCGGGCGGTCTCGACATCGACCGTTTCGCGCCGCGCCTTTCCTTCTTCTGGGCGATCGGCATGAACTTCTTCATGGAGGTCGCCAAGCTCAGGGCCGCGCGGCTGCTGTGGTCGAGCCTGATGAAGAAGAATTTTGCGCCGAAGGACGAGCGTTCGCTGTCGTTGCGCACCCATTGCCAGACCTCGGGCTGGTCGCTGACGGCGCAGGATCCTTACAACAACATCACCCGCACCATGATCGAGGCGATGGCGGCGACGCAGGGGCATACCCAGTCACTGCACACCAATTCCTTCGACGAGGCGATGGCGCTGCCGACCGATCATTCGGCGCGGATCGCCCGCAACACGCAGCTCATCCTGCAGAAGGAATCGGGCACCACGCGCATGATCGATCCGTGGGGCGGCTCGGCCTATGTCGAGCGGCTGACGCATGATCTGGCGGCGCGCGCGCTGGCCCATATCGAGGAGGTCGAAAGCCTCGGCGGCATGGCGGCGGCGATCGAGCAAGGCATTCCCAAGCTGCGCATCGAGGAAGCGGCCGCCCGCACCCAGGCGCGCATCGATTCCGGCGAGCAAATTCTGGTCGGCGTCAACGCGCACCGGCCCCAGACCGACATCGAAGTCGATGTGCTGAAGATCGACAATGCCGAGGTGAAAGCCAGGCAATTGGCGAAGCTGCAGCGGCTCAAGGGCACGCGCGACGTCGCGGTGCTGGAGGATGCGCTGGCAGCGCTGACCCGTGCCGCCGAGGGCGGCGAGAACCTGCTCGAGTTCGCGATCCGCGCCGCGCGCGCCAACGCCACCGTCGGCGAGATTTCGCTGGCGCTGGAAAAAGTATTCGGCCGCCACACAGCGGCGGTGCAGACGATCTCCGGCGTCTATCGCGACGCGCTCGGCGACAATCCGGCGCTTGCGCGGCTGCAGGAGAAGATCGAGGCGTTCGAGAAGAAATCCGGCGGCAAGCCGCGCATCCTGGTCGCCAAGATGGGCCAGGACGGCCACGATCGCGGCCAAAAGGTGATCGCCAGCGCCTTCGCCGATCTGGGCTTCGACGTCACCGTCGGGCCGATGTTCCAGACGCCGGATGAGATCGCCAAGCTGGCGGCGCGGCACGATGTCGACATCATCGGCGCGTCGTCGCTCGCGGCCGGGCACCTAACGCTGATCCCCGAGCTCAAGGAAGCGCTGAGGAAGCTCGGCCATGCCGACATGCTGATCGTCGCCGGCGGCGTCATCCCGCCGCAGGATTATGACGCGGTGCTGGCGGCGGGCGCGGCGGAAATCTTCCCGCCGGGGACCGTCATCCCGGAAGCGGCCAACCGGCTAATGGATCGGTTACTGGCCGATCAGTGAAGGCTTGCCGAATTGGCTGAAGGTTGTTCTATAACGACAGATACAACCAGGGCGGCGCGATCATGATCAAAACGACCATCTACGGACTTGAGGGCGGATCAGGAGCCGTATTCTTGCCACGCGAAATGCTTGACAGTCTGAACCTCCAAGTCGGCGACCAGCTTCAGGTCATCGAAACCGACGACGGCTTCGTTCTAAGGCCAGTCCGCGACGACAATCACGAACGACAGATCAACGCCGCTCGCGATGTCATGGACAAATACGAAGCCGCACTGCGGAAGCTGGCAAAGTAAAGGGCTGCGGTTAGTTCTCGGCCTTGTCCGAGAGCTTGACGATCTCCCATTCCTTGCCGTTGACCTTGACGACCTCGCCGACCTTCTTGCCGAACAGGGCCACGGCCATTGGCGAGACATGGGAAATGCTACCCTTCGACGGGTCGGCTTCGTCTTCGCCGACGATGCGCCAATGCACCTTCCTGCCGTCGTCGCCTTCCAGCGTGACGCCCATGCCGAAGCGCACCACGTTGCTGCCGGGCTCCGGCACCGAAAGCTCGGCGTTCTCGCGCCGCGCGGTCCAATAGCGCAGGTCGCGGGAAACCACCGCGATGCGCTCGCGGTCGCCCTTCCTCTCCGCCTTGCCCAGTATGTCGCGCAGCTCGGCGAGGTTGTCCTCGATCATCGCAAGGCCGCGCTCCGTCACCAGATTGCGGTGCGTGCTGACCGGCCGTTCGCCGACGCCGGCAATGGCGTTCTCGCTGTCTTCTTCGCGCGTGAAAGCTCTGCTCATACAATGAACTTAGGCTTGGCGAGGCGACTGCACAAGCGGTTTGCCGATGGGCCCGCCTTGGCACGATTCCTGCGACGAGGGGCGAAACGCCAGGACCTGTGCCGATGTTGAACAGACGAACGCTGCTTGCCCGGACCGCCGGCTTCGCCGTCGCCGGCGTCTTCGCCGGCAAGGCATTGGCGAAATCGCTGCCCGGCATCGAAATGGCCGCTATGCGCGGCTCGATCAACGCCACGGAGATCGGCGTGCAGCCCGGCGCGGTCGACGACCAGAGCAAGGTCTTCGCCAAGATGCTGGCCGAGGCCAGCGATCGCGACCAGCCGGTGTTCCTGCCGCCCGGCACCTATCTCGTCTCGAACCTCAAGCTGCCTGCGCGCGTGCGACTGTCGGGCGTGCCCGGCGCGACGCGCATCGTCTATGGCGGCAACGGCCATCTGATGATGGCCGAACAAGCCGAGCATATCGAGCTCAGTGGGCTGGTGCTGGACGGCGCCAACCGCTGGCTGGCCGACTACACGCAAGGGCTGCTCGATTTGCGCCGCGTCGGCCATCTCGTCATCGACAATTGCCAGGTGACCGGCAGCGGCAAGAACGGGCTGGCGCTCGAGCATGCCGTCGGCCGCATCGGCCGCTGCGATATTTCTGGCGCCGCGGACGCCGGCATCTATTCGGTCGAGGCCGGGGGTCTGGAGATTTCGGGCAATAGCGTTTCGGACTGCGCCAATGGCGGTATCCTGGTGCATCGCTGGCAGGCGGCGGAGGACGGCACCATCGTCAGCGGCAATCGTGTCCAGCGGATCGGGGCGCGCAGCGGCGGCACCGGTCAGAATGGCAACGGCATCAACACTTTCCGCGCCGGCAATGTGATCATCTCGGGCAACGTCGTCTCCGATTGCGCCTTCACTGCAGTGCGCGCCAACAGTTCGAGCAATCTGCAGATCACCGGCAACACCTGCTCGCGCTCGGGCGAGACCGGGATCTATTCGGAATTCTCCTTCGAAGGCGCGATCCTCAGCAACAATCTGGTCGACGGCGCCGCCAACGGTATCTCGATCGTCAATTTCAACGAAGGCGGGCGGATGGCGGTTTGCTCGAACAACATCGTGCGCAACCTCTCAACCACCGGTCCATACACCGCCGACCCGCCCGGCTTCGGCGTCGGCATCAGCGCCGAGGCCGATACCACGGTCTCCGGCAATGTCGTCGAGAACGCGCCGCTCTACGGCATGCAGCTCGGCTGGGGCCCTTATCTGCGCAATGTCGTGGCAAGCGGAAACATCATCCGCCAGGCCGGCACCGGCATCGTCGTTTCCGTCGTCGAAGGTTCCGGCAGCGCCGTCATCTCGGACAATGTCATCGACGGCGCGAAAAACGGCGCCATCATCGGCCAGCGCTGGGCCGATCCGGTGACCGGCGACCTGTCCCAGTCAACCGATACCGGCTATGCGCATCTCACCGTCGAGCGCAACAAGGTGAGCTAGGCCGCGGCCACGATAATGTGGGCCTGGATCTTGGCGGCAACCTCGCCGCTGCCATGCCTGTCGGCGATCGCGGATTCGGCGTAGTCGGTCGCGGATGCCAACCGTCCTGCCTCCCTCGCTTCGATCTCGTTGCGAAGCAAGGTTCCTTGACAATAGGCGACGGCGGGAACGCGCGCCGAGGATGCGCGGCTCTGCTCAGCCCTTGTGTCGATCGCCACATCGGAGAGGCCGGCGGCCTCCAGATCGCTGCGGATCAGCGCCTTGTCGTGGTAACCATGCGGCGTGCGCGCCAGGAAACGCGGCGGATCGTGCGGAAAAATCCTCGCCAGAGCATTCGTCACGTCGTCCGCGAATACATTCTCCTCGATGCGATCCCAGACGCTGAAGAGGAAATGCCCGCCCGGCTTCAGAACCCGCTTCGCCTCACGATAGGCGGCGGCGCGGTCGGGAAAGAACATCGCGCCGAACTGACAACAGACGAGGTCGAAAGCAGCGTCGTCGAAAGGCAGCTTCAGGGCATCCGCCTGGCGCCATGTGATGCGGCTGTCGGGCCCCTGGCGCGAAGCGGCGTAGTCGAGCATCGGCTGGTTGAGGTCTGTCACGGTGTAGCTGGCGCCCGGAGAAAGCTGTGGCGCCAGCGCGCGGGTGACGGCCCCGGTTCCCGCGGCGGTCTCCAAAACGGCCAAGGGTGAGAACGACACGGCCCGTCGTGCGGTCTCGGCGGCATAGGCCTCGAAAATCAGCGGCACCATATGGCGATCGTAGTTTTCCGGGATCGAGCCGGCAAACACCTTGTCCGCTTCGAGCATGCTCATCACCCAGCGCCCGTTCAATGGTGGAGGGAGACTAGCAAAAAACGAACTTGGTGCTGTTCCGTTTTGTCGTAGACCAGCGTTTTTCCGGCTCGTCAGCGACCTAAATCCGGGTAACCCATAAATTTAGATACACATTGTGTATGCAAATTGCTATATCGGTAAAGGTAAGGATCCATCGCCATGGCCACCAAAGACCACAACACCCACGCCAAGCCCGTCAATCTGCGCATCCGCGAGGATGTTCGTATCTTGATCGACCGTGCCGCGAAGATACGCGGGAAGACCCGCTCCGACTTCATGATCGACGCCGCTTACCGCGCCGCAGAAGACACGCTGCTCGACCAGACGCTCGTCAAGGTCGATGCCGAGAGCTATCAGCATTATCTCGATATCCTCGACCAGCCACCGAGCGGCGAGGGATTTGCCCGCCTGATGAATGCGCCCAAGCCCTGGCGGGACTGATGCTTTCGGCACCGGTCCTTCTTGCCGATAGTCACGAACTCGACTTCTTTCAAAGCGGAACCGACAGCCTGGATCAATGGCTCCGACGGCGGGCGCGTGCCAATCAAGTCAGCGGTGCGTCCAGAACCTATGTGATTGCAGAAGGCACGCGCGTCGTCGGCTACTATTGCCTTTCATCAGGCGGACTTGACCTTGTGGATGCGCCCGGTTCGATCCGGCGCAATATGCCCGATCCCGTGCCTATGGCTGTGCTCGGCCGTTTGGCTGTCGACGCAGGTCGGCAGGGAAAAGGTCTGGGTGTCGCTCTGCTGCAGGACGCGGTGTTGCGGACCGGTCAAGCGGCAGCCATTCTTGGCATTCGCGGTCTCTTGGTTCATGCCATATCGGATGAAGCCAAGGCGTTTTATGAGCACTATGGCTTCCAGGCTTCGCCAAAAAATCCGATGACTTTGGTGCTGTCGCTGAGGACGGCTAGTTGAGCGCCGCCGTCGGCCGCAGCATGCCGACCTTGGCGCCGATACGGCTTTCGACCGGAGGATGGGCGAGCTCGATGAGCCTTGCCGCAGCCGCTTCATCGTCGCGCAGCAGCTTCGCCAGCGCCGCGGCGATCATGGCCTCCGCCCCCCTGCCCGCGCCGTCATCGCATTTTAAGGCGATACCGAGGCCCAGTTCGGGCAGTGCCGCGCAATAAACGCCTTCGGCGCCGGTCTTGACGAAGATGCGGCCCGGTGTTGCCTGCATCAGCGCGACATCGGCCTTGCCGGTGCCGGCGACGAGGAACGGCTCGGCCATGCAAGCCGAGATCAGCCGCTTCGCCGCCTTGGCGCGTTCGGGCGAAAAGCCCCTGCCCGTCGCCATGCGGGCAAAGCCCAGCGCAAAACTCTTCAACGGTACGGCGTAGGTCGGGATCGAGCAGCCGTCGGTGCCGCAATGGTCGACGTCATGCGCCGCGCCCGTCACGGATTGCATGGCGTCGCGCACCATCTCCTGCAGCGCATGGCCGGCCTTGACGTAGCCGCCATGCGCAATGCCGGAATGGACGCAGGTGCAGAGGAAGCCGGAATGCTTGCCGGAGCAATTGTTGTGCAAAGCGTTGGGCACGCCGCCGGCGCGGGCGAGCGCGATGGTGGCGTCGTGGCTCGAGGGCCAATGCGCGCCGCATTCCAGCGCCGTCCTGTCGAGCCCGGCCCTGGCGAGCATCGCCGTTGCCAACTCGACATGGGCCGGCTCGCCCGAATGCGAGGCGCAGGCCAGCGCCAGTTCGCGATCGCCGAAGCCATAGGCGTCGGCAGCGCCCGATTCGACCAGCGGCAATGCCTGAATCGCCTTCACCGCGGAGCGCGGGAACACCGGACGGTCCGTGTCGCCGATCTCCCAGACGGGCTTGCCGTCGGCGTCGAAGATCGAAACCGCGCCGCGGTGCCTGCTTTCGACCACCGCGCCGCGCGTGACTTCGACCAGAACCGGATTTGTCATGTTGCCTCCCGCACGCGCACCCAAGGGTGCGCCGCTTCAATGCGGGCCGCTTCTAGCGAATCCTGTCGAGAATGGAAACGTAGTTGGCGACCGCCGCGCCGCCCATGTTGAAGATGCCGCCGAGCTTGGCGCCCGGCACCTGGATGCCCCCGGCCTCGCCCATCAGTTGCATGGCGGTCAGCACATGCATCGACACACCGGTGGCGCCGATCGGATGGCCCTTGGCTTTCAGGCCGCCGGAGGGATTGACCGGAAGGCGGCCGTCCTTCGCCGTCGAGCCGTCCAGCGCCAGTCTGGCGCCCTCGCCTGGCTTTGCCAGGCCCATCGCCTCGTATTCGATCAATTCGGCGATGGTGAAGCAGTCATGCGTCTCGACGAAGGAGAGGTCGTCGAGCGTGACGCCGGCCTTTTTCAGTGCCTGCTCCCAGGCACGCTCGCAGCCCTCGAAGGAGAGGATGTCGCGCTTGGACATCGGCAGGAAGTCCTGGACATGCTCGTTGGCGCGGAAAGTCACAGCGCGGCGCATCTTCAACGCCGTCGCGGTGTCGGTGAGCACAAGTGCGGCCGCGCCGTCCGAAACCAGCGAGCAATCGGTACGCTTCAGCGGACCGGCGACGAAGGGGTTCTTCTCGCTTTCCTGGCGGCAGAACTCATAGCCGAAATCCTTGCGCATCTGGGCGTAAGGGTTTTCGACGCCGTTTTTGTGGTTCTTGGCGGCGATCATGGCCAGCGCATCCGACTGATCGCCGTAGCGCTGGAAATAGGCCTGCGCGATCTTGCCGAAGACGCCGGCAAAGCCGGCAGGCGTCTCGCCGTCTTCAGGCAGATAGGATGCCTTGAGCAGGTTCTTGCCTATCTCGGGACCGGGCGTGGTCGTCATCTGCTCGGCGCCGACCACCAGCACGATGCGGGCGGCGTTCGCGTCGATGGCGCGGATGCCTTGCCGGACGGCGGCCGAGCCTGTGGCGCAGGCGTTCTCGACGCGCGTCGCCGGCTTGAAGCGCAGCCGGTCATCGGCCTGCAGCACGAGGCTCGCGG
Source organism: Mesorhizobium sp. B3-1-9 (assembly GCF_006439595.1). Taxonomy (NCBI): domain Bacteria; kingdom Pseudomonadati; phylum Pseudomonadota; class Alphaproteobacteria; order Hyphomicrobiales; family Phyllobacteriaceae; genus Mesorhizobium; species Mesorhizobium sp. B3-1-9. Next base: position 44,260 of record NZ_VFTJ01000007.1, read on the forward strand.
TAAAATCCTGCGGCGAGAAGCCGGCGTTGAAGTGGCCAAGGACGATCTCGTCGACATCGTCCGGACCGATGCCGGCATGGTCGAGGGCCTCGACGGCAACCTTGGTGATCATGCCCTCCAGCGTCTCGCCTTCGAGCTTGCCGAAGCGCGAATGCGCCCAGCCGACGATGCATGCGGTCATGGCAACCTCCATTTGCGCCGCAACCTAGCACGATCGCGCGCGGCACGTGATTCAATATTGTTCAACAATGAACCGTTTTCCAGCCCCATGCCATGGTCCAGAACGACACGATCGGTTGATCCCAGCGCCAGTTTTTTATTGATTGATGCGTCAATAAAAAATAATCTCGGCTCGAACCGGATCCCCAAAATGCCGAAAATCGGAATGGAGCCCGTGCGCCGCAAGGCGCTGATCGACGCGACGATCTCGGCGATCGGCGAGCGCGGATCGCTGGACGTGACCATGTCGGAGATCGCCGGCCGCGCCGGCGTGTCGTCGGCGCTGGCGCATCACTATTTCGGCGCCAAGGACGAGCTGCTGTTCGCGACGATGCGGCACATCCTTGCCGAGCTCAACGCGGACACAAGGCGCGCGTTCGGCCTTGCGGTGACGCCGCGCCAGCGCGTCTCGGCCGTCGTCGCCGTCAGCTTTTCCGACGACCAGTTCCAGCCTCAGATCATAGCCGCCTGGCTCGCCTTTTATGTCGAGGCGCAGAAGTCCTCCGACCTGCGGCGGCTACTGCGCATCTATGCGCGGCGGCTGCATTCGAACCTGATGAGCGGGCTGACCGGCATCCTGCCTCGGGCCGAGGCCGACCGCGTGGCGGAAGCGACCGCGGCGCTGATCGACGGGCTCTACATCCGCCGCGCGCTGAAGGACGGTGTGCCGGATGCGCAGACCGCGATCGCGCTCGTGGAAGACTACCTCGAAACCAAGCTCAACGGACGGAGCCTGCCTTGACCACCCGGCGACCCAATTTCCTGATCGTCATGGTCGATCAGCTCAACGGCACTCTCTTCCCGGACGGCCCCGCGGATTTCCTGCATGCGCCGCATCTGAAGGCGCTGGCCGCGCGCTCGGCGCGCTTCGCCAACAATTACACCGCCTCGCCGCTCTGCGCCCCGGGCCGCGCCTCGTTCATGAGCGGGCAACTGCCGTCGCGCACCCAGGTCTATGACAACGCCGCCGAGTTCGCCTCCTCGATCCCGACCTACGCGCATCATTTGCGCAGCGCCGGCTATCACACGGTGCTCTCCGGCAAGATGCATTTCGTCGGACCGGACCAGTTGCACGGGTTCGAGGAGCGGCTCACCACCGACATCTACCCGGCCGATTTCGGCTGGACACCGGACTACCGCAAGCCCGGCGAGCGCATCGACTGGTGGTACCACAATCTGGGTTCGGTGACTGGCGCCGGCGTCGCCGAGATCACCAACCAGATGGAATATGACGATGAGGTCGCGTTCCACGCGACGCAAAAACTCTATGAGTTTGCCCGTGTTTCCGACGACGCCGGACGTCGCCCCTGGTGCCTGACCATTTCCTTCACCCATCCGCACGACCCCTATGTCGCGCGGCGCAAGTACTGGGACCTTTACGAGGATTGCCCGGCGCTGGAGCCGGAGGTGGGTTTCATTCCCTATGACAGCCAGGACCCGCATTCCAAGCGGCTCTACAAGGCCTCCGACTACGACAGTTTCGACATCACGCCGGAGCAGGTGCGCCGCTCGCGGCGCGGCTATTTCGCCAACATCTCCTATCTCGACGACAAGGTCGGCGACTTGCTGTCGGTGCTGGAGCGCACCCGTATGGCCGACGACACAATCGTGATGTTCTGCTCCGACCATGGCGACATGCTGGGCGAGCGCGGCTTGTGGTTCAAGATGTGCTTCTATGAAGGCGCGGCGCGAGTGCCCTTGATGATGGCCGGCAAGGGCATCAAGGCCGGGCTGATCGAGGCGCCTGTCTCCAATCTCGACGTGACGCCGACGCTCTGCGACCTCGCCGGCGTCGATATGAGCGGGATCGCGCCTTGGACGGACGGCCAGTCGCTGCTGCCGCTTGCCGGCGGCGAGCAGCGCTCGGCGCTGGTGCTGATGGAATATGCGGCCGAAGGCTCCTCCGCACCTATGGTGGCGATCCGCGAGGGCAAATACAAATTCGTCCATTGCGAGCTCGATCCGCCGCAACTCTTCGACCTCGAGGCCGATCCGCGCGAGCTCGACAATCTCGCGACCAATCCGGCCTACGCCGATCTGGTCTCGACCTTCATGGAAAAGGTCCGTGGCCGCTGGGATATGGCAAGCTTCGACGCCGCCGTGCGCGAAAGCCAGGCGCGCCGCTGGGTCGTCTACCCGGCGCTGCGCAACGGCGCTTACTACCCGTGGGAGTTCCAGCCGCTGCAGAAGGCATCGGAACGCTACATGCGCAATCACATGAACCTCGACAATCTCGAAGAGAGCAAACGGTATCCGAGAGGCGAATGATGGCAGACGTTCTCATCCCTACCCTCGATCATCTGAAGCAGGCTTACGCCGTCACCTCGACGGCCACGCAGGTGACGCCGCTTTTGGAGTCGGCGGCTTTGGCCAAGGAGACCGGCGCCGCGCGCGTCTTCGTCAAACCGGAGTCGCTGCAATGGGCCGGCTCCTTCAAGGTGCGCGGCGCCTACTGGCGGCTGAACCGGCTTTCACCGGATGAAGCGAGGAAAGGCGTGGTGGCGTATTCCTCCGGCAATTTCGCGCAGGGGCTGGCGGCCGCCGGCCAGGCGCTGGGCATTCCGGTCACCATCGTCATGCCGATCGACGCGCCGGCCGCCAAGCGTGACGCGACAGCCGGTTATGGCGCGCGCGTGGTGCTGACCGATCATGGCGACCGCGCCCGCGAGGAGGTCGCGGCCGCCAAGGCGCGCGAGATCGCTCAGACCGAGCACCTCACCTTGCTGCATCCCTTCGACGATCCGGAGATCGTCGCGGGTCAGGCCGGCGCCGGGCTGGAAGCGCTCGACCAGTTGACAGCGAAGAAGACGCAAGCAGACCTGGTGTTCTGCTCGGTCGGCGGCGGCGGCCTGATCGGCGGCGTTTCGCTCGCCTTTCACTATGTGTCGCCCGGTACCGAGATCATCGCGGTCGAGCCGGAAGGTTTCAATGGCATGGGCTCGTCGCTCGCGCATGGCGCGATCGAGACGATGCCGATCGGGCCGAAATCGATCTGCGACGGGCTGATGGCCCGAAAGCCCGGCGACGCGCCCTTCGCGGCGGTGAGCGCCGCCGGGGTGCGCGGCGTCACTGTCGACGATGCCTCGGTGCGGCGCGCGATGAAGATCGCCTTCGAGCGGATGAAGCTGGTGCTGGAGCCGTCGGGCGCGGCATCGCTGGCGGCGCTGCTCGGCGGCAAGGTGGATGTGAAGGGCAAGACTGTCCTCGTGGTTGCAACCGGCGGCAATGTCTCGCTCGCCGACTTTATGGCGCATATGAACAATGCTTGAAGCGGATTTCGTCATCATCGGCTCCGGCTCCGCCGGCTCGGCCATGGCCTACCGGCTGTCGGAAGACGGCAAGCACTCGGTGATCGTCATCGAGTTCGGCGGCACCGATATGGGGCCGCTGATCCAGATGCCGTCGGCGCTGTCGATCCCGCTCAATATGAGCCTGTACGACTGGGGTTTCGCCAGCGAGCCCGAGCCGCATCTCGGCGGGCGCGTGCTCGCCACGCCACGCGGCAAGGTGCTCGGCGGTTCCTCCTCGATCAACGGCATGGTCTATGTGCGTGGACATGCGCATGACTTCGATCATTGGGCCGAACAGGGCGCCGCCGGCTGGGCCTTCGCCGACGTGCTCCCCTATTTCAAGCGCATGGAGGATTCCGACGGCGGCGAGGATGGCTGGCGGGGCAAAAGCGGACCGCTGCATGTGCAGCGCGGCACGCGGAAAAATCCGCTCTACGGCGCCTTCGTCGAGGCCGGCCGCCAAGCCGGTTTCGAGCTCACCGATGACTATAACGGCTCCAAGCAGGAAGGCTTCGGACCGATGGAGCAGACCATTCTTGGCGGCCGCCGCTGGTCGGCGGCGAACGCCTATCTGAAGCCGGCTCTCAAACGCAGGAATGTGAGTCTGATCAAAGGCTTCGCCCGACGCGTGGTGATCGAGAATCAACGCGCGATCGGCGTCGAGATCGAAGCTAACAAACAGATTCAGGTCGTTAAGGCGCGGCGTGAGGTGATCGTCGCGGCGTCGTCGGTCAATTCGCCGAAGATCCTGATGCTGTCCGGCATCGGCCCGGGCGTGCATTTGCAGGAAAACGGCGTCCAGGTGATTGCCGACCGGCCGGGCGTCGGCGCAAATCTGCAGGATCATCTGGAACTCTACATCCAGCAGGAATCGACCAAGCCGATCACGCTGAACTCGGTGCTCAATCCTTTCTCCAAGGCGTTGATCGGCGCGCAGTGGCTGTTCTTCAAGACCGGACTTGGCGCCACCAACCATTTCGAGGCGGCGGCCTTCGTGCGCTCGCAAGCCGGTGTGGACTACCCGGACATCCAATACCACTTCATCCCGGCGGCGGTGCGCTATGACGGCAAGTCGGCGGCGAAGTCGCATGGCTTCCAGGCGCATGTCGGGCCGATGCGCTCGAAGTCGCGCGGGTCGGTGAGCCTGCGCTCGCCCGATCCGAAGACGAAGCCGGTGATCCGCTTCAACTATATGTCGCATCCGGACGACTGGAGCGAGTTCCGCCACTGCGTCCGGCTGACGCGCGAGATTTTTGGCCAGAAAGCCTTCGACGGCTTTCGCGGCAAGGAGATTTCGCCGGGCAGCCATGTGCAATCGGACGACGAGCTCGACGCCTTCATCCGCGACCATGCCGAGAGCGCCTATCATCCCTGCGGCACCTGCAGGATGGGCCGCGCCGACGATCTGACCGCCGTCGTCGATCCGGAATGCCGGGTGATCGGCGTCGAGGGCCTGCGCGTCGCCGACTCCTCGATTTTTCCGCGGGTGACAAACGGCAATCTCAACGCGCCATCGATCATGACCGGCGAAAAGGCCTCCGACCACATCCTCGGCCGCACGCCGCTGGCGCCATCCAACCAGGAACCGTGGATCAATCCACGCTGGCAGGTGGCGGACCGATAGGGCATTGTCGGGCAGACCGCCCGCTCGGCGAACAGACTTGGAGAAAGCCATGCGCGCCCAACCCACGGCATCGCATTACGTCAACGGCCGCTACATCGAGGACGAAGGCGGCGCGCCACTGCCCGTGATCTATCCGGCGACGGGCGAGACCATCGCCACGCTGCATTCGGCGACGCCCAACGTGCTGGAACTCGCCATCGAGGCCGCACGCGCCGCGCAGCCCGCCTGGGCGCGGCTGAAGCCGGTCGAACGCGGCCGCATCCTGCGCCGCGCAGCCGACATCCTGCGGGCGCGCAATGCCGATCTGGCCCGTATCGAGACGCTGGACACCGGCAAGGCGATCCAGGAAACGCTTGTGGCCGACGCGCCATCAGCGGCCGACTGCCTGGAATATTTCGCCGGCGCGGTCGGCGCCTTCAACGGCGAGATGATCGATCTTGGCGGACCCTTCGCCTACACGCGGCGCGAGCCGCTCGGCGTGTGCGTCGGCATCGGCGCCTGGAATTATCCGATCCAGATCGCCGGCTGGAAATCGGCGCCGGCTTTGGCCATGGGCAATGCCATGGTGTTCAAGCCGTCGGAAAACACCCCGCTTTCGGCGCTGGCGCTGGCCGAAATCTACTCGGAGGCTGGACTGCCGGACGGGCTGTTCAATGTCGTGCAGGGTTACGGCGATGTCGGCGCCGGCCTCGTCGATCATGATGTCGTGGCAAAGGTCTCGGTGACCGGCTCGGTGCCGACCGGCCGCAAGGTGCTGTCGCTTGCCGGCTCGAAGATGAAGCACGCGACGATGGAGCTCGGCGGCAAGTCGCCGCTGATCGTCTTCGACGACGCCGATCTCGAGAACGCCATCGGCGGCGCCATGCTCGGCAATTTTTACTCGACCGGGCAGATCTGCTCCAACGGTACACGCGTCTTCGTGCAGAGCGGCCTGCATGATCGCTTCGTCGAACGGCTGGTCGAGCGGACGAAAAAGATCCGTATCGGCGATCCGCTCGATCTCGAAACGCAGATGGGGCCGCTGGTCAACAGGGCGCAGCAGGACAAGGTCGTGTCCTATATCGAAGCCGGCAAGCAGGAAGGGGCCAGCCTCGCCTGCGGCGGAAACGTGCCGTCACTGCAGGGTTTCGACGGCGGCTTCTTCATCGAGCCGACGGTGTTCTCAGGCGTCACCGACACCATGCGCATCGCGCGCGAGGAGATTTTCGGGCCGGTGATGAGCGTCTTGAGATTCGACAGCGAGGACGAGGTGATCGAGCGCGCCAACGACACCGAATTCGGGCTGGCCGCCGGCGTGTTCACGCGCGACCTGCCGCGCGCGCATCGGGTGATCGCCGAGTTGCAGGCCGGCACCTGCTGGATCAACGCCTATAATCTGACGCCCGTGGAAATGCCGTTCGGCGGCGTCAAGCAATCCGGCATAGGGCGGGAGAATTCGCTGGCCGCGCTGGCGCATTATTCGCAATTGAAGTCTGTCTATGTCGAGACGGGGGATGTAGTGGCGCCCTACTGAGCCTCTGCTGAAGGGCGCGATTTGCCGAGAAGGCTGTTCTCCTTGCTGCCGGCTTGCCGTAGGTTTTCTGACGGGGCAATCGAGGAGGCGAAAATGGCGGGCGAAGCCAAGGACAACAAGGCGGCCACGCTGCCGCTGCTGCTTAGCTTCAATGGAGGCTATGTCGATACCGCGGGCTTCCTGGCGCTGCAGGGACTGTTCACGGCGCATGTCACCGGCAATTTCGTCACGCTCGGCGCTTCGCTGGCGCTTGGCACGTCAGGCGCCTTTGCAAAACTTCTGGCTTTGCCGGTCTTCTGCTTCATGGTTACCCTTAGCCGACTTCTATCGTATCCGTTACAAAGCCGGAAGCTGCCGGTCTTCCGGTCATTGTTGGCAATCAAACTGTTGCTGCTGACGGCAGGTGCGATCCTGGCAATCCGCCTTGGCCCGTTCCCCGACGGAAACAGTTGGGCCGCCATCGTCACCGGCATGGTGCTGGTTTCGGCCATGGCGGTGCAGAATGCCGCGCATCGCGTCCATCTTCCCAGTGCGCCGCCGTCGACGCTGATGACGGGCACCACGACCCAGATCATGCTCGACCTCGCCGATCTCATCCACGGCGCACTGCCCGAGAGCATGGCCGCGTCCCGATCGCGCCTGGCGCGAATGTCGGTCGCCGTGTTCGTCTTCGCGCTGGGATGTGGGACAGCCGCTTTGCTCTATTCACAAGTCGGAATGTGGTGTTTTGCGCTGCCGCCGATCGTTGCGATCGTGCCCCTTGTCATGCAGGAAAGCGCACCCGCCACCGTGCCGTGACGTCAAGATCCGAGCATGGGGCAAACGGCCTACGACTTATCGCTGGTGCCATCCAGATACTGCGTCAGCGCATAGACCAGATGGTAGAAGATACTGGCCGGCACGTCGCTCGCCAGTGAGCGGCCGCGTTCGTCGATGCGGTCGATCCACAAGCCCAGCGGCGCCGGGTCGATGTGCCAGCGGAACAGCCGGCCGACACGCGCCTCGATCTCCGGCTTGAGATCCGGGCCGCCCGAACCGTCGAGCGCTATCGCCGCCTTCACCGCTTCGGCCTGCGGCCAGCTGCGCGAGACCCTGTCGAGCGGCAGGCCCTGGCGCGAGACGGCGCCATAGGCAAGGCCGGTGGCGCGGTTGAGGCCGTTGGCGATCGCCGAGGCATAGAGTTTCCTGGCGAAGCCGCCGAGCTCCGTCTGGCCGCTGCGGGCGGCGAAATCGATGAGCAGCGAGGCCCATTCGAAATGGTGGCCGGGCTCGGTCCAGGCGCCCTTGTCGCCGGCGGCGGGCTTCCAGCCGGCGTCGAAATATTCGCCCAACGTCCAGCTTTCTGGGTCGAAGAAATGGCTGCGGAAAAGATCGATGATGCGCGCGGCGCGGCGCAGATAGGCGCGGTCTCCGGTCGCCCGGTGCCAGGCAAGGAAGGCTTCGAGCAGATGCATGTGCGGGTTGGAGCGGCGCTCGCCGTCGCCGTCGGAAGTTTCCAGAAAGCCGGTCATGCGGGCATCTTCCAGATGCGCATCGAGGAAGGCGAACGTCTCCTCGCCGAGCCGCAACGCATCGGGATGGCCTGACATATGGGCGTGGGCCAGCGCCAGAAGCACGCAGGAATGGTCGTAGGCATCCTCGACCGGATCGGCGACCGAGCCGTCGATGTTGAGCGTGCGCACCCAGCCGCCTTTGTCGGTGCGGCCCTGACCCGCCATGAAGTCGATGCCGTGCGCAATCAGCGTGTCCGCCGGGCCGTCCCAGCCGCGCTCCTTGGCGACCGCGAAAGCATAGACCTGACGCGCCTGCGTGCGCATGCGCTTGGGTTTCATCAGCGGCGAGGCGTCGAAGCCCAGCGCCTCGTGGAAGCCGCCATGGCGCTCGTCGACGCCAATGGTAGACCATAGCGGCAGCGTCTCCTCGAACAGCCAGTGGCGCACGCGGCGCCGCCAGGCGCCGCTCTCGATGACGCGGTCATGCGCCGGCGTGAACCTGGTTTCGAGCCGGCCGGATTTCTCCAACTGCTCGACGATCTTCTTGACGTGCTGGCTGTGGCTGACCGGCGCGACGAAAGTGGCGTCGGCGGTGGAGACGATCGCCACGTCCTTCATGCCGATCGCCGACAGCAGGCGCCCCTCGCTGCGGATATAGGAGTTCTCGCAATCGATGGCGACGACGTCTCCGACGATGACGTTGCCCTGCCCATCGGACGGGCCGACATCGAGCAGCGACTGCCATGAACCGAGATCGTTCCAGCGGAAGCCGGCCGGCACCATGGCGATGTCTTTCGCGCGTTCCATGATGGCGTAGTCGATCGAGGTCGACGGGATCGCGGAATAGAGTTCCAGCGGCATGTAGAGGCCGGACAGATCGCTGGTCGCAGCCTTGTAGGCGGCCTCCGTCGCCTGCCAGATTTTCGGTTCATGGGCCGCGAAGGCGTCGCGCATGGCCCCGGCGCGGAACAGGAAGATGCCGGTGTTCCAGTAGAAGCTGCCGGCGTCCAGATAGGCCTGCGCGGTGGCGAGATCGGGCTTTTCGACGAAGCGCGAGACGTCGAAGAGGCCGTCCTTGCCGGCCCCGACCTCGATATAGCCATAGCCGGTCTCGGGCTGTGTCGGTTTCAGGCCGAACACAACGAGCCGGCCGGCATTTGCCGCGCCTGCGCCCGCCTCGATGCTTTGCCAGAACTGATGAGGCGTCGATATTTCATGGTCGGACGGCACCACCAGCACCAGCTCGTCGCCATATTCGGAGAGCGTGCGCAAGCTGGCAAGCGCCACCGCGGCTGCCGTGTTGCGACCTGTCGGCTCGAACAGCGGTCCGCCGCCGGCCAGATCGAGACCGGCAAGGTCGGCGTGGACGCGGTCGGCGTGACGTTCCGCGGCGATCAGGAAAATCGGTGTCTCGCCTTGCGGGCGCGCCGCCAGCCGGCGCAAGGTCTTAGCCAGCATCGAGCCGTCGCCCGAGAAGTCGTGGAACTGCTTGGGGTTGTCCTCGCGCGACAGCGGCCACAGCCGCGAGCCGACGCCGCCGCTCATGACGAAACTGACGATGCGCTGGCTCATGAACGACCCTGTCAAAAGTCTGGCTCCGATGGGACGGCCTTACGACAAAAGCCTTTAAGCCACCCTTTAGCTGACAGCCAATCCTATGCCATTCGGGCAAGCTTCGCGAAAGAAAGGAAATGCGACACATGTGCTGCCATTGCCGCTTGCAGGATCGGAAAGCGGCAGCTATAAGCCCGCGGTCTGGTCACGGAGTGTAGCGCAGTCTGGTAGCGCACCTCGTTCGGGACGAGGGGGTCGCAGGTTCAAATCCTGCCACTCCGACCAGAAAAAACAAGCACTTGGCTTTTCCTGAAATTACTCCCCGCCTGAAATCAGGACTGGCGTCAATCGTCGCCGTAGCTCTCCGGCAGATGACGCTGTAGTTCCATTGCGTCGTGGAGAACGCGGCCAATTCCGATGACCTGGAGCGTCATCCGATAGAGCAGGAAATGGCGCGGTCGTAGCACAATGCCATGTTCGGTCCGCGCGCGGTCCCGACTATGGCGCAGGTGGTAGCTGCGGATCTTGTTTCCCAGCTCGCGCGGGCGATGCTGCCGGCCCGTTGGGGATCGGCGACAATGTCGCGCAGGGCGATCATCAGCAGCCGTTGGTAGCGAATACGCGCAATCTCGCCGAAATTGACTTCCGTGTAGGCGAGTATTTGAACGATGTCTTCCTTCGCGACCGCGGAAAGCCGGTATAGGACCATGGCCTTACAAGCCGGTTTTTTTCGCGCGTAAGCTTGCCTGTTGCCCCAGGCCATCCATAAATTTTTCGACGCCGTCTTCAGTAACATCCTCGAAACGGCCTTGTTCGATGTCGTGGAAGCCGATGTTGGCGGCCTCCCTGAGCGCAGCGAGCTTTGCCTTCTCCCTCGCCTCGCGCTGCTCGACCAGCCGCAAGCCGTCACGCAACACCTCGCTCGCGTTCTGATAGCGCCCGGTTTTCACCAACCGGTCGATCACCTCTTCGAGGTGTTCCGTCAGGACAACATTGCGTGTCGGCATCGCGATATCAGCTCCAATTCAACAGGCACGATACAGGGACATGGCATATTATGCCAATAGTTATTGCGGTCAGCGCCGTCGAAGGATGGCCTGACCTCGAAACAGAATCGCGCGGCAACGCTCGACAACAGTTTCTCAGTTTGGCCTAATGGCAACCCGCTATGCTTTGGAGATGCGCGGGACTGTAAGACGGCGAACCAGGGTTGAGAGTATGAAGTTCACGCCGACGGCCATTGCACCGACACTCGTGTTCCTCCTGTTCGCGGGAGGTTGTTCATCGACCACAGCGTCGATCAGCCCGGCGAAGTACGACAAAATGAACTGCCCCGAGCTCAATAATGCGGTCGGCGACACCGCCACCGATATTTCACGCACCGCAATAGCCCGCGGCAAGGTCGCCAACACGAGCGTGCCGACGTGGCTGCTCGGCGGCGAGCGCGTGAAGACGGTGGTCGCCAATCGCGAAACCGCCCGGATCGACAGACTGCAGCAACAGCAGCAGGCGATCGTCGCCACGCGGAGGCAGAGGTGCCCATCCGCGCAGTGAACCTGAAGCGCGTCGCTCCGAACGGATTCAGGCGATGCCGCCACACACTTTTGGGCGACATGCATTAGCCTGGCTGGGCTCGCCCCGCCTCAAGCGCTCATGCGGAACTTTGTCGAATCGATCGCCGCGTTCATCAGCGTCTGCGTATAGGCTTCGCGCGGATTGTCGAAGATCTCTTGCGTCGGCCCTTCCTCGACGATCTTTCCCTGCTTCATGACGATGATGTAGTCGGCCATGGCGCGCACCACCGCGAGGTCGTGGCTGATGAAGAGATAGGACAGTTCGTGGTCGGCCTGCAGCTTGCGCAACAGCTCGACGATCTGCTTCTGCACGGAGCGGTCGAGCGCCGAAGTCGGCTCGTCCAGCACCACCACTTTCGGCTTCAGGATCATGGCGCGGGCAATGGCGATGCGCTGGCGCTGGCCGCCGGAGAATTCGTGCGGGTAGCGGTTGCGCGCGTTGGGATCGAGGCCGACCTCGCGCAGCGCCCCGATGGCGCGCTGGTCGCGCTGCTTGCCCGTGAGCGAGGGCTCGTGCACCAAAAGGCCTTCGGTAACGATCTGACCGACGGTCATGCGCGGCGACAGCGAACCGAACGGATCCTGGAAGACGAGCTGCAATTCGCGCCTGAGCGGCCGCATCGCCTGGCGGTCGGCCTCGGAAATATCGCGGTCGCCGAAGCGGATGACGCCGTCGCTGGGCAAGAGCCTGAGCAGCGCGCGGCCGAGCGTCGACTTGCCCGAGCCGGACTCGCCGACGATGCCGATCGTCTGGTTGCGCTTCAGCCGGACCGAGATCCTGTCCACCGCGCGCAGCATCAGCGGCTCGCCGCCGAAGAAGCCGCCGCCGATCTTAAACACCACCTCGACATTGCGGCCTTCGAGCAGCACCGGCGAATTGGCCGGCGGCGCCGACTTGGTGCCGGTCGGCTCGGCCGCGAGCAGCATCTTGGTGTAGGCGTGCTGCGGGTTGGCGAAGAGCGCTTCCGCCGCGCCCTCCTCCACCACCTCGCCCTGGCGCATGACATAGACGCGGTCGGCGAAGCGCCGCACGATGCCGAGGTCGTGGGTGATGAAGACGATGGCCATGCCAAGCTTGCGCTGCAGTTCGGCCAGCAGCGTCAGGATCTGCGCCTGGATGGTAACGTCGAGCGCCGTCGTCGGCTCGTCGGCGATCAGGATGTCGGGATCGTTGGCCAGAGCCATGGCGATCATGACGCGCTGGCGCTGGCCGCCCGACATCTCGTGCGGATAGGATTTCATCCGCCGTTCGGGATCGGGAATATGCACCAGCCGCAAAAGCTTCAGCGCTTCCTCCCGTGCGGCCGCGGCGGCAAGCCCGCGATGCCGGCGGATCGGCTCGATCAGCTGGTTGCCGATGGTGTAGAGCGGGTCGAGCGAGGTCATCGGCTCCTGGAAGATCATGCTGATCTTGCGGCCGCGCACCTGGTTCAGCTCGCTCTTCGACATGGCCAGAAGGTTCCGGCCGCGATAATCGACATGGCCCGTCGCCTCGCCATTGGAGGAAAGCAGGCTCATCGCCGCCATCATCGTCTGGCTCTTGCCGGAGCCGGATTCGCCGACGACGGCGACCGTCTCGCCGGCATTGACCTTGATGTTGATGCCCTTGACCGCCTCGACCGTGCCGTCGAGGGTCTGGAAGCGGACGCGCAAGTCCTTGACGCTGAGGATCGTTTCGGTGGCCATGTCAACGGTCCTTTGGGTCAAGGGCGTCGCGCAGGCCGTCGCCAACGAAATTCAGCGCGAACAGCGTCGAGACGAGGAAGAAGGCCGGGAACAGCAGCAGCCAGTTGGCGTAGCCGATGTTCTTGGCGCCGACCGAGATCAGCACGCCCCAGCTGGTCATCGGCTCCTGCACGCCGAGACCGAGGAAGGAGAGGAAGCTCTCCAGGATAATGACCTGCGGCACCAGCAGCGTCATGTAGATGACCACCGGCCCGAGCAGGTTTGGGATGACATGGCGCAGCAGGATGCCGCGCTGGCCGACGCCCATGGCTTCTGCCGCCTGGACATATTCCTGCCTGCGGATCGACAGCGCCTGGCCGCGCACGATGCGCGCCATGTCGAGCCACAGCACAGCACCCACCGCCAGGAACATCAGCACGAAGTTACGGCCGAAGAACACTACCAGCATGATGACGAAGAAGATGAAGGGCAGCGAATAGAGCACGTCGACGATGCGCATCATCACCTCGTCGACCCTGCCGCCGGCGAAGCCAGCTGTGGCGCCATAGATGACGCCGATGACGCCGGCGACGACGCCCGCGAGCAGGCCGATGGCCAAGGAGATGCGTCCGGCCATCAGCGTGCGCGAGAGCAGGTCGCGGCCGGTGTTGTCGGTGCCGAAGAAGAAATATTGCTGCTTCACGGCCGAGCTCATCGTCACTTCGAGACCGTCGGGCGACTTGTTCTCGATCCTGGTGTCGTCGAAGGCGTCGGAGCGGTCGAGATAGCGGATGTTGCGGTCGTCGATCGGCTTGGTCGAGGTGACGGTTACGGTGACGCGATTGCCGTCCTGGTGCCATTCCTTGATGTCGGCGCGCATGCGCTTGATGGCGTCGCCCAGCGCACCCTGGATCATGTCGGGTTTCGGATAGGCCGAAAGGCTCGGCGGCATGCGCACATAGTCGCCATAGATGGTGGTGTATTCATGCGGCACGACCCACGGACCGCAAATGCTGGTGACGGCGATGAAGGCCAGGTAATAGAGGCTGAGCATCGCGGCGCGGTTGCGCTTGAGCCGAGCCCAGGCATTGCCCCAGAGCGAGCGGCCGACAATCGGCTCGGGGACGGCGACGGCGAGGTCAGTCATAGCGCACCCTCGGATCGACGACCGCATAGAGCAGGTCGACGATCAGGTTGAAGACGATGGTGAAGAGCGCGATCACCACCACGGTTCCCATGACCAGCGTATAGTCGCGGTTGAGGGCTGCATCGACGAAGTAGCGGCCGACGCCGGGGATGGAGAAGATCGTCTCGACGATAATCGAACCGGTCAACAGCGCGGCGGCCGCCGGGCCGCTGAAGGAGACTATCGGCAGCACGGCGCCGCGCAGCGCGTGCTTGACCACCACCGACCAGTCGGAGAGACCGAGGGCGCGCGCCGTGCGGATATGGTGCGAACGCAGGCTCTCGATCATGGAGCCGCGCATCAGGCGGGCGACGATGGCGATCTGCGGCAAGGCCAGCGTCAGCACCGGGCCGACCTTGTTGATGAAGGCGCCGTCGCCCCAGCCGCCGATCGGCAATAGCTTCCAGGACAGCCCGAAGACGAGCTGGATCACCGGCGCAATGACGAATGTCGGGATGGTGCTGCCGGCGGTGGCCAAGGCGATCACCGAATAATCGCCTATTTTGTTCTGGTTGAGCGCGGCGATGGTGCCCAGGATGGAGCCCAGCAGCAGCGCCAGCACCAGCGCCGAGGTGCCGATCTGGATGGAGATCGGCAGGCCCTTGGCGAAGAGTTCGGTGACGGTGAAATCCGGCAGGTTGTAGCTCGGGCCGAAACTGCCGCGCAAAAGATTGCCGAGATAGTGAACATATTGCAGCCAGAGCGGATCGTTGAGGCCGAACTGGGCTTCGAGATTGGCCCTGATCTCAGGGCTCAGGCCCCGCTCCTGGTTGAACGGGCCGCCAGGGGCGACGCGGATCAGGAAAAACGCCACCGTCACGATGACGAACAGCGTGGGGATGGCGGTCAACAGCCGCCGGAAGACATAACGCAGCATCGGCGCCCCGCTTCAGCCAGGGCGACAGCTCTCCAGACGAGACCGTGGCGCGCTGGCATCTCTGATCTTCGCACCGGCATGCCCGAAAATCCAATCCGACTTTCGGCCCGGCACGACGACAGACCGAGGCCGCCGCTCCCAAAAAGAGAGCGGCGGCACGGCCAAGGTTTCTTGTCAGTCCTTGGAGATGAAGCGGGACGGATGAATGTCCATGACATTGTCGTCGAAGCCATGCAGCTTCGACGAAACGATGTCGTGGTAGCTGTAGTAGAGAAGCGGGATCTCGCCGACATCGTCGACGAGGATGCGCTCGGCTGCGGCGAGGTCCTTCATGCGCTCCTCAGGCTTGCCGCCCGCGGCGGCCGCCTTGTCCATGGCGGCTTCATAGGCAGGGCTGTTGTAGTTCGAGTAGTTGTTGCCGCTTGCCTTGCGCGAGATGCCGAGGAAGGTCTCCGGATCCTTGTAGTCGGCGATCCAGGCGGCGCGGGCGACGTCGTAATTGCCCTTCTGCTCGAGGAAGCCGTAGTGCGTCTTGGTGTCGGTGTTGAGCAGAGTCACCTCGACGCCGAGCGGCTTCAGCTGTTCCTGGATGGCGACCGCCGTGTTCTTATGGTTCTCCGAGGTGTTGTAGCGGATCTCCATCTTCAACGGATGCTCGGGTGTATAGCCTAGTTTTTCCAGGATCTTCTTGGCCTCGTCCTCGCGGTCGATCTGCGGCATGTCGGCGTATTTGGCCAGTGCCGGCGTGTAGCCCTCGATGCCCGGAGGCACCATCGAATATCCGGGCAGCATCGAGTTCTGCCAGACCTTCTCGGCGAGGAAGTCGCGGTCGATCGCCATCGAGATTGCGTTGCGCAACTCGACATTGTCCCACGGCGCCTTGTCGGTCTTGATCGCGTAATAATAAGTGCCGAGATATGGCCCGACACGGACCTGGTCACCGAATTTGGTCTTGAGATCGGCGAGTTGCTCAGTTGGCAGGTCGCCATAGCTGTCGAGTTCACCGGCCTCGAAACGCTTCATCGCCGACGAGCGATCCTCGGTCGGGATGTAGTTGACCACGTCGAGCTTGACGCTCGCGGCGTCCCAGAACTTCGGGTTCTTGACCAATTTCATATGGTCGTTGGGAACCCACTCCGCCAGCGTATAGGCGCCGTTGGAGACCAGCTTGCCCGGCTTGATCCAGTCGGCGCCGAGCTTGTCGATGGAAGCCTTGTTGACCGGATAGGTCGCCTGGTGGGTCAGCATCTCCAGGAAGTAGGGTGTCGGAGCCTTCAGCGTGACTTCAAGCGTGTTGGCGTCGATCGCCTTCACGCCCATATCCTCGGCCTTGCCTTTTTTGGTGTTGAAGTCCTCCGCGCCCTTCACCGGATAGAGCATCGAGGCGTATTCCGCAGCGGTGGCCGGATCTTCAAGTCGACGGAACGAATAGACAAAGTCGTCCGCTGTCACCGGGGTGCCGTCCGACCAGAGGCCGTCCTTGCGCAGCTTGAAGGTGTATACGGTGCCGTCATCCGATACCGTCCAACTTTCGGCGGCGCCCGGAATGAGGTTCGTCTTCTGGTCATGCATGGCGAGGCCCTGGAACAGGTCGCGTATGATATCGGCTTCATAGACTGTCGATGTCTTGTGCGGATCGACCGTCTCCGCCTCGGCGGCGGCGCCGCGGTTGTAGACGGTCTCGGCGAAGGCCGGCGTGTACAAGGTGCCGGCGGCCAGAGCCATGGTGGCGAACACCGTCGCCTTCAGCATGTTTTTCAGCATTAAGTCTCTCCCTGTCGGCGCAGCCCCTCAGCCGCGCCTTTTTAAGTTTTGACACCCCGGAACCGTTGAAACGGCCCGTTTCAGGCGTGCCGCCGGTCCGTTCCGGCGGCTGGTGGCAGGAGACTAGACAGAGCGAAATCTTATTTCAACCATTGCCTGCTTGACGCAGAGTGAGCGTCATCACGCTAAAACAGCGAAAACTAAAGCTTATAGCTTGCTTTCAACTTGGCACACCTGCCGGTTGTTCGATGTGTTTTCTGTTTTTGCAGGCAGGTGTTGGCATTCTCCGCAACATGCTGAAAAACCGAAAATTCCCTGTTTCTTGGTCTCGTTTCCGGGCGGACGCCTCGGGCACGTCGGCAATCGAATTCGCCATGCTTGCGCCGATCTTCATCCTGCTTCTGCTCGGCATGGTTGCATATGGAATCTATTTCGGTGCCAGCCACTCCGTGCAGCAGATCGCCGCCGATGCGGCACGAACGGCCATTGCAGGCCTCAATCAGACCGAGCGGCAGGCACTGGTCACCGATTTCATCGCACACGACGTCGCGGGGTACCCCTTCGTCGATCCCAACAAGCTGACCATCAACGCACAGGACAGCGTCGCCGACGGCAGCCAGTTCGTCGTCTCGGTCAGCTACGATGCGCGCAACCTGCCGATCTGGAACCTGTTCCGGACGCTGCCGCTGCCGGGCACGACGATCCAGAGTCAATCGACGATCCGCGTCGGAGGCATATGATGCCCGTCAAGGGGGGATTGATGGCGGCGACGCGGAGACTGCTCGCCGACCGTAACGCGAATTTCGCCGTCATGACGGCGCTATGCACGCCGGTGGCGCTGGCGCTGACCGCCTTCGCGATCGACGAAGGTTCGCTCTACAACGAGCGCCGCGCCGCGCAGTCGATCGTCGACCTTGCCGCCATCACCGCGGCCTCGAACATCACCAATGCCGAGCAGGCGGTGCTGACGACGCTCAGCGACAACGGCATCACCTCGGTCGCCGTGCAGCAGCAAGGCACCACCGTGGCGCCAACCGCCAGCAAGGCGGTCGTCCAGATCGTGCCGGGGCGCTACACGGGCGTCAGCACCATTGCCGCCGGCAACCGGTTCGAGGCGGGCAAGCTGCCCTACAATGCCGTGCAGGTGTCGCTGAAGAAGCAGGGCACGCTCTATTTCGCCGGCTCGATCATGTCGCCGCCCACTCTTGGCACGACCGCTATCGCCAGCGCGCAGCCGCAAGCGGCTTTTTCGGTCGGCTCGCGGCTTGCCAGCCTCAATGGCGGCATTCTCAACGCGCTTCTCGGCGGCCTTCTCGGCGGCAACATCTCGCTCAGCGTGATGGATTATAATTCACTGGTGTCGGCCGATGTCGATGTTCTCTCGTTCACCGATGCGCTGGCCACGCAATTGCATCTGACTGGCGTCAGCTATTCCGACGTGCTCGCCTCCAAGGCGACGATCGGCCAGATCGCCACCGCCATGGCCAATGTGCCGGGGCTGGACCGCACAGCCAAGATCGCCCTGCAGACCATGGCCTCCAGCGCCACCAATACGGTCAAGATTCCGCTCGGCAGCCTCGTCGACCTGGGCTCGGTGGGCAGCCTCGGCCTCGGGCAGAAACCCGCCGGGCTGTCGGTCGACGCCAGCGCGCTCAGCATGCTGACGGCGGCGGCGGCGCTTGCCAACGGCACGAATCAGGTCCCGGTCAATCTCGGCGCCACGATACCGGGGCTGGCATCGACGACGCTTGCCATCGCCATCGGCGAGCCGATGCAGAACTCGCCCTGGCTCGCGGTCGGAGAAGCAGGCACCGTGGTGCGCACGGCGCAGACGCGCATCAAGCTCAACGCCAGCGTCACGCTCGGCAACGCCAATCTCGGCGGCGGCATCAGTCTGCTTGCCGTCAACCTGCCGCTCAATGTCGAAGTCGCCTATGCGGAAGCCAAGCTGACCGACATCACTTGCCCGACCGGGCCCTCCAGCATCAAGGTTTCGATCGCCGCGCAGCCGGGCGTGGTCGAGGCCCATCTCGCCAAAAGCAGCGCCAGCGGTTTCGCGGACTTCACCAAGCCGCAATCCTTCTCCGACGCCGAGATCGCGGATGTCAGCCTCAAGCTGCTGCTGATCAATCTCAACCTGTTGCAGATCAATGGATCGTCGGCCTTTTCGGTCACCAACATGGCGCCGACCACCCTGACCTACAACGCCACCGACATCGCCAACAAGGCGATCAAGACGGTGTCGACGAAGAACCTGACGCAGTCGCTGACGACATCGCTGGTCAACAACCTGTCGCTTTCGGTCAATGCGCTGGGGCTAGGCCTCGACGTGACCGCCGTGCTCGGCACGGTGAAGCCGGCGGTGACGACGCTGCTCAACGGCGTGACCGCGCCGGTCGACAGCTTGGTCTACAATGTGCTTGGGGCGCTTGGGGTCGGTGTCGGCGAGGCCGACGTCCGGGTCACCGGCGCGACGTGCGGACGCTCGGTGCTGGTTCAGTAAGCCGCCTTTCAGGCAATTCTCCCGACGAAGCACCCCACGGGCGGCAGTGCCAGGGCAAACTCCTCGAGAACACCGCCAAGAACGCCGGCGACGTCAACGGCAAGAGCCGTTACCTCGGTATCCCTGATCTCGGCCGGCAGCGCCCAGTTCGCCGGCTCCGCGGCGAAGTTGAAGACGCACAGCAATTTCTCGTCTTCGTGCTGGCGGATGAAAGCCAGCACATCGCCCTCGGCCTCGAGGAAACGGATAGAGCCTTGGATCAGCGCCGAATGGCGCCTGCGCAGGGCAAGGATCGAGCGATAAGTCGCCAGCACGGAACCGCCTTCGCCATGCTGGACATCGACCGCACGCACACGATGTGCTTGCGGCACCGGCAGCCAAGGCTTGCCGGTGGAGAAGCCGGCATTGTCCGCCTCCGCCTGCCATACCATCGGCGTGCGGCAGCCGTCCCTACCCTTCACGCCCGGCCAGAAGCGGATGCCGACCGGATCGCGCAGATCCTCATAGGCAAGCTCGGCTTCCTCCAGCCCCAGTTCCTCGCCCTGATAGAGGCAGATCGACCCGCGCAGGCATGACAATAGCACGATCGAGAACTTCGCCACCGCGTCCGGGCTCTCGCCGGGCCGTGTCCAGCGGCTGACGTGGCGCACGACGTCATGGTTGGAGAAGGCCCAGCAGACCCAGCCGTCCGGGGCGGTCGTCTCGAACGCCTCCACGCAGCCGCGCACATGGGCGGCGGAAAATTGCGGGCTGAGCAGGTCGAACGTGTAGCACATCTGCAGTTTGTCGCCGCCGGATACATAGGTGGCGAGCGTCTGCAAGGAACGCTCCTCGTCACCCACCTCGCCGACCGCGGCGCGGTCGGGATATTCGTCGAGCAGCGCGCGGAAGCGTTTCAGGAAGTCGAGGTTCTCGGGCCGCGTCTTGTCGAAGAGATGCTCCTGGAAGGCATAGGTACTGGTCGAACCGTTGGTGCCGGCGACGCTTGATGCCAAGGGCGGGTTGTCGCGCAGCCAGCGGTCGTGGACATAGTAGTTGACGGTATCCAGCCGGAAGCCGTCGACGCCGCGCTCCAGCCAGAAGCGCACGGTGTCGAGCAGCGCGTCCTGAACGTCAGGATTGTGGAAGTTCAGATCCGGCTGCGCGGCCAGGAAATTGTGCATGTAATATTGCCGGCGGGTGGCGTCCCATTCCCAGGACGGGCCACCGAAGACGGACAGCCAGTTGTTGGGGGCGTTGCCGTCCGGCCTGGCGTCGGCCCAGACATACCAGTCGGCCTTGGCATTGTCGCGGCTGGCGCGGCTTTCGACGAACCATTCGTGCTTGTCGGAAGAATGCGAGATCACCTGGTCGATGATGAGCTTCATGCCGAGCCGATGCGCCTCGGCGACCAGCGCGTCGAAATCCTCCAACGTGCCGAAGATCGGATCGACATCGCGGTAATCGGACACGTCATAGCCCATGTCGGCCATCGGCGACTTGAAGAAGGGCGACAGCCAGACCGCGTCGACACCGAGCGAAGCGATATGGGCGAGCCGCGCGGTGATGCCCTTCAGGTCGCCGCTGCCGTCGCCGCTCGTATCCTGAAAGGAGCGCGGATAGACCTGGTAGATGACGCAGCCGCGCCACCATTCGGCGCCTTGCTCTGGATTGCCGCAAGCCATCACGACCCCTTCCTGCTGCGCGATTTAGCGGCTCGCCGCTCGATCATGAAACCGACGCTGCGGCCGGCCAACGGCCGCGCCAGATCGACCGGCTGCGTCTCGATTGCCGGGCGCCATTCAAATCCGTCCCGCGCGGGCAGGCTGAAGACACATTGGCGGCGGTCGCCGTTGATCACCACTGCCAGGCGCCCGCCCTCGGCATCGCCGAGCAGCATGACGAGGCGATGTCGGCCGGGATCGTTCCAGTCGGCCTCGCCGAGCGGCGCGCCGGTCTCGGTCAGCCAGGCCACGTCGGGGATTTCCGATCCGTCGGCGGGCTCGCCGGTCAGGAAATGCGGATCCGCCAGCACCGGGAAGGCCCGGCGCAGCGTGGCCAGCGACGATGCATATTGCTCCAGCGCCCGGTCGCGGCCAGCCCAGTCGAGCCAAGTGATGGCATTGTCCTGCGCATAGGCGTTGTTGTTGCCTTTCTGCGTGCGGCCGAACTCGTCGCCGGCGGTCAGCATGATGGTGCCGCGCGAGGCAAAGAGCGTGGCGAGCAGCGCGCGCTGGTCGTTGAAGCGGGCCATGGCGATCGCCTCGTCGTCCGTCTCGCCCTCGGCGCCGTTGTTCCAGGACAGATTGTCGTTGTGGCCGTCGCGATTCTGCTCGCCATTTGCCTCGTTGTGCTTGCGCTCATAGGCGACGATGTCGGTCAGCGTCATGCCGTCATGCGCGGCGATGAAATTAACGCTGCGGCTCGCCGGTTGGCCGTCCCTGCCGAAGATATCGGAAGAGCCGGCAAGCCGGGTGGCCAAGGCGCCGATCGCGTCGGTATCGCCGCGCCAGAAGCGCCTGACATCGTCGCGGTAGCGGTCGTTCCATTCCAGATATGGCGGACGGAAACTGCCGAGCTGGTAACCGTTCGGACCGATATCCCAGGGCTCGGCGATCAGCACGCGATCGGCGAGCACAGGATCGCCGGCGATAGCCTGAAGCAGCGGTGCCTCGGGATCGAAGGCGCCGTCGACGCGACCGAGCACTGGCGCCAGATCGAAGCGAAAGCCGTCAACGCCGGCGGAGCGGACGAAGTGGCGGAGCGTGTCGAGCACCATCTCGCGCACCACAGGATGGTCGCAGGCGACGGTGTTGCCGGTGCCGGTGTCGTTGACCAGCCTGCCGTCCGGCTGATGCCGGTAGTAGCCTATCGCATCCAGTCCGCGCAGCGACAGCGTCGGCCCGAGCCGGTCGCTTTCGCCGGTGTGGTTGAAGACGAGATCGAGGATGGTGCCGATGCCCGCCTTGCGCAACGCGGCGACGGTATCGCGCAGTTCCTCGAGGCCGCCGGGCGCGAGATGCGGATCGAGAGCCATGAACGTGACGGGATTATAGCCCCAGGCATTGCTGAGGCCCAATGGCGGCAGGTGCCGCTCGTCGATCGACGCGGTGACCGGCATCAGTTCGACGGCCGAGACGCCGAGACGCTGGAGGTGCTCGATGACAGCCGGATGGGCGAGCGCCGCAATGGTGCCGCGCTGCGCTTCCGGAACCTCCGGATGCAGCTTGGTGAAGGAGCGGACGTTGAGCTCGTAGATCAGCCCGCCGGCTTGGAAGAGCGGCGGTTTGGCCGATTCCGGCTTGGGCAGCGGACGCGCAATCGCCTTCGGCATCAGCGAGGACGTGTCGGCGCCTTCATTGCGTTTGGCGGCAAGCCGCCAATGATATTGATATGGACGGTCCAACTCGACGGCGTAGGGGTCGGTGAGAAGCTTGTTCGGGTCGAACCAAAGGCCGCGCTCCGGCGCATAGTCGCCATCGGCGCGAAAGCCGTAATGCGTGCCCTCGCCAAGGCCGGGGACGAGGAGCGCGTGCACGCCCTCGCCTTCCGGATTGAGCTCCTGCCGATCGAATTCGCGCGCGCCGGTCTCGTCGAAGATCGAGACCCAGAGACGCCGCGCCGATGAGGACCAGACGGCGAAGCGGATGCCTTCGGGGTTGATGGTGGCGCCGAGCTGGGTCATGCGAGCGCCTCCCCTTCTGCCCTTGGGGGAGAAGGTGGATCGGCGCGCGGCGCCGAGACGGATGAGGGTTGGAAGAAATGAGGCGCCGGCGGTGCCAACGCCGGTTTGCGCCAAGCTGGAGCACCCCTTATCCGTCGCCTTCGGCGACACCTTCTCCCACAAGGGGAGAAGGGAGAGCCGCGCCGCGCCGCCACCCTCAAGTAATCACGCTCGGCTTGTTGCGGCCGGTGTGGCTCTTGATGCCGGCGATGTCGTCGGCGGCGGCGATGAGATCGGCGAGCGCTTCCTGGGTGTCGAGATCGTGCCTGGCCTTGTCCGGCTCGTAGCGCTCGATATAGACGCGCAGCGTCGCCCCTGACGTGCCGGTGCCGGAGAGGCGCAGGACAACGCGCGAGCCGCCCTCGAACAGGATTCGTATGCCCTGATGCTTGCTCACGGAGCCGTCGACCGGATCGTGATAGGCAAAATCGTCGGCCTTGGCGATCTTGAGGCCGCGCACGCCGGTGCCGGGGAGCGAACCAAGCTTGGCGCGCAGTTCGTCGACCAGCGCGTTGGCGCGGTCGCTCTCGACCTCCTCGTAATCGTGGCGCGAATAGTAATTGCGGCCGTACGTCGCCCAATGCTCGGTGACGATCTGCTTGCAGCTCTCGCCGCGCGCGGCGAGGATGTTGAGCCACAAAAGCACGGCCCACAGACCGTCCTTCTCGCGCACATGGTTGGAGCCGGTGCCGGCGCTCTCCTCGCCGCAGATGGTCGCCATGCCGGCGTCGAGCAGATTGCCGAAGAACTTCCAGCCGGTCGGCGTCTCGTAGATGCCGATGCCGAGCTTCTCGGCGACGCGGTCGGCCGCGCCGCTGGTCGGCATGGACCGGGCGATGCCTTTCAGGCCGTCCTTGTAGCCCGGCGCCAGTTTGGCATTGGCGGCAAGCATCGCCACCGAGTCCGACGGCGTGACGAAGATGCCCCTGCCGATGATCAGGTTGCGGTCGCCGTCGCCGTCGGAGGCCGCGCCGAAGTCCGGCGCGTCCGGCCCCATCATCTCGTCATAGAGGTGTTTTGCATGCACCAGGTTCGGATCCGGGTGATGGCCGCCGAAGTCGGGAAGCGGCTTGAAGTTGCGGCAGGTGCCGTCGGGCGCGCCGAGGCGATGTTCGAGGATCTCCTTGGCATAGGGGCCGGTCACCGCGTGCATGGCATCGAAGCGCATGCGGAAGCCCGACTTGAAGAGCTTCTTCAGCGCATCGAAGTCGAACAGGCTTTCCATCAATTCGGCATAATCCTTGACCGGATCGAATATCTCGACCGTCATGTCGCCCGCCTTGACGGTGCCGACGGTGTCGATGTCGATGGCGCCTATTTCGGCGATCTTGAAGCTCTTGATCTCCTTCGACTTGGCAAAGATCGCGTCGGTGATCTTTTCGGGCGCCGGGCCGCCATTGCCGGCATTGTACTTGATGCCGAAATCCTCGTGCGGGCCGCCGGGATTGTGGCTGGCCGACAGGATGATGCCGCCGAAGGTCTTGTATTTGCGGATGATGTTGGAGGCGGCGGGGGTCGACAGGATACCGCCCTGCCCGACCATCACCTTGCCGAAGCCGTTGCCGGCGGCAATCGCGATGGCTTTCTGGATGACCTCGCGGTTGTAGAAGCGGCCATCGCCGCCGATCACCAGCGCCTTTCCTTGAAAACCGTCCAGCGCATCGAAGATCGCCTGGATGAAGTTCTCGGCATAGTGCTCCTGCTGGAACACCGCCACTTTCTTGCGCAGGCCGGAGGTGCCGGGCTTCTGGTCGGTATAGGGTTTGGTGGGGACGGTTCTGATCATGCCTCAGGCAGCCCTTTTCGAAAGCAGCAAGCGATAGAGTTCGACGTATTTTTCGGCGCTCTTGTCCCAGGAGACATCGGCCTTCATGCCCTGGCGCTGGATCGAGGCCCAGGTCGACGGCCGCGCATGCTGCTCGACGAGCCGCTGGATGGCATGCACCATCGCGCCGCCATTGTTGGGCGCGAACTGGAAGCCGGTGGCGACGCCTGCCGACAAGGCGGCTTCATTGGCGTCGATGATGGTGTCGGCCAAACCGCCGGTACGGGCGACGACCGGCACACAGCCATAGCGCAGGCCATAGAGCTGGGTCAGGCCGCAGGGCTCGAAGCGGGACGGAATGACGATGGCATCGCAGCCGCCCTGCATGACATGCGAAAGGCCTTCATCGTAACCGACGACGACGCCGACGCGGCCGCGATGACGGGCGGCGGCGGCAAGCAGCGTGCCTTCGAGACCGGCGTCACCAGAGCCCAGGATGGCGAGGCGCGCGCCGGCGGCGACGATGCCGTCGACGACCGCGGCCAGGATGTCCATGCCCTTCTGCCAGGTCAGCCGGCTGACGACGCAGACGATCGGGCTGCCGTCCGCCTCCAGGTTGAAGCGCTCTTCGACCGCCTCGCGGTTCTTGGCCCGCGCAGCAAGCGTCTCGGCCGAATAATTGGCCACCAGATGCTTGTCGGTCTCGGGATTCCAGATGTCGACGTCGATGCCGTTGACGATGCCGTAGAGATCGGTGGAGCGCATGTTGATCAGCCCGTCGAGACCCATGCCGAATTCCGGCGAGCGGATTTCCTGCGCATAGGTCGGGCTTACCGTGGTGATCGCCCAGGCGGCTTGCAGGCCGGCCTTGAGAAATCCGACGCCGCCATAATATTCGACGCCGTCGAGTTGCATAGCCACGGCCGGCAGGCCGAGCTCGCCGAAGATGCCGGCGCCGAACTGGCCCTGGAAAGCAAGATTGTGCACGGTGATCAGCGACGGCACGCCGACCGCCTTGCCGTATCGCATATAGGCAAGCGTCATCGCCGACTGCCAGTCATGGGCATGAACGATGTCCGGCTGGTAGCCGGAGATCGCGCCGCCGGCAATGTCGCCGCCGACCTGGCTCAAGGCCGCGAAGCGGCGCCAATTGTCCGGCCAGTCGGCGCCGGAGGCGGTGCCGTAGGGGCCGCCCTGGCGATCGAAGAGATGCGGCGCGTCGAGCACGAAGAGATCGAGCTCGCCGATCTTGACGGCATGGACCGAAGCCTTGCCGCCTTGCAGCAGCGGGTACTGGTAAACGGCCTTCTTCTTGGCGAAGGCCGCCATCACGACGGGATAGCCGGGAACCAGCGTGCGCATCGCCACGCCCTTGCCGGCCAGCGCGATCGGCAGGGCGCCGGTCACGTCGGCAAGTCCGCCGGTTTTGACCAGCGGAAAGATTTCGGGCGTAACCGACAGAACCTGCATGCGCTCCACATTCCGATCTCAACGTGGCAGGTCAAAGTGACAATCTGTTGATCAAGTCGTCAGCTTGCTGATCGACCCGACAGCTTGCTGATCGACCCTATCAGATCGACAGCTGATCAACCTTATCAGGTTGACAGCTTGTTGATCGACCTACGGGGTCGACAACTTGTTGATCATGTCCTGGGTGATCAGGCAGATGCCCTTCTCCGACACGCGAAAACGCTTGGCGTCGAGCGCCGGATCCTCGCCCACCACCAGCCCCTCCGGAATCTGCACGCCATGGTCGATGACGACGCGCTTGAGGCGCGCCTTACGCCCAACGGTGACGTCGGGCAGCATCACCACCTCCTCGAGCTTGGAATAAGAATTGATGCGGGCGCCGGTGAAGATCAGGCTGCGGCGCAGCGATGCGCCGGAGACGATGCAGTCGCCCGACACGAGCGAGGAGATCGCCTCGCCGCGGCGCCCGTCCTCGTCATGCACGAACTTTGCCGGCGGCTTCAATTCGGCATAGGTCCAGATCGGCCAGTCGCGATCGTAGAGGTCGAGCTCGGGCGTGACGTCGGTGAGGTCGATATTGGCCTCCCAATAGGCGTCCACCGTGCCGACGTCGCGCCAGTAGGGCTCGGACTCATGCGAGGAACGCACGCAGGATTTGGCGAAACGGTGAGCGATCGCCTTACCATGCTGGACGATGTAAGGGATGATGTCCTTGCCGAAGTCGCGGCTGGAGCCAGGCTCGGCCGCGTCGCGGCGCAGCTGTTCCATCAGGAACTTGGTCTTGAAGACGTAGATGCCCATCGAGGCCAGGGCGAATTCCGGTTTATCCGGAATGCCCGGCGGATCGGCCGGCTTCTCGACGAAGGCGATGATGTTGTCCTTCTTGTCGACATGCATGACGCCGAAGCCGGTCGCCTCCATGCGCGGCACTTCGAGGCAGCCGACGGTGACGTCGGCGCCGGCGTCGACATGCTGGCGCAGCATCAGCTCGTAATCCATCTTGTAGATGTGGTCGCCGGCGAGGATCACCATGTATTCGGGCCCGTAGGCCTCGATGATGTCGATGTTCTGGTAGACGGCGTCGGCGGTGCCTTCATACCACTGCGTTTCAGACACGCGCTGCGATGCCGGCAGGATGTCGAAGCTTTCGTTTCGCTCGGGCCGCAGGAAGTTCCAGCCGCGCTGCAGATGGCGGATCAGCGAATGCGCCTTGTACTGGGTGGCGACGCCGAGGCGGCGGATGCCGGAGTTGAGCGCATTGGAGAGGGCGAAATCGATGATGCGCGTCTTGCCGCCGAAATAGACGGCGGGCTTGGCGCGCCGGTCGGTCAGTTCCCTGAGGCGGCTGCCGCGGCCGCCGGCCAGCACATAGGCCATGGCATCGCGCGCCAGCGGCTGGGTTCTTTTGATCTCTGCCATTTTGTTACCCTCCCAAACAAGCTGCCCGGACCGTTGCAAGAGCAGGATGAGACATCATCTGCTTCAATCCGCGACGAATTCCAGCATGATCGTCGACAGCGGCGGCAAGAGCATCGTCGCCGATATGCCTCCCCCTTCCCCGCTCGCCTCGACCACGCCGCGATTGCCCATGCCGGAGCCGCCATAGACCTCGGCGTCGGTATTGATGATTTCGCGCCATTTTCCCGCCTTCGGCAGCGGCACGCGATAGTTCTCGCGCGGCACCGGCGTGAAATTGGAGATGACGGCGATCGAATTGCCGTCCGGCGCGCTGCGCAGCCAGGCGAAGACCGAATTGTCGCGGTCGTCGACGATCAGCCAGGAGAAGCCCTCCGGCTCGCAATCGCGCGCATGCAGCGCCGGGCGCGAACGGTAGAGGTAGTTCAAATCCCGCACCGCCTGCCAGACGCCGCGATGCGGCGCGAATTCGAGCAGGTCCCAGTCGAGCGCGCGTTCCTCGCTCCACTCGCGGCGCTGGGCGAATTCCTGGCCCATGAACAGCAGCTTCTTGCCGGGATAGCCCCACATGAAGGCATAGTAGGCGCGCAGCGTGGCGAACTTCTGCCAGTCGTCGCCGGCCATCTTGTTGAGCAGCGTGCCTTTGCCGTGCACGACCTCGTCATGCGAAAGCGGCAGGACGAAGTTTTCCGAGAAGGCGTAGACTAGGCCGAAGGTGATGTCGTTGTGATGGTGCTTGCGGAAGATCGGCTCCTTGGAGAGATACTCCAGCGTGTCGTGCATGAAGCCCATGTTCCATTTGAAGCCGAAGCCGAGGCCGCCTTCATGCACGGGACGTGACACTTTCGGCCATGAGGTGGATTCCTCGGCGATCGTCATCACGCCGGGGTGGTGGCCGTAAAGCTCCTTGTTCATCTTCTGCAGGAAGGAGACAGCCTGCAGGTTCTCGCGCCCGCCCTTCTCGTTGGGGATCCACTCGCCGGCCTTGCGCGAGTAATCGAGGTAGAGCATCGAGGCGACCGCGTCGACGCGCAGGCCGTCGACATGGTACTTCTCGGCCCAGAACAGCGCGTTGTTGACGAGGAACGACACCACCTCGCGGCGGCCGAAATTGTAGATGGCCGTGTTCCAGTCGGGATGGAAACCTTGGCGCGGATCGGCATGCTCGTAGAGCGCGGTGCCGTCGAACTTCACCAGCCCGTGCTCGTCGACAGGGAAATGCGCCGGCACCCAGTCGAGGATGACGCCGATGCCGGCGCGGTGCGCGCCGTCGACGAAGCGGGCGAAGCCGTCGGGGTCGCCGAAGCGAGCCGATGGCGCGTAAAGGCCGGTGGTCTGGTAGCCCCAGGACGGGTCGTAGGGGTGCTCCGAGATCGGTAGGAACTCGATATGGGTGAAGCCGGTGTCGACCACGTATGGGATGAGCCGTGCGGCCAGCTCGTCCCAGGACAGGAACGTGCCGTCGTCGCGGCGCTGCCAGGAACCGGCATGGACCTCGTAGATCGAGATCGCCTCGCGCCTGGGGTCGGCCTTGCGCCAGTAGCCGCGATGTGCCTCGTCGCCCCATTGATGCGCGATCGGCGGCGCCGTCACCGAGGCGGTCGCCGGGCGCAGTTCCGACTCGAAGGCGAACGGATCGGCCTTGAGCGGCAGGCGCACGCCGTCGGGCGCGATGATCTCGAACTTGTAGGGCTGGCCCGCGCCGAGATCGGGAATGAACAATTCCCAGATGCCGGTGTCCTTGCGGTCGCGCATGGTGTGCCGGCGGCCGTCCCAATCGTTGAAGGCGCCGACCACGGAGACGCGCCTTGCGTTGGGCGCCCAGACGGCGAAATGCACGCCGGTGGCGCCCTCGTGTTCGACGATGTGGGCGCCGAGCTTGTCGAACAGCCTGAGATGCGAGCCTTCGGCCATGTAATAGTCGTCCATCGGACCGAGCACCGGACCGAAGGAATAGGGATCGGTCAGCCACCAGTCGCCGCCGGCGTTGCTGGCGTGATAGCGCAGCGGCTGGCGCTTGCGGATCGAGACCTTGCCCTCGAAGAAGCCGGCATCGTCGCGGCGGGAGAGCTCGCCGACCTCCTTGCCGGTCAGCGTATAGGCGGTGACGAATTCGGCGTTGGGCACGAAGCAGCGGGCGACGAAGCCTTTGCCGGCTTCCTGCACGCCCAGGACCGAGAAAGGATCGCCATGCGTTCCGGCGACAATCGCCGCGACATCGCCGGCTGGCGCCAGTCCGTCCGGCCCGCTTGTCGCAGCGGTCGCGCGCGGCTTCCTCATCAGGCGGTGTTCCCTCCCCGGGAGTTATTTTGTTTTGTGCATGTCGTTGGCCCAAAACCGCTCCGCACTTTTGGGCGACATGCACGACACCACATTGTTCGTGATCTCATGCAATCATATCAGACGGGTACGTTCCAGATTTCTTTCGCATATTGGCGGATCGTGCGATCGGACGAGAACCAGCCCATGCGGGCAACGTTTCGGATGGCGCGCGCGTTCCAATCGGGGCTGTCGCGCCAGACGCGGTCCACGTCGCGCTGGCAGGCGGCGTAGGAATCGAAGTCGGCCGCCACCATGAACCAGTCGCTGCTGTAGAGCCCGTTCATGAGGTCGCGGTAGCGATTGGGGTCATCGGGCGAGAAGACGCCGGACGAGATCGCCGCGACGGCCTGCGACAATTCAGGGGACGCCTCGATGATGCCGCGCGGGTTGTAGCCATTGTTGCGCCGATCGGCGACCTCGGCGGTGGTGAGGCCGAAGATGAAGATGTTGTCGTCGCCGACATGTTCCTTCATCTCGACATTGGCGCCGTCGAGCGTGCCGATGGTGAGCGCGCCGTTCATGCCGAACTTCATGTTGCCGGTGCCGGATGCTTCCATGCCGGCGGTCGATATCTGCTCGGAGAGGTCGGCGGCGGGCATCAGCACTTCGGCCAAGCTGACATTGTAGTTCGGCACGAACACCACCTTCAGCAGCCCGCGCACCGACGGATCGCCGTTGATGACTTTCGCGACGTCGTTGGCCAGTTTGATGATCAGCTTGGCGTTGTGGTAGCTCGGCGCCGCCTTGCCGCCGAAGATCTTGACGCGCGGCATCCAGTCCCGCTCGGGATGCGAGCGTATCTGATCGTAGAGCGCGATCGCCTCGATGATGTTGAGGAGCTGGCGCTTGTATTCGTGGATGCGCTTGACCTGGATGTCGAACAACGCCGACGGGTCGAGCCGAACGCCGAGCCGATCGGCGATCAGGTTGGCGAGCTTCACCTTGTTCTGCCGCTTCACGGCGGCGAATTTCTCACGGAACGCCGCGTCGTCGGCGAGCGGATCGAGATCCTTGATCGCCTCGATGTCGTCCATGAAGCGGTCGCCGATCGCCTCGCGGGCAAGCGAGGTCAGGCCCGGATTGCACTGGATCAGCCAACGCCTGGGCGTGATGCCGTTGGTCTTGTTGTTGATGCGGTCGGGATAGAGCTTGTGGAGATCGGCGAACACCGTCACCTTCATCAGCTCGGTGTGCAGGGCCGAGACGCCGTTGATCGAATGCGAGCCGACGAAGGCCAGATTGCCCATGCGCACGCGGCGGTCGCCATTTTCCTGGATCAGCGAGATGCGGGCGATCTGATCGCCCGAGAACTGGTTGGTGGCGCGGGCCTCGAGCAGCACCTGCGCATTGATGGCATAGACGATCTGCATGTGGCGCGGCAGCAGACGTTCGAACAGCGGCACCGGCCAGCTTTCCAGCGCCTCGGGCAACAGCGTGTGGTTGGTGTAGCCGAAGGTGCGCTTGGTGATGTCCCAGGCCTGGTCGAAGTCCATGCCGTGGACATCCATCAGGAGCCGCATCAGCTCCGCCACGGCGACCGCGGGATGGGTGTCGTTCAAGTGGATCGCCGCCTTGTCGGGCAACGATTTCAGGTCGCCATACTGGCTGAGATGACGCTGCACGATGTCCTGCAGCGAGGCGGTAGAGAAGAAATACTCCTGCCGCAGTCTCAACTCCTGTCCGGCCATGTGGGAATCTGCCGGATAGAGCACGCGCGACAGCGCGTCGGCCTTGTTGCTTTCGGCCAGCGCGCCGATGTGGTCGCCGGCGTTGAACTTGTCGAGCAGGATCGGATCGATCGGCATGCCGGACCAAAGTCTCAGCGTGTTGACGCGCCTGGCATGCCAGCCGGCGACAGGCGTGTCGTAGGCGACGGCCAGCACATGCTCGGTCGGCTTCCAGACGTGGCGTTCGAGCCGGCCGTCCTTGGAGGTGATCGATTCCACCGAGCCGCCGAAGCCGACCTCGAAGGAGCGCTCGCGCCGTTCGAACTCCCAGGGATTGCCGTGATCGAGCCAGGTCTCCGGCAGCTCGACCTGCCAGCCGCCGTGGATTTCCTGGCGGAACATACCGTTGGCGTAGCGGATGCCGTAGCCATGGGCGGGGATATCGACGGTCGCCATGCTTTCCATGAAGCAGGCGGCGAGACGGCCGAGGCCGCCATTGCCGAGCGCGGCGTCCGGTTCGAGCCCCGCGATGAGGTCGAGGTCGACGCCGAGGGAGGACAGCGCCTCGCGCATATTCTCCATCAGGCCTAGATTGGAAAAGGCGTCACGCATCAGGCGCCCGATCAGGAATTCCAGCGAAAGGTAATAGACGCGTTTTTCCTGCTGGTCATAGGCTTCCTTGGTTGCCTGCATCCAGTGGTCGACGATGCGGTCGCGGACGACCTTGATCGAAGCCGTCAACCAGTCATAGGGCGTGGCGACGGTTGTGTCCTTGCCGACCCGATACTTGAGCGACATCAAGACCTCCTCAGCGAGGGTCTTGGGATCGGGATTGTCGAGAACAGGGGCTTCGATCGTCATGGCGGATGTCATTTCGCCTCTCGTTCAACTGGCGTGATCATAACGGCTTGTATCGTTCCTCCCAGCCCATCCTAGTGCATTGCAACATATACTCAATCGATTTAGACGGCTGGCCAATGGTCGTGTGCCGGAACAAGACGGCCCAATCAGGCCGTCTCCAAAACTTCCGGCGGAGCCTTGGCGCCGGTCATGAAAGCGACAGCGTCGGACATTGTATATTGTTTCGGATCGATGACGGCGAGGCGACGGCCCAAGCGATGGATGTGGATGCGGTCGGCCACCTCGAAGACATGCGGCATGTTGTGCGAGATGAGCACGATCGGCAGGCCGCGCTTCTTGACGTCCAGCATCAGCTCCAGCACGCGGCGGCTTTCCTTGACGCCGAGCGCCGCGGTCGGCTCGTCCATGATGACGACGCGGCTGCCGAACGCCGCGGCGCGGGCCACCGCCACGCCCTGGCGCTGGCCGCCCGAGAGCGTTTCGACCGACTGGTTGATGTTCTGGATGGTCATCAGCCCAAGCTCGGACAATTTCTCGCGGGCGATGCGCGCCATGGCCGAGCGGTCGAGCCTCCTCAGCCATTGCCCGGCAAAACCCGGCTTACGCAGCTCGCGGCCGAGGAACATGTTGTCGGCGATCGACAGCGCCGGCGACAAGGCCAGGTTCTGGTAGACGGTCTCGATGCCGGCCATGCGCGCCTCGATCGGCGAGCGGAAATGCACCGGCTGGCCGTTGAGCTCGATCGCGCCGGAGTCCGGGATGACCGCGCCGCACAGCGCCTTCACCAGCGTCGACTTGCCGGCGCCGTTGTCGCCGATGACGGCAAGGATCTCGCCCGGCATCAGGTCGAAATCGGCATTGTCGAGAGCGACCACCCTGCCGTAGCGCTTGTTGAGGCCTTTTGCCTGCAGAATGGGGGCCTGAAGAATGGGCTGCGTGCTCATGCCGAAATCTTCCTGATCCACTGATCGATGGTGACGGCGAGGATGATGAGGATGCCGACGGTGAACTCCTGCCAGAGCGAGTCGACGCCGGCGAGTGCCAGGCCATTGCGGAAGACGCCGACGATCAATGCGCCGAACAATGTCCCGACGATCGAGCCGCGCCCGCCGAACAGCGAGGTGCCGCCGATCACCACGGCGGTGATGGCATCGAGATTGGCGGTCTGGTTGCCGAGCGGGCTTGCGGCGCCGATGCGGCCGATAAGCGCCCAGGCGGCGACGGCGCAGATGAAGCCGGCCAGCGTGTAGACGGCAATGAACACGCCGCGGGTGTTGATGCCGGCGAGGCGTGCGGCTTCGTCGTCGTCACCGGTGGCGTAGACATGGCGGCCGAAGGCGGTGCGGTTCAACACATACCAGATGATCAGAGCCGTCAGGATCATGGCGATGGCGCCGTAGGTCAGCACCGCGCCGCCTCCCAACCTGATCGTGTGGCCCAGCCACTGCAGCAGCGGTCCCGCCGCCTCGATGTCCTGGGCGCGCACGGTCTCGGAATGCGAGACGTAGATGACCATCGCGCCGTAGACGCTCCAGGTGCCGAGCGTGACGATGAAGGGCGGCAGCTTGATCACCGCCACCAGCACGCCGTTGATCAGGCCGCAGACAAGACCCGTGAGCAGGCCCAGCACGAAACTCAATTCGACCGGCACGCCGTAGGTGACGGTCAGCCTGCCCATGACGATGGACGACAGCACCATCATCGCGCCGACCGAAAGATCGATGCCGGCGGTCAGGATGACCAGCGTCTGGGCAATGCCCAGAAAGGCGATGATGGTGACCTGTTGCAGGACAAGCGAAAGATTGAACGGCGCAAAGAACCGTCCGCCCGCCGCAACCGAAAAGATCAGAATGCCGATGACCAGCACGATGAACGGGATGGCCGTAGGGTATTCGTGCAGGAAGCGCTGGATGCTCTTCAGCACCGAGCCCCGGTCTTCGTCGAAGCTCGCCACGGACTGATCGCTGCCGTGAAGGCCGCGCTCGGCCGAGACTGAGCCGGTTGCGTCGTCGCTCATCTCTATCCCCTCCCAGGATCCCGTGTTTCGGGAAAGGGCGGCCGGAGCCGCCCTTTCGGTGAGTTTAGTCCGTTGTTGCGGGTATTAGGAAGGGCATCAGCCCCAGCAAAGTTCCGCGCCCTTCTTGCTGTCGATCGACTCGACGCCGTTGACGGGCTTGTCGGTGATCAGCGTGGCGCCGGTATCGAAGAACTCCTTGCCGGGGGTCGGCTTCGGCTTTTCGCCGGTCTTGGCGAACTTCTCGATCGCTTCCATGGCCATGGCGGCCATCTTCAGCGGATATTGCTGCGAGGTCGCGCCGATGACGCCGGCCGCGACGTTCTTGACGCCCGGGCAACCGCCATCGATCGAAACCACAAGGACCGAGCCGTCATCCTTGCCGGCCGCCTTGAGCGCCTGGTAACCACCGGCCGCCGCCGGCTCGTTGATCGTGTACATCACGCTCACGTCCGGGCACTTCTGCAGCAGCGTTTCCATGGCGGTGCGGCCGCCATCCTCGGCGCCGCCGGTCATCTCATGGCCGCAGATGCGCGCGTCGTCCTCGTCGCCGTATTTCTTCGGATCCTTGATGTCGATGCCGAAGCCCTTCATGAAGCCCTGGTCGCGCAGATAGTCGACAGTCGGCTGATTGGTGGCGAGATCGAGGAAGGCGATCTTGGCGCTGGAGGCCTTGTCGCCCAGCGTGCCCTTGGCCCACTCGCCGATCAGCTCACCTGCCTTGAAATTGTCGGTTGCGAAAGTGGCGTCCGCCGCGTCGATCGGATCGAGCGGCGTGTCGAGCACGATGACCAGCAGGCCGGCATCGCGCGCCTTCTTGATGGTCGGCACGATGGCGCTGGAATCGCTCGGCACGATGGCGAAGCCCTTGGCGCCGGCCGAGATCAGGTTCTCGATGGCCGCGACCTGGCTGTCATTGTCGCCGTCGAACTTACCGGCAAAGGTCTGCAGCGTGAGGCCGAGCTCCTTGGCTTTGGCCTGCGCGCCTTCGCGCATCTTGACGAAGAACGGGTTGCCCTCGGTCTTGGTGATCAGGCCGACGATGTCGGCGGCATACGAGGCCGTGGCCATCGCGCCGTAAAAGGCAAGGCCGGCAACGGCCGCCTTCAGGATAGTCCATTTACGCATGATTTCCTCCCAGTGAACCACTCCGGCGCCGGCCAACCGGCGCCTGCGGAGCGCCCACCGAAGTTCTCCCAGTGTGGGCGCGATGTCAAAGAGACACCAGTCCGCAACGGCTGTCAATAATTAAATCACTCTTATTTATTATTGACACTCTTGCGCTGTTCACTCATTCTGAACGAAAAGCATCGAGGGGAAACAGACGGGAGGAACAGGGTGGAGACCGGCATTGCGAGGCACGGTTCGCCCGAGGCTTTGGAAAGCCGGCTGCATCGCGGCACCAACCAGAGCGGCATGCGCGACCACAATGAGCGGCTCGTGCTGTCCCTGGTGCGCCAGCATGGCAGCCTGGCCAAATCAGACATTGCGCGCATGACCGGGCTGTCTGCCCAGACAGTGTCGGTGATCATGCGCGAGCTCGAGGAAGACAAGTTGCTCGTGCGCCAGGCGCCGCTGCGCGGCAAGATCGGCCAACCTTCGATCCCGATGGCGCTTAATCCGGAAGGCGCCTTTTTCATCGGCCTCAAGATCGGCCGCCGCAGCGCCGAGCTCGTGCTGATAGACTTCCTCGGCAATGTGCGCGCCATGCTGCAGCATTCCTACCGCTATCCCGCACCGCGCGAGACCGTCGAGTTCGTCACCGCCGGCATCAAGACGATGCGCGGCGCGCTTACGCCGGCTCAGGACAAGCGCATCGCCGGGCTCGGCATCGCCATGCCGTTCGAGCTATGGAACTGGGTCGACACGGCCGGCGCGCCGCGCGAGATCATGGACGAATGGCGCCATCGCGACATCCGCGCCGACATCCAGGGGCAGTGCGAGTTTCCCGTCTACCTGCAGAACGACGCGACGTCGGCCTGTGGCGCGGAGCTCGTCTTCGGGCGGGCCGGCGCGGCGCGCGATTTCGTCTATTTCTATATCGGCGCCTTCGCCGGCGGCGGCATCGTGCTCAACGGCCGCCTCTACAGCGGGCCGAAAGGCAACGCCGGCGCGCTGGGCTCGATGCCGGTGCCGGGGCCGGACGGCAAGCCGACGCAGCTCATCGACGTCGCCTCGATCGCGATGCTGGAAAGGGCGCTCTCCGCCAAGGGCATCGACGGCTCCTATCTTTGGACCTCGCCGCAGGAATGGGGCGAGATCGGCGCCGATCTCGACGAGTGGATCGCCAGCGCCTCGCGGGCGCTCGCCTATGCCATCGTCGCTGCCTCGTCGGTCATCGATTTCGAAGCGGCGGTCATCGATGGCTGGATGCCGCTCGACGTGCGGCGCCGGCTGGTCGATGCCGTCACGGAAACGATCGCCCGCATCGATGCCGAAGGACTGAAACTGCCTGTCGTGCGCGAGGGAACGGTCGGCATCCACGCACGCGCCATGGGCGGCGCCAGCCTGCCGCTCTCCGAGCGCTTCCTGATCGGGCCGAACACGTCCGGGGGCGCCTGACATGCTGATCGGCATCCCGTCGCTGCTCGGGCCCCAGTTCCTGGCGACGCTCAGGGCAATGGGCCATGGCGACGAGATCGCGATCGTCGACGGCAATTATCCGGCCGAGGAACAGGCGCGGCGGCTGATCCGCGCGGACGGCCACCACGTCATAGCCGTCCTCGACGCCGTGCTCAGCGTGCTGCCGGTGGACGAGGCGGTGCCGGAGGCATTGTTCCGTGCCTCGGTGCAGGGTGACCCGGCGCTCGCCGACCCCGTGCATCGCGAGATGGAAGCGGTCTGCGCCAGGCGCGCGCCGGGTCACAAGGTGGTTGCGCTGGCCGGGCCCGACTTCTATGCACGCGTCAAGGCCGCGCACGCGATCGTGGCGACCAGCGAACCCAGGCTCTTTGCCAACATCATCATCCGCAAGGGCGTGATCCATCCGCCGGAGACCAAGACGACATGATCCTTTGCTGTGGCGAAGCCCTGATCGACATGCTGCCGCGCACCACGACGGAAGGCGAAGCGGCTTTCGCGCCCTATGTCGGCGGCGCGGTGTTCAACTCGGCGATCGCGCTCGGCCGGCTCGGCGCCCCGGCAGGCTTCTTCTCCGGCCTCTCCTCCGACCTGTTCGGCGGCCAATTCCGCGAGGCGCTCGGCGCCAGCAAGGTGAGCTCCACCTATGCGCACACCTCGCCGCGTCCAACCACGCTCGCCTTCGTGCGGCTCACCAACGGCCAGGCGACCTACACTTTCTATGACGAGAACACCGCCGGGCGCATGCTGACCATCGAGGACCTGCCGAAGCTCGGGGCCGAGATCGAGGCGATGCTGTTCGGCGCCATCAGCCTGATCTCTGAGCCGGCGGGCTCGGCCTACGAAGAATTCATGCGACGCGAGCGCCAAAGCCGCGTCATGATGCTCGACCCCAACATCCGGCCGAACTTCATTCCGGACAAGGCCAAGCATCTCAGACGCATCCGCGAGATGATGGCGATGGCCGACATCGTGAAATTGTCGGACGAGGACCTGAAATGGTTCGACGAGGCCGGCTCGCACGAGGATGTGGTGCGCAACTGGCTGGAGCGTGGGCCGCAGCTGATCGTCGTCACGCATGGCGGCGAAGGCGCCGTCGGCTACAGCAAGGCGCACAAGGTCACGGTCATGCCGCAGAAGGTGAAGGTCATCGACACGGTCGGCGCCGGCGACACGTTCAATGCCGGCATCCTGGCTTCGCTGCACGAGCAGGGCCTGCTCACCAAGGCGGCGATCGGCAGCCTCTCCGAGGACGCCATCCGCAAGGCGCTGGAACTCGGCGCCAAGGCCGCCGCGGTAACGGTTTCGCGGGCCGGCGCCAACCCGCCATGGCGGCACGAGATCGCCTGATCCGGCGCGGGGACGGACGTGAGCCCGCCCTTCGCGGCCGATCACTTTATGTTTCCCATCGGTGGAACGACGCGACAAGAGGGGCCGGAAAACGCCTCTCAAAGCTCGGATTTCCGGCTTTTTCAGGCATTGCGCCGGTAAAGTCGCTAACACGCTGCGACACATAAGCAATCTGCGCCGGCCGCCGCCGGCTTTCTCAGCCGGTTCAAGTCTGTTACCAGCGGGCCGGTTTTACAGGCATTGAGGCCGACATGCAGTTCATCGATCTTGGCGCACAGCGCGAACGTATCCGCGACCGGCTGAAGGTCGCTATCGACAAAGTCGTCGAGGACGGCCGCTATATCCTCGGCCCGCAGGTCACCGAACTCGAGAACAAGCTGGCGGCCTATATCGGCGTCAAGCATGTGGTCGCCTGCGCCAACGGCACCGACGCGCTGCTTCTGCCGCTGTTTGCCGCCGGCATCGGCCCGGGCGATGCGGTGTTCGTGCCGAGCTTCACTTTCGCCGCCACCGCCGAAGTGGTGGCGCTAGCCAAGGCCGAGCCGGTCTTCGTCGACGTCGACCGCGACACCTACAACATCGACATCGCCAGCCTCGAGGCGGCGATCGAGATGATCAAGAAGGAAGGAAG
This sequence comes from Mesorhizobium sp. B3-1-9, assembly GCF_006439595.1. Lineage (NCBI taxonomy): Bacteria > Pseudomonadati > Pseudomonadota > Alphaproteobacteria > Hyphomicrobiales > Phyllobacteriaceae > Mesorhizobium > Mesorhizobium sp. B3-1-9. The sequence continues at coordinate 83,301 of NZ_VFTJ01000007.1, forward strand.
GCTGAAGCCGAGGGCGATCATCCCCGTCGACCTGTTCGGGCTCTCCGCGGACTACGAGGCGATCATGGCGATCGCCAAGCGCGAGAACCTTCTGGTGATCGAGGATGCCGCGCAGTCGATGGGCGGTTCCGCCGACGTCAAAATGTGCGGCGCTTTTGGCCATGTCGGCTCGACCAGTTTTTACCCTGCCAAGCCGCTTGGCTGCTATGGCGACGGCGGCGCCATGTTCACCAATGACGGCGCGCTGGCCGACAAGCTCCGCTCCTTCGCCTTCCACGGCAAGGGCGAGACGCAATATGACAATGTCCGCGTCGGCATCAATTCGCGCCTCGACACGCTGCAGGCGGCGATCCTGATCGAAAAGCTCGCCATCCTCGAGGATGAGATGGTGGCGCGCCAGATCGTCGCCGACCGCTATGCCAAGGGCCTCGGCGACATCGTCAAGGCGTCGCGCAATCTTGGCCATGGCCGCTCGGCCTGGGCGCAGTATGCGATCGAGACGCCGAAACGCGACGGGCTCAAGGCCCATCTCGGCGAAAAGGGCATTCCGTCGGTGATCTATTATGTGAAGCCGCTGCACGAGCAGGTGGCCTACAAGGATTATCCGCGCACGCCGACCGGCCTCGCCGTCTCGGAGGCATTGCCAAAGCAGATCCTCTGCCTGCCGATGCACGCCTATTTGAGCGAGGCCGACCAGGACCGCATCATCGAGACGATCCGCAATTATATCGGGTCGAACTCGGCGCATGTGGCGGCGGCTTAAAGCCTGAAAGGTCGGCGCCGCCCCCCCTCTGTCCCGCCAGCATCGATAATTGGCAACGCTGCCCTAAGCCGCGGTCTTCCCCGTTGCAATGAAATGCGGGTTGGCGAAATCGCTGTCACTCGCCTGGTTGCGCTTGCCGTAGACGAGCGGCTCGCCGTCCAGGGTGCGCGTCATGCCGCCGGCGGCGCGCAACACCGCGTCGCCCGCCGCCGTATCCCATTCCATGGTGCGGCCGAAGCGCGGATAGACGTCGGCTTCCGCCGCGGCGAGCAGGCAGAATTTCAGCGACGAGCCGACCGAGACGATCTCGGCGGCACCGAGATCGCGGATGAAGGCATCGGTCTCCGGCGTGTTGTGCGAGCGGCTGGCGACGACGGCGAGCGGCGAGCCGCCTGCCCGCACCGTGATCGGCCGGCGGCCGGCCACGCGATAGTCGGGATCGACCTCGAGCGCCTCGGCCTTGCCGGGTCGTCCGGAGAAAAAGCGCCCCGTGCACGGCGCGAAAACGACGCCGACTTCCGGCACGCCATGGCGGACCAGCGCGATGTTGACGGTGAAATCGGTGCGGCGGTTGACGAATTCCTTGGTGCCGTCGAGCGGATCGATCAGGAAGAACGCGCCGTCAAGATCAGGTGTTGCGATGCCTGCCGCAACCTCCTCCTCGGCCACGCAAGGGATTTCCGGATAGGCGGCGCGCAGGCCGGCCAGGATGATCTTCTCGCTTTCGCGGTCGGCTTCCGTCACCGGCGAAGAGTCGGCCTTGCTGTCGACGGCGCAGCCCTCGTGGAAGACGCGCATCACCTCGCGCCCGGCTTCGAGCGCCAGGCGCTCGAAGACGCCCAACATTGCCTCGTCGTCAGATACCGCCGCCATTGTCGTACTGCTCCTCGGCAATGTCGCGCTCGGTCAGCCAATGTTCCAGGGCTTCCGCCATCTCCTGCGGGCTCCTGCCGAGAGTCTTCAGGTGAATTTCCGGATTCTGCGGCGCCTCATAAGGAGAATCCACGCCGGTGAAATTCTTGATCTCGCCGCTCAAGGCGCGCGCGTAAAGACCCTTCGGATCGCGCCTTGCGCATTCCTCGAACGGCGTGTCGACGAAGACCTCGACGAACTCGCCCTCGGCCATCAGCTCGCGCGCTACGCGCCGTTCGGCGGCGAAGGGCGAGATGAAGGAGACGATGACGATCAGGCCGGCATCGGCCATCAGCTTCGCCACCTCGGCGACGCGACGGATGTTTTCCACGCGGTCGGCGTCGGTGAAGCCGAGATCGCGGTTGAGACCGTGGCGGACATTGTCGCCGTCGAGGATGTAGGTGTGGCGCCCGGACGCGAACAGCTTCTTCTCGAACAAATTGGCGATGGTCGACTTGCCGGAACCGGAGAGCCCAGTGAACCAGAACACGGCCGGGCGCTGGTTCTTCAGGTCGGAGCGGCCGCGCTTGCCGACATCGAGCGACTGCCAATGGATGTTTTCGGCGCGGCGCAGCGAATGCAGGATCATTCCGGCGCCGACGGTGGCGTTGGTGATGCGGTCGATCAGGATGAAGGCGCCGGTGGTGCGGTTCTCGGCGAACGGATCGAAGGCGATCGGCGCGCGGGTCGAGAGGTTGCAGACGCCGACCTCGTTGATGTCGAGCGACTTCGCCGCCTCATGCGCGAAATCGTTGACGTTGACCCGGTATTTCAGCTCGGTGACGGTGGCGCTGACCTGATCGGTCTCGGTGCGCAGGACGTAGGAGCGGCCGGGCAGCAGCGCCTGCTCGTCGAACCAGACGATGTTGGCGGCAAACTGATCGGCGACCTGCGGCCGTGCGGCCGGCGACACCAGCAGGTTGCCGCGCGACACCTCCACTTCGTCCTCGAGGACGAGCGTGACCGCCTGGCCGGCAACCGCCTGCTCGAGATCGCCGCCCTGCGCGACGATGCGCTTGACCCGCGACGCCTTGCCAGACTTGGCCACGACGACCTCGTCTCCTTCAGAAACCACACCCGAGGCGATGGTACCGGCGAAGCCGCGGAAATCGAGGTTGGGGCGGTTCACATACTGGACGGGGAAGCGGAAAGGCAGCTCGACGGCGGCCTCGTCGACCGACACGGTTTCGAGATGCTCGATCAGCGATGGCCCGGAATACCAGGGCGTGCGCTCCGAGCGGCTGGTGACGTTGTCGCCGAAGCGCGCCGACATCGGGATCGGCGCGATGCTGACGAAGCCCAGCTCCTTCGCGAACTCGCCATAGTCGGTGACGATCCGGTCGAACACGGTCTCGTCGAAGCCGACGAGGTCGATCTTGTTGACCGCAAGCACGATGTGCCGGATGCCGAGCAGCGAGGCGATGATCGAATGACGCCTGGTCTGGCGAAGCACGCCCTGGCGCGCGTCGATCAGCACGATGGCGAGATCGGCGGTCGAGGCGCCCGTTGCCATATTGCGCGTGTACTGCTCATGACCGGGCGTGTCTGCGACGATGAACTTGCGCTTCGGCGTGGCGAAGAAGCGATAGGCGACATCGATGGTGATGCCCTGCTCGCGCTCCGCCTCCAGCCCGTCGACCAGCAGCGCGAAATCGATGTCGTCGCCGGTGGTGCCGTGCTTGCGCGAATCCTTCTCGAGCGCCGCAAGCTGGTCCTCGAAGATCTGCTTGGTGTCGGAGAGCAGCCGCCCGATCAGCGTCGACTTGCCGTCGTCGACCGAGCCGCAGGTGAGAAAGCGCAGCAGCGACTTCTTCTCCTGCGCGGCCATGTAGTCGCGGATCGAATCGGTCGGGGCGAGGCTTTTTGCCATGATGTGGCGCATTATCAGAAATAACCCTCGCGCTTCTTCTTTTCCATCGAGCCGGCCTCGTCGCGGTCGATGAGGCGGCCCTGGCGCTCGGAGGTGCGGGCGGTCAGCATCTCGCCGACAATGGCCTCCAGCGTGTCGGCGTCGGACTCGATCGCGCCGGTCAGCGGGTAGCATCCCAGTGTGCGGAAGCGCACGAGCCGGTTATCGACCGCCTCGCCGGGGCGCAGCAGCATGCGGTCATCGTCCTTCATGATCAGCATGCCGTCGCGCTCGACCACCGGCCGCTCCTTGGCGAAATAGAGCGGCACGATCGGGATGTTTTCCTGCAGGATGTACTGCCAGATGTCGAGCTCGGTCCAGTTGGACAGCGGGAAGACGCGGATCGATTCGCCCGGCGCGATTCGGGTGTTGAAGATCTTCCACATTTCCGGCCGCTGGTTCTTCGGGTCCCAGGCGTGCTGGGCGTTGCGGAAGGAAAAGATGCGCTCCTTGGCGCGCGACTTCTCCTCGTCGCGGCGGGCGCCGCCGAATGCGGCGTCGAAGCCGTATTTGTCGAGCGCCTGGCGCAACGCCACCGTCTTCATCACATGGGTGTGGGTGTTGGAGCCATGATCGAAGGGGTTGATGCCCTCGCGAACACCATCCTCATTGACGTGGACCAGGAGGTCGAAGCCAAGCTTCTGCGCCATCTGATCGCGAAAGGCGATCATCTCGCGGAACTTCCAGGTGGTGTCGACATGCAGGAACGGGAAAGGCGGCTTGGCCGGATAGAAGGCCTTCATCGCCAGATGCATCAGCACGGACGAATCCTTGCCGACCGAATAGAGCATCACCGGCTTGGAGAAAGATGCCGCGACCTCGCGGAAGATGTGGATGGATTCGGCCTCGAGCCGCTGCAGATGCGTGAGCGCGATATTCATGGAGCGTCGAGCGTTCTTTCGTGCCGTGGAGCGGAAATCTTGCATCGCAGGCGCAATTCCATGCCCCCCGGGCGCAGATTTCACTTCAGACAAACTGTTTCGTGCGGGCGTTCTAACAGATCGGCGCCGCCGATAACAATGCAAGACCCGCGCGGCGCGAGGTGATTAGAGAACGAATTTTCCAAGCGCGGCCGGCAAAGCGGAAAATCCTGCCGGAGCCATCGAAAACGCGGAAGCGGAGAAAGCCCGTGGCGTCCGGGGAATTCCGAGGCCGTCCGATCGTGGCCTGATCGGGGATTTCTGCCGCAACATCGTCGACCGCACTATCGCGGAGCGGCGCCAGCCGCTATACGGGCTCGGGGAACGGGCAAGGCGCGGCAAACGGAGATCGGCGAGGTGGCCTCTGGCTGGCTCCATGGATCCGGGCGCAACCTGGAAAATTGCGAAGCAAGCATTTGAACCCGTTTACAACGCTCCGGCGCCACCTCACGCCCGCACAGATCAACATCTATTTCTCGATCGTCTGCTTTTTCTCGCCGCCGGTGCTTGGATCGCTGGTCAGCATCGCCTTCAATGCCGGTGGTGTGTGGTCCGCGATGCTTCTGGCCGCGAAACGCCGGCGCTTCAACATCGACCGGCCGATGCTCGCCGTCACGGTGGCGATCTACGCCTATTGCGCGGCCATGGTTCTGGCTTCGATCGTCAACGGCACGCTGGCCGCCGATTTGCGGTTTTTCCTGCCGTTGATCACCTTCCTGCTGTTCCCCATCTCCTATTCGACCTGGAGCATCACCGAGAAGAGCGCGCTGGCACGCATCGCCATTCTGGCCAGCACCGCGGCCTGCTTCGGCGCGCTGGCGATGGCCGTGTTCCAGTATCATCGGCTCGGCGTGAGGGCGGAGGGCGGCGCCGGCAATCCGATCGTTTTCGCAACCGTTACCTGCCTTGCCGTCATGACATGCCTTGCCGGCGCGCTGTCGGGCATCGAGAAACGCTGGAAGCTGCTGGTCCTGGCGGCGGTCGCCGGAGTCATTGCGATTGTCTATTCGGGATCGCGCATGATCTGGGTGGCCGTGCCGATCGCCAGCATCGTCGTGCTTCTCATCAACCGTCGCCGGTTCACCGGCGCCAGCCTGGCACGCTTCGTGGCGATCGGCGTCGTGGTCGCCCTTGTGATCGCCGCCATCGGCTCCCGCGCCGTGCTGGATAGAACCGACTTCCTGGTCAGCGACTGGGATGCGCTGAACGCCAATGGTGACCATTCGACGGCGCTCGGCCTGCGCGTAGCGATGTGGGAAATCGGCTTTGCCGCGTTTCGCGACATGCCGATTTTCGGCCATGGCATCTCGGCGAGCCGGGCGCTGATGAAGCAGGGTTTTCACGAGCAGTTCGGCCTAAGCGCGGGTTTCAGCCATTTTCACAATGGCTTCCTGACCGCGCTGGTCGAGGCCGGTCTGCTGGGGGCGCTGGCCCTGGCGTCGATTTTCGTCGTCGCTGCCTGGAACGCGGCACGGACGCTGCGCCTCAGCGTCGATCCGGTGGAGCGGTTCGGCGCGACGATCGTCCTTGTCGCGGTCATCACCTATCTCACCGGCGGAATGGCCGGCATCCTGGTCGGCCACGACATCCTCGACGCGACGCTGATGGTGTTCCTGATCTCGGGGACCTACCTTGCATCCGGGCGGACGGCAGCGCCAACCGGGAGAAGCGCGCCTGCGGCGGCGCCGGACGCCAGCCTGCAACCATGAAGGTCCTGGTCACCGGCGCGACAGGCTTCATTGGACGCCGGGTCGTCAGCCGGTTGCGTGAGGCCGGATTCGGCATACGGATCGCCTCTCGCCAGCCGCAGCAACTGGCGGGCGTGGACGATGCCGTCGCGCTGCCCAACGCCGATGCGCCGGACGAAGCCTTCCTGGAGCTGATGCGCGAGGTGACGCATGTCGTCCACTGCGCAGCGCTCAACAATGACCGCAACGCCGGCGCTGCCGACTTCCAGGCCGTCAATGCGATGCTGACCGGACGGCTCGCCCAGGCGGCGGCCACGCGCACCGCCGGGCGCTTCATCTATCTTTCCTCGATCCGCGCCGTGGTGGGCGCCGGTTTCAGCGGCACCATCGACGAGGCCACGCCCCCTGCCCCGCAAGACGCCTATGGGCGTTCCAAGCGCGAAGGCGAGATCAAAACGCTGGAGGCTTTCGCAGCGGCAAGGCGCGCCGGGGCGACGGCGCTGCGGCTGCCGCCGGTCTATGGCGAAGGCATGAAGGGAAATCTGCGCGGGCTGACGCGCCTCGCCGCCAACGGCCTGCCGCTGCCAGCAGCCGCCCTGACGGCGGTTCGCTCGCTCGTCTCGCAAGACGCCGTGGCCGGCGCCGTGACGCATCTTCTGACCCGTCCCGCGCCGCCGCGCCCGATCTATGTGCTCAGCGATGCTTCGCCGGTTACGATGTCCGAAATCATCACCGCGTTCTGGCGCGGATACGGCCGGCCGGCCCGGCTTTTCCCCATGCCGGCCTGGCCGCTGCGCCTGCTGGCCATGCTGCTTGGCCGGCAGGCGTCATGGCAAGCCTTCATGGCGACGCAGATCTGTGACCCGTCCCTGCTGGCCTCGGAGGGCTGGATGCCGGAAACCGACACGCTCGGCCGGCTTGAGGAATTGGCGCGGCAGGCCGGTCAGAACGATTCCGGAAAGCGGCCAGGTTCGGCGCCTTCGCCGTAGCTTTCCCTGCGGGAGCGCCTCAAAAGAACGTAGCCAGCAATATCTTCAGGTCCAGGCTGGTCGAGGCGGCCTTGATGTAGGCCGCGTCGGTTTCCGCGCAAAGTTTTGGATCCGACATGTCGATCTCCTTGATCTGCGCGAGCCCTGTGATGCCTGGAAGTGCGGTGAGCACGCCCAGTTCCCTGCGCCGTTCGATCAGTTCCGCCTGCGTCGGTAGGCATGGACGAGGGCCGACAAGGCTCATCTCGCCCTTGAGCACGTTCCAGAGCTGCGGCAATTCGTCGATCTTGGTTGCCCGCAGCACCTTGCCGACCGCGGTGACCGAACCGGCCGGCGCTTCGTGCGTGGGCAAGGAAGGCGTTGCGCGATACATCGTGCGCAATTTGCGGCAGGCAAAGAGGGCTCCTCCCCGGCCGACGCGGATTTGCGAGAAGATGGCCGGGCCGGGCGATGTTGCCCGGATTGCCAGCATCGCGACAAGCAGGACGGGAGCCGCCGCCGCCAGCATCGGAACGGCGACCGCGAGGTCGAGCGCGCGCTTCGCGGTCATCGCTCAGATCCGTCGCCAAAAGGGGAACAAGAGCGGCACATCCAGCCTGTATTCGGGTACACTTGGGTGGCTGCGCATGAACAAGTCAGGCTAAGCCGTTTGCCCTGCCGCTTTCGGCATGTCGCGATCTGGAATGTTCTGGTCCTGATGTAGCCCCGCCAGCACCGTAAGCGCGGCGGTCTTGTCGCGATCGTGCATCGCGGCCACCAACGCCGGCAGGGCCGCCTCGATCTTCGGCCATTCGATGACGCCGGTCCTGAGGCCGAAGATCTTGGCGGTGTCGAGCTTGACCACCTCCTCGTTCTCGGCATGCAGCGTCTCGTGCAGCTTCTCGCCGGGCCTGATGCCGGTGAAGCGGATCGGAATATCGGTATAGGGGCTTTTGCCGGCCATGCGGATCATGGTTTCGGCGACTTCGAGGATCGGCACGGGCTTGCCCATGTCGAGCATGTAGATGGCGTAGTCATCCGCGCCCCGGCGCTGCTCGGCATCGGCGGCCGACATGATGACGAGGTCGACGGCCTCGGCCACGGTCATGAAATAGCGGGTCATGCGCCGGTCGGTGATGGTGACCGGCCCGCCGGCCTCGATCTGCGCCTGGAAGATGGTCGCCACCGAGCCGTTGGAGCCGAAGACGTTGCCGAAGCGCACGGCGATGAATTTCGTGCCCGAATGACGCAGATCGGGGGCGCCGGCAGGGTGGCCATTTGCCGCGCCGGCACGCGGCGGCGGTGAGGCCGCCTGGGTTTCATGCAGCGAGGAGACGACCTGTTCGGCCGCCCGTTTGGTGACGCCCAGCACCGAGGTCGGGTCGACGGCCTTGTCGCTGGAAATCAGCAGGAACTGCGGCACGCCGCATTCGGCGGCGATCTCGGCGCAGGCGAGCGTCCCGAAGACATTCGTCTCGATCGCCGCTTCCCAGTTTTCCTCGAGCAGCGGCACGTGCTTCAGCGCCGCGGCGTGAAAGATGATCGCGGGTTTGAACTCGCTGACGAGGCGCGTCATGTGAGGCCGGTCGGTGACATCGACGATGCGGCTGGTCAGCCGGTCGCGGTCGCCGTCGTCGGTCTGCTGATCGAGCTGGAAGATGCCGAACTCGGAATTGTCGGCCACCAGCACCGCCTCGGCGCCCAGTTCCAGCGCGCGCTTGACCAGCACGCGGCCGATGGAGCCGGCGCCGCCGGTGACCATCACGCGCTTGCCGCCGACGAAGGCGCCGATGCGCGTGATGTCGGTGGCGACCGCCGAACGGCGCATGATGGTCGCCATTTCGACGGCATCGAGAACCAGCTTGCCGCCCTGCCCCAGTTCCGACAGGCCGGAAAACTGGACGACGGCGATGCCGCTGTGGCGGGCGACGCGCACCAGTTCGGCATAGTCCTCGATCTCGCGCTCGACCCCCTGGCCGAAGATCAGGAGGTCGAGGTTTTCCGTGCCCTTGACATATTCCTCCAGCACCTCGACCAGGCGCGGCCGCAGCGCCACGACCGGAACGCCCTGGATCCGCGTGCCGAGCGGCGCGTCGCTCTCGGTGGCCATGATGCCGGCGATGGCGTATTCGGCAGGCATGGCCGTGCGGGTGAAGCGGACGATCAGGTCCGCCTCGCTCAGCCGGCCGATGAACAGCGCCTGCTTGGTCGAGGCATCGCCGGCGGCGCGGCGCAGGATGCGCCAGCTCGCGCCGTCGCGCAGGAAGCGATAATAGAGCCTGGGCGCCGAAATGATGGTGAAGGAGACCAGGAAGAAGACGATGAACTGGCGCTCGTTGAGGCCGGCGACCGGCTGGAAGAAGAAGCGGAAGGCAAGCGAGGCCAGATAGAGAATCACCGTCAGGCTGCCGCAGCCCTTCAGGATGTTGAAGAAGTCGGGCGTGGAGGCAAAGCGCCAGACGGTGTTGTAGAGGCCGCTGGATCGGAACAGCAGATGGGCGATGAGCACGATGAGCGCCCAGCAGGCCAGCCCGCCGGAAGAGAACGCGTCGAAGGAAAGCCGCGACTGCGACAGGATGAGGCTAAGCGCAACCGCGACCAGGACCATGACGAGGTCCTGGATCATGATGATGGCGCGCCGCATCCTCGGTCGGAGTTCCGATACGGCTTCTACGTATGCGGTCATTGGGCAGTACTGGCTCCAGGCGCGGGATATGCCTACCAGAACGGCGCCGGCCCGACCAGCGTCCGCCACCACCCTGGATTGCAAATCCCCTACCCCCGTAACCCGGTTATCGCCTTAGCGCGGAGCGAGCGGGAGAGCCAGAGGTTTTTTGTTTGCATTGCGCTGTAGTGTTGACGAAGGGGCAGGGCATGGCCATTTGCTCCCCCGCGGTCATCTCAGAGCATCCTTCTACGACGCCTCGTTCATCGCATCGGACTGTCTCTATACGGCGCGCCAGATCGCTTCGGACCTATTCCATGGCACGGGCTGTCGATCAACGTCCCGAGGCCGAACGGTCGGCGACGATACGACCTACGGCAGCTCCGGTCGATTCCCGCCAATCCGGAGCGGTCCACCTGAATGCAGCCGCCGATTTCGCGCTCGATAGCCGCGAATTGGCCGGCCGCCTTGCCTTTGTCGGGTAATCGGCGGTTGCGATGTCGAGGATACGGGCATGCGGACCGCCAAGGGCCTGGCTCGTATCCAGGATGTGACGGGCAAAGCCGCTCCAGTTGATCTCACCGGTGCCCGCCAGATGATAGACGCCAAAGGCGGCAAAATTCCTGTCGTCCCGCAGCTTCGCCGCCGCATGCAGGATGGCGGCGGCGATGTCGAGCGCGGATGTCGGATTGCCCCACTGGTCGGCGACGACTGGAATCTCGTCGCGGTCGGCGGCGAGGCGCAGCATCGTCTTGACGAAATTCCTGCCGAAGGGGCTGTAGACCCAAGCGGTGCGCAGGATGAGGTGGCGCGGATTGGCCGCCGCGACCGCCTCTTCGCCGGCGAGCTTGGAGGCGCCGTAGACGCCGAGCGGCGCGGTCGGATCGGTCTCGACATAGGCGCCATCCTTGGTGCCGTCGAAGACATAGTCGGTCGACAGATGGATGACGGGCACGCCGAGCCTTGCCGCGGCTTCGGCCACCTTGCCGGCGCCGGTCGCGTTCACCGCGAAGGCCAGGTCCTTCTCGTCCTCGGCCTGGTCGACGGCGGTGTAGGCGGCGGCGGAAACGACGATGTCGGGCCTTGCCGCTTCGAGGGCTGCGAACACCGTGTCTGGCCGCGCCAGGTCGAGCGCCGGCCGGCCGACGGCCACGACCTCGACATCGTCGCGGCCCCGCGCCGCCTCGACCAGGCTTGCGGCGACCTGGCCTTCACGTCCGGTGACGGCAAGCCTCACGTGGTCACCTTCCTGCTCTCGGCCGCGTTCCCGGCCGGGCTGCTTTCGACCCTTGCATTTTCGATCTGGGCGTTCTCGACCGGGGCGTTCTCGATCGGGCGCTTTTGCGCCGTAGCTCGGCCTAGCCGCGCGCCATCGTAGCGCTGCTCGCGGATCGGCCCCCACCACCATTTGTTGTCGAGATACCAGTCGACGGTCCTGGCCAGGCCACTGTCGAAGTCCTCCCGCGGCGCCCAGCCGAGGTCGCGCGCGATCTTGGAGGCGTCGATCGCATAGCGTCGGTCATGGCCGGGGCGGTCGGTGACGAAGGCGATGAGATCGCGATAGCGCTTGCCGCCGGCGCGCGGCCGCCTCTGGTCGAGAAGATCGCAGATCGCCTCGACGACGCCGAGATTGGTGCGCTCGGAATTGCCGCCGACATTATAGCTCTCGCCCGGCTGCCCCTGGGTGGCCACCAGTTCAAGGGCCCGCGCGTGATCCTCGACGAACAGCCAGTCGCGCACGTTGGCGCCGGCGCCGTAGACGGGCAGCGGCTTCTCGTCGAGCGCGTTGAGGATGACCAGCGGGATCAGCTTTTCCGGGAAATGATAGGGGCCGTAATTGTTCGAGCAGTTGGAAAGCACCACCGGCAGGCCATAGGTCTCGTGCCAGGCCCGCACCAGATGGTCGGATGCCGCCTTCGAGGCCGAATAGGGCGAGGACGGCGCGTAAGGCGTCTCCTCCACGAACATGCCGCCGTCGAAAGGCAGGTCGCCAAAGACTTCGTCGGTCGAGACATGGTGGAAGCGGAAGCTGTCCTGTCGGGCCTGCGGAAGCCCGCGCCAGTATTCCAGCGCCGCATTCAGGATGCGGTAGGTGCCGACGATGTTGGTCTCGATGAAGGCGCCGGGGCCGTCGATCGAGCGGTCGACATGGCTCTCGGCGGCGAGGTTCATGACGATGTCGATGTCGTCGCCGCGCAAGATCTCCAGCACCGCGCGCTCGTCGCAGATATCAGCCTGCTCGAAGCGGTAGTTGTGCGCGTTCTCGATCGGCCTCAGCGATGCGAGGTTGCCGGCATAGGTCAGCTTGTCGAGATTGGTGACGCGATAGGCCGGATTGGCGCACAGATGCCGGCACACGGCCGAGCCGATGAAGCCGGCGCCTCCGGTGACCAGAAAATTCATGCCGCCATCCCTCCTCACGCGAACACCTCCGCCAGGCCGAGCAAGGGCGCGTTGCGGTCCTTGTCCGAAAGCTGGAAGCCGCCCGCAATCGCCGGCCATTTTATGCCGATCGCCGGGTCGTCGAAGCGGATCGAGCGGTCGTGCCCGGGCGAGTAGGTGTCGGTCACCTTGTAGAGCACCTCGGTATCCGGCACGAGCGTGACGAAACCATGCGCGAAGCCTTTCGGCACCAGAACCTGGTTGCCCTTGTCGGCCGATATCTCCAGCGCTTCCCATTTGCCGAAAGTGGGCGAGGAACGGCGGATGTCGACCGCGACATCGAGCACGCTGCCCCGGATGACGCGCAGCAGCTTGGCTTGCGCGCGCGGCGGCAACTGGTAATGCAGGCCGCGCAGCACACCGGCCGCGGCGGAATAGGAATGGTTGTCCTGCACGAAGGCGAGATCGATGCCGGCTTCGGCGAAGCGTTCGGCATTCCAGGTCTCGCTGAAAAAACCGCGTGCATCGCCATGCCGCTTGGGCACGATCTCCAGCACGCCATCGAGGCCGAGCGGCCTGACCTCAAGCACCGCGTTCCTCCATCAGATCGGCCACCCGCCGGCGCAAATAGGCGGCATATTCGTTCTTGCCGAGCCGAAAGGCGCGATCCAGAACCTTGTCGGCGCTGATCCAGTGCTGCTCCAGCGCAATCTCCTCGGGGCACGCAATCTTGATGCCTTGGCGATGCTCGATCGTGCGCACGAAAGACGATGCCTCGAGCAGGCTGTCATGCGTGCCGGTGTCGAGCCAGGCATAGCCGCGGCCGAGACGGTGGACATGCAGTTCGCCACGCTCGAGATAGACGTTGTTGACCGCCGTGATCTCGAGCTCGCCGCGCGCCGAAGGGCGGATCGTCGAGGCAATGTCGACCACGTTGTTGTCGTAGAAATAAAGACCGGTCACGGCCCAGTTGGACTTCGGCTTTTGCGGCTTCTCCTCGATCGTCAGAGCCTTGCCGGAGGCCTTGTCGAAGGAAACCACGCCATAACGCTCAGGATCGTCGACATAGTAGGCAAAGACCGAGGCGCCGCCCTCGCGGATCGCCGCCTCGCGGCAGAGTTGCGACAGGCCGCCGCCAAAATAGATGTTGTCGCCAAGGATCATCGACACGCTGTCGTTGCCAATGAACTCGCGGCCAATGATGAAGGCTTCGGCGAGACCGTTGGGCTGCGGCTGCTCGGCATAGGACAATTCCAGCCCGAATTCGGAACCGTCGCCCAGCAATGCCTGAAAGACCGGCAAGTCGCGCGGAGTCGAGATGATGAGAATCTGGCGAATTCCCGCGAGCATCAGCACGCTCAGCGGGTAATAGATCATCGGCTTGTCGTAGATCGGCAGTATCTGCTTAGAAATCGCTAATGTAAGCGGATAGAGACGTGTTCCGCTGCCGCCCGCAAGGATAATTCCTTTCAACAAGCTCTCCTTGAGCTACCGCGGCCCCCGCCTCGACGCCAAGTTGCCCGTGCTTAGTTTTCGGGCGCTGGCTTGTCAATGTCGGCTTCGACTGCTTCCCGACGTTACTTCATCGCTTTCTATCATCTGGCATAAGGTGGTTTCGAGCGAAATCCGACAGCGCCATGAAAAAGGGCCGGCCGGCGCTTGTCGCCCGCCGGCCCTTTTCTCGCCGATTGTCTCAGCCGCGCTTGAGCAATGTCCACACGGCCGGCACAAGGCTGGCGGCCAAAGCCACCTTGATCAGGTCGCCGACGATGAAGGGCAGGACGCCGAACTGCCAGGACTTTTCCGGCCCGATGAGGATCGCCAGCCAGGCAAAGCCGATGGCCATCATGACGACCTCCGCCGTCAGCATAGCGCCGAACAGCTTGAACGGATTGCGGTCCCAGCCGCGATCCGCGGCCCAGCCGGCGATCGCCGCCATGACCACGAAGCCGGCAAGATAGCCACCCGTCGAACCCAGCATATACGCGATGCCGATGCCCTTTTCCGGCGTACCCTGGAAAACCGGCAAGCCAAAAGCACCTTCGGCGAGGTAGAGAAGGAGCGTGGCGACGGCCAGCCGCAGGCCGAACGCCGAGGCGATCAACAGCACGGCCAGCGTCTGCAGCGAAATGTCGACCGGGCCAAGCACCACTTTGGTCTTGGCCGAAAGCGTCAGCAGCAGGGTTCCGGCGAGTGCCAGGAAGAGCTGAGTCGCGAGCCGGGCAGCGCCCCGATCCGGTAGAGTGAGAGAAACAAGCGGGCGCATCGTGGTTGCAGTTGCCATGGTCTTCCCCATTCTGGCTAATCTATTGGGTGGCTGATTTGCTGGCTTGAAGCGCGCCGCGCAGAAACGGATTTCAGGCAACGCGCTTCAAACTTCGTGTCGCTGCATGTCGTTCTCCCAAAACCGCTGCGCACTTTTGGGCGACATGCACTAATTTTCCTATATTGGCTTCCGTATCGGGCGGCAATCACTTTGCCGCATTGCAACGGAGCCCGCCGGCATGGCCCTTGAATTCGACACCAGCTTCGATCCCGCCTATGGCCGGGCGGTTGCGGTTGCGCCGGATGTGCTGCGCATCACCGCCAGAAATCCGAGCCCTTTCACCTTCCACGGCACCAACAGCTATCTCGTCGGCCGCGAGACGCTGGCGGTGATCGACCCAGGGCCGGAAGACGACGCCCATCTCGAGACGTTGCTTACCGCGATCGCTGGCCGCCCGGTCAGCCACATCTTCGTCAGCCACACCCATCGCGACCATTCGCCACTCGCGTCGCGATTGAAAGAGCTGACCGGCGCGCCAACGCTTGCCGAAGGCCCGCATCGACCGGCACGGCCTTTACGCATCGGCGAGGTCAATCCGCTCGACGCCAGCGCCGACCTTGGCTTCGTTCCCGATGTCGTGCTGGCCGACAATGCGCTTACCCAGGGCGACGGCTGGACAATCCGCACCGTGCTGACGCCCGGCCACACCGCCAACCACGCCGTGTTTGCCCTCGAGGGAGCCGGAACCCTGTTTTCAGCCGACCATGTCATGGCGTGGTCGACCTCGATCGTCGCGCCGCCGGACGGCGCCATGGCGGACTATATGAGCTCCCTCGACAAGCTGCTGGCGCGCGAGGATCGCTTGCTGTTGCCAGGCCATGGCGGCCCCGTGACCGCGCCCCAACGGTTCATGCGCGGCCTCAAGACGCATCGCAAGATGCGCGAAAGGGCGATCCTGGAACGCATCCGCGCCGGAGACCGGACGATCGCGGAAATGGTCGCTGCGATCTATCGCGACACAGACCCGCGGCTGCACGGCGCCGCGGGGCTTTCGGTGCTTGCCCATCTCGAGGATCTGGTCGCGCGCGGCCTGGTCGTCACGGAAGGCGATCCGGCCATAGACGGCGTTTTCGCGCCCGCTGCGTAGGTCCGGAGCGCGTCACCGTTTCACGGAAACGGCGAAGCGCTCCTTCGTCCTTCTTGGCGCAATTCCGGACGGAAAACCGCTTCACACTTTTCCGGGAATTGCTCTATTCGGCCGGCGCCGCGCCGACCTGCCCGGCGACCTCCTGGTCGAGCTCGCCGAGGAAATCCGTGATGCGGGCGGCGTTGTCGCCAAGGTCGTAGCGGCCGTAGCGCGAGGCCGAGCGCATGTCGACGACCACCTGCTCGCCGTCGTCCGTGACGCGGATGGCGACGTCGGCCGGCAGTCCGAGCACGAAGCCCTTGGCCAGCGCATTGATGGTCGCCTCGCTCTGGCCGTTGATGTCGGGATAAGGTGCCGTCAGCTGCCAGTCGCGGCGGTCGAGCACGGTTTCGACAGCGTCGACGACGGTTTCGAAAGGCAGGTTGTAGCTGCGCCCGCTAACTAGCGGATAGGCGTCGGCCTGCAGGCTCTGTTCGCCCGGGGTGGGCGGCGACAGCTCGTTCATGTCGGCGGTGCGCTCGCTGGTGTCCAGCACCGGCGGATCGTCGAGATCGGTCGAGATGTCGCGCAGCGGCGGATAGATCGTCGCCCAGTAGACGGCGACGCCGTATGGCGCCAGCACCAGAAGCGCCAGCAGCGCGCCGATGCTGAGATCGCGGCCACCGCGATCGCCGAAACTCCAGACCCTGGACAGACCGAGACCAGCCAGCAAAAGGGCAAGCGCCGCCAGCAGCGCCACGACCGCCAGCACCCACAGGAAAGGCGGTGTGTCGACGAGACCCAGCCTGTAGGCGGCAATGACGGTGAGCAAAAGGACGAGGGAAAATGCCCCGATCCGCCGCGACCAGCCGGCCGCCCTCGACGTCTGCCTTTCAGGAATAGATGCCATTCTGTGCCGTGTCGTCCCAACCCGCGCCGAGAGTTAGCGGTTTTTGACGCCGGCTTGAAGCCGAAAGAACAAACATTTTTGGTCAATCCGTCGGCAGGCGGTAATCCTTGAACTGGTCGCGCAAACTGGTCTTCTGGATCTTGCCGGTGGCGGTGTGCGGAATTTCGCCGACGAAGGCCACGTCGTCGGGCATCCACCACTTCGCCACCTTGCCGCTCATGAAGGTGAGGATGTCGCCCTTGCTCGGCTCCCTGCCGGGCTTGCTCACGACGACCAGCAAGGGCCGCTCGCCCCATTTCGAATGCGGGATGCCGATAGCCGCCGCCTCCGCCACGTCGGGATGGCCGACGGCGAGATTCTCGAGATCGATGGTCGATATCCATTCGCCGCCGGACTTGATGACGTCCTTGGCGCGATCGGTGATTTGCATGTAGCCGCTGGCGTCGATATGGGCGACATCGCCGGTGTCGAACCAGCCATCGGCATCGAACTGCTCGGTGCCGGCGCCGCCATAATAGGCGCGGGCCACCGCGGGGCCGCGCACCTTGAGATGCCCGAAGGTCTTGCCGTCCCAGGGCAGCGCGTTGTCGTCGTCGTCGGTCACTTTCATTTCGACGCCGAAGGGCGAAAAACCCTGCTTGCCCTGGATATCGAGCCGCGCCTCGCCAGTCAGCGTCTCATATTGCGGCTTCAGGGTGCAGAGCGTGCCCAGCGGCGACATCTCGGTCATGCCCCAGGCATGCACCACCTGCACATCGTAGTTGTCCTGGAACTTGGCGGTGATGGCGCGCGGACAGGACGCGCCGCCGATGACGACCTTCTTCAGGTGAGGCAGCTTCTTGCCGGTCTCCTCCAGATATTGCAGCAGCATCATCCAGACGGTCGGTACGGCCGCGCTGAACGTCACCTTCTCGGTGTCGAGCAGATCATAGATCGAGGCTCCGTCCATCCTGCAGCCGGGCATCACCAGCTTGGCGCCGATCATCGGTCCGCTCTGGCCGAGACCCCAGGCATTGGCGTGGAACATCGGCACGACAGGCAGGATCACATCCCGGGTGGATATGCCCATGGCGTCGGGCATGGCGGCCATCATCGCGTGCAGGACATTGGAGCGGTGGCTGTAGAGCACGCCCTTCGGGTCGCCCGTCGTGCCCGAGGTGTAGCACATGCCGGCGGCGGTGTTCTCGTCGAACGCCTTCCAGGCGAAGGCGCCATCGGCCTCGGCCAGCCATTCCTCATAGGCGACGGCATTCGCCAGCGACGTTTGCGGCATATGCGCCCGGTCGGTCAGCACGATCACCTTTCTCAGTGACCGGATTGCGCCGGCGATCTTTTCCAGGAGTGGCACGAAGGTCAAATCGACGAAGATCGCCTTGTCCTCCGCATTGTTCATGATCCAGGCGATCTGCTCGGGAAAAAGCCTCGGGTTGAGCGTGTGATAGATCGCGCCGATGCCCATGATGCCGTACCAGGCCTCGATATGGCGGGCCGTGTTCCAGGCAAGGGTTGCGATGCGGTCGCCGAGCCTGAAGCCGTCACGCTCCAGCCGCTGCGCCACCTTGAGCGCCCGGTGATGGATTTCGGCGAAGGTGGTGCGCACGATTGGGCCTTCGATCGAACGCGACACGACCTCCCTGCCGCCGTGCTGGCGTTCGGCATGGTCGAGCAGCTTGTGGCAAAGCAGCGGCCATTCCTGCATCAATCCAAGCATCTGTTCCTCCCCTTTGCGCATTCGCGTCGTTTGTTTCACGCATTGTGGAACGAACCGGCGGTTTGTCCAGCCGCCATAAGTAGAAGCCCGTGGATGGATCGAAGAACCTGAAAAACCGCCATAATCCGGCCATCGTCGCCGTTAAGCTTCATTAACGGGCTGGGTGAGATTGGCGAATGGAGTGGTTCGCATGGACGCGCAGCTCGACGATAAGGCCCTCGAAAGCACGCTTGCCGAAAGTCTGGACGTTCTGACGCCGGACACCAAAACAGTTTCCGAAGATGAATTTGCCGAAGTCGTCGGCGGCGCGCTGGAGGCCGTCGGCGGAACGTTGCTGTTCAAGATGCGCGTCGAAAACGGGACCGAGGGTGAACATGTCGCCGCGGCCTGTGTCGGCAACGCCGACAATCGTCAGTTCCTGCTGCTGACGCTGCCGACCAGCGGCGGCGCGCTGAAGGTCGAAACCGCGGCGAGAAGCACCAATCCGGTTGCGGGCATTGCCGCCGCCTATGCCAGCCTCATGGATGCCTTCAAGACGGCCGCCTGACGGCTGCGTGACAGACATTCAATGAATGGTGATGACACCTCGCACCGCGCGGGCTTGCGCGACGCGCTTGTCCGACACATGTAAATCTCCCCCAAGGAGATTATTCATGGACAAGCTCGCCAACCCCGCCCCCGGCTTCCAGCGCAACCCGGACAAGGCGATCACAGTCGAACCCTATCGCGGCAGCGTCATCGTGCGCGCGGGCGACACCGTCATCGGCCGGTCGACCCGGGCCAAGGTGCTGTCGGAGCCGCCCTACGCGGATGCTTTCTACATCCCGTTCGACGACATCGATTTCAGCAAGCTGGCCGCCACCGAGCACTCGACGCATTGCCCGTACAAAGGGGATGCCAGCTACTGGAGCGTCCGCGAAGCCGGCGACGTCGGCGAAAATGCAATGTGGGCTTATGAGACGCCATTCGACGAGATGGCCGAAATCCGCAATCACGGCGCATTCTATACGAGCAAGGTAACGGTCGAAGCTGAGCCGGGCTGAGCCTTTGTTGGCCCGCCAGAGGTGCCTTGAGATTCAGGTCAGGCCGAGCCGACAAAAGCGAGTTCCGAGAACCGGCCTACGCCGGCCGTAACCTTAACTGACGTGCCATTCATGAGTGCTTCGGCTGGCGAAGGCCGGAAGCGCAGGAACTCGCTGTTCGCAGGCCGGCTTCACCTGAATATCATGGCAACTCAGTCCGTCGTGCCGTCGTTGCCTATGCCCTCGGCATCGTCGAGGCGCACGAAGGTCATGCCCTTCTGCTTCAAGGCGAGCAGCCCCTGAACCACGCCCTCGCCGGCCGCATGGGTCGGCTGGTTGATGTGGGCGATGATGACGTCGCCGTCCTTGGCGGCGGCGATGCGGCGCGCGGTTTCCTTCGCGCCGAGCAGCGAGCCGCCGTCGCCATTGACCGAGAAGCCGGCGATCTTGAAGCCCAGCCTGCGGATCATGGCGATCGCCGAGGGGCTGTATTCGGCGGTTGCGCCGCGAAACCATTTTGGCGCGGGCCCGCCTGCGCCGGCTAGCGCGGCGGCGCCGGATTCGACCTCGGCCTGCACGGCGTCCGGGCTGCCGGCGCTGCGGATGCCGTAGATCTTCTGGGGCGTATCGACCGCCGGAATGTGGCGGCCGCCGTGGTTTTCGAGTTCGAACAGATCGGGATGCGCCCGCATGATCTCGACGGCTTCGGCATTGCGCTTCAGCCAGATGCCAGTAACGAAGATCGTCGCCGGTATCCTGTTGTCGACGAGCGCCGAAAGTATCCTCGTGTCGGTCTTGCCGCCGCAGGCATCGAGCGTCAGCGCGACGCGCCCGCCGCCGACCTCGAGGCCCTGCGGCTTCACATGCAGCGTCGGCTCGAGCAGCGTCGCGGCATTGCCCGCCGACGCCGCGAACAGCGACAGCGCCATCGCGCAAAGGGATTTCCGAAGCACGCCCATCATTCGTTCCAAACCGGCACGTTCGGGCATTCTCCGCGCCGCGCCAACAAAACTCGCCTCTACAAAGCCCGCATCTAGGCGAAAATCGGGACGGCAAACAGCGCAAAAAGCAGCAGTCGCGAAAATTTGCTTTCGCTTAGACCGCGGCCTCCAGCGCCAACTCCGTTCGCGCCAGCAGCTGGAGCACGGCATCGACGACCGTGTCGACCTCCAGGCGCCAGGCGCAACACGCCTTGTTGGGGTCAGGCCGTTCGCACAGGTCACCGCCGATGCAATCGCAAGGCATGGCCGGGCGCACCGCGATGCTCGGCACGCCGACCGGTCCCCAGTGGACCGGGCTCTGCAGGCCGAACAGGCCGACGACCGGAGTGCCGACCGCGGCGGCCATGTGCATGGGGCCGCTGTCGTTGCCGAGAAACAGCCGCGCCTGCTTGAACAGCGCCGGCAGCGTGTCGAGCGGGAGCGCTCCGACCAGATTGACGATCGGCGTCTTCGCAGCCGCCAGAATCTTTTCGACCACCTCGTTCTCGTCCGGGCTGCCGACCAGGGCGACGTCCAGACCTGTCTCAGCCGATATCCGGTCGATCGCGGCGGCAAAGCGCTCCGGCTGCCAGCGGCGCCCGGGGAAGCTTGCACCGGCATGCACCGCGACGAAGGCGTTCGGCCGAAGGTGGAACTTGTCCAGCAGGGCCAAGGCTTTCGTCGTCTCGAACGGCAGCGGTCGAATGTCGGGATCCCGCACACGCAACTCTATGCCAAGCGCCTCCAGCGGCGAAAGATAACGATAGAGAAAATGCTGCTCGCCATAGCCGAACGGCTTTGCCTTGACATTGGCAGGTTGGCGCTCGAGCCAACGCGGGGGCCTTTCTGACGGGTGATATCCGACGCGAACCCGTGCACCAACCAGTCCTGAGATGAATCGCGACGTCTTCGTATCGGTGATGTCGACGACCATATCGAAATGGCCGCGGCGTAACTTAAGGAGCGTGAGAATGAGCTCCTGCGTGCGCCGCAGCGGCGTGCCGCGCATATGGGAACGGCGGAATGTCACGACCTCCGAGGCGATGTCGTTGGCCGTGAGGAGGCCGGCGAAGCGGCCATCGCAGAGGAAGACGATGCGCACGCCGGGATATTCGAGCTGCAGATTCCTCGCCAACGCGGAGGAAAGAACGAGATCGCCAATGTGCTTCGTTTGCAGGATCAGGATCGACCGGAGAGGGCCGGAGAGAAGCTGCGACACCCGCGTCCGGGCGCCGGACGGATCGGAGTCCACGAAGCTGGGCTGAGACGTCGACATGTGGAGCCGTCATGCGCTTGTTTCACGTGGCTCTCATATACAAGATGGCAAGATCATGGACCAGAGTGACTCGCGCGCCGACAAGCGCCTTCCACCGTTTCACGGAAAAGGCGAAGGGGCCGCGCCCAACGTTTCATACCTTCCTGGGATTGGTCCAAAGGACGCTACGCCGCCGACGGGCAACTTTCCGGCGAATGTCAGACCGCGGCCTCCAGGAGCATCTCGGTGCGCGCCAGCAGTTCGAGCGCAGCGTCGACGACCGGATCGACCTCCAGGCGCCAGACGCAGCATGCCTTACGCGGGTCGGTCCGGCGGCAAAGGTCGCCGCCGACGCAGTCGCAAGGCATGGATGGCCGCAACGAAATGCTGGGCACCCCGATCGGCGCCCAGCGAACCGGGCTGGTCAGGCCGAACAGGCCGACGACCGGCGTGCCGGCCGCGGCCGCCATATGCATCGGCCCGCTTTCGTTGCCGAGAAACAGCCGCGCCTCCTTGAGCAGCGCCAGCAGCGTTTCCAACCGCAGCGTGCCCGCTAGGTTGAGGACTGGCGTCTTGGCCGCGGCCATGATCCTGTCGGTCGCCTCGCTCTCGTCCGGACCGCCGACCAGAACCACGCGCAGGCCGGTTTCGCGGACGATCCTGCCGATTGCCTCGGCAAAGCGCTCCGGCTGCCACCGGCGACCCACGAAGCTTGCTCCGGCATGGACCGCAACAAAAGCGTTTGGCCGGATCTGGTGCCTGGCGAGCAAGGCCAGGGCGCGCGTCGTCTCGAAGGGCAGCGGGCGAATGGCAGGCGCCCTGACGCGCAGACCGACGCCCAGCGCCTCCAACGGAGACAGATAGCGGTAGAGATAATGCGTCTTGCCAAATCCGAAGGGCTTCATCCTGACGTTGGCGGGTTGACGCTCGTGCCAGCGCAAAGGCCGCTCCGTCGGAAAATAGCCGACCCTGACCGGAGCGTTGACCAGTTCGGAAATGATCCGCGAGGTCTTGGAATCGGTGATGTCGATGGTCATGTCGAAACGGTGCTGCCGCAATGTGCGCACCATGCGGAAGAGCTCGCGACCCCGCTCGAGCGGCGAGCCACGCATCTTGGCACGGCTGAAGGGGACGACCTCGGAAGCTATGCCATGGGCAGTCAGGAAGCCGGCGAAATGCGCTTCGCAAAGAAACACGATCCGGACGCCCGGATATTGAAGCCGCAGGTTCTTCGCCAGCGCGGAGGCAAGCACGATGTCGCCGATGAACTTGGTCTGCAGGATCAGGATCGAGCGGTAAGCGGATGGGGAAATCTGCAACATGGATTTTCCGACACCAATAAATTCGGTGTCGGAAGGTCGCTTGAAACGGTGTCGAGATTCAGGGCCGTCACGCGCACGTTCGCGTGACATTGCATACAAAACCGTAAGGTATCCGAATGCCCCTTGAGCGCGCCGCGCTGAAACGAATTCAGGCCGCGCGCTTCAAGTCTTTATCTTGATGCATGTCGTTGTCCCAGAACCGCTGCGCACTTTTGGGCGACATGCATCAGGAAGCGCGTTTTGCAGCGCCCTTCGCCGCCGCCACGGCCGCCTGCGCGGCCGCCAGCCGGGCGATCGGCACCCGGTAGGGCGAGCACGAGACGTAATCGAGGCCGACCTCCTCGCAGAAACGGATCGAGGCCGGATCGCCGCCATGCTCGCCGCAGATGCCGAGCTTGATACCCGGCCGCGTCGCCTTGCCTTTTTCGGCCGCGATCCGCACCAACTCGCCGACGCCGTCGACATCGAGCGACACGAACGGATCCTGCTCGATGATGCCCTTCTGCCGGTATGTTTCGAGGAAGGATGCCGCATCGTCGCGCGAGATGCCGAAGGTGGTCTGCGTAAGATCATTGGTGCCGAAGGAGAAGAATTCGGCCGCCTCGGCGATGACATGGGCGCGGATCGCCGCCCGCGGCAATTCGATCATCGTGCCGGTCAGATAATCGATCTTGGTGCCGCTCTCCTGCATCACGCTTTGCGCGACCGCGTCGATGCGCGCCTTGACATATTCCAGCTCCCTCACGAGGCCGACCAGTGGCACCATGATTTCCGGCACGACAAGCGCGCCGGCCTTGTGGCCGGCCTCGACCGCCGCCTCGAAGATGGCGCGCGCCTGCATCTCGGCGATCTCCGGATAGGAGACCGCGAGCCGGCAGCCGCGATGGCCGAGCATCGGGTTGAATTCGTGCAGCGCCTCCGTGCGCTGCCTGAGCTTGTCCGCCGACACGTTCATGGCCGCGGCGACCTCGGCGAGCTCGGCCTCGGTCTTGGGCAGGAATTCGTGCAACGGCGGATCGAGCAGGCGGATCGTCACCGGCAGGCCGGCCATGATCTCGAACAGTTCGAGGAAGTCCGAGCGCTGCATGGGCAGGAGCTTGTCCAGTGCCGCACGCCTGTCCTTCTCGGTATCGGCCAGGATCATCTCGCGCATGGCGACGATGCGGTCGCCGTCGAAGAACATGTGCTCGGTGCGGCACAGCCCGATGCCCTCGGCGCCGAAGGAGCGCGCCATGCGCGCGTCGAGCGGCGTTTCGGCATTGGTGCGCACCTTCATGCGGCGCGCCGCGTCCGCCCATTCCATGATGGCGGCGAAATCGCCCGACAGCTCCGGCTGCAGCATGGCGACCGCCCCTTTCAGCACCTGGCCGTTGGCGCCATCGATGGTGATGATGTCGCCCTTGCGGAAGGTCTGGCCCATCGAGAGCAGCGTGCCTGCCTTGTAGTCGACACGCAGCGAGCCTGCGCCCGACACGCAGGGCTTGCCCATGCCGCGCGCCACCACTGCGGCGTGGCTGGTCATGCCGCCGCGCGTCGTGAGGATGCCTTCGGCGGCATGCATGCCGTGGATGTCCTCGGGGCTGGTCTCGATGCGCACCAGGATTACCTTGCGGCCTTGCGCCTTGGCATCCTCGGCATCGCTGGAGGAAAAAACGATCTCACCGGTGGCCGCACCCGGCGAGGCCGGCAGGCCCATGCCGATGACGTCACGCGCGGCCTTCGGGTCGATGGTCGGATGGAGCAGCTGGTCGAGCGAAGCCGGATCGATGCGGGCGACGGCCTCCTCCTTGGTGATCAGCCCGTCCCTGGCCATCTCGACGGCGATCTTCAGCGCCGCCTTGGCGGTGCGCTTGCCGGAGCGGGTCTGCAACATCCACAATTTGCCGCGCTCGATGGTGAATTCGAGGTCCTGCATGTCGCGGTAATGCTTTTCCAGCCGGTCGGAGATGTCGACGAAAGCCTGGAAGGCGTCGGGCATCAGCTTCTGCAGCGACGGCTTGTCGGAGCCGGCGGCGATGCGCGCCGCTTCGGTGATGTTCTGCGGCGTGCGGATGCCGGCCACCACGTCCTCGCCCTGGGCATTGACCAGGAACTCGCCGTAGAGCTGCCGGTCGCCGGTCGAGGGATTGCGGGTGAAAGCGACGCCGGTCGCGGATGTGTCGCCCATATTGCCGAACACCATGGCCTGGACGTTGACGGCCGTGCCCCAGCTTTCCGGGATGTCGTGCAGGCGCCGGTAGGTGATGGCACGGTTGTTCATCCAGCTCGAGAACACTGCGCCGATCGCGCCCCAGAGCTGCTCCCGCGGATCCTGCGGGAACGGCTTGCCGAGCTCTTCCTCTACCTTGGCCTTGTAGAGGCCGATCACGCCTTGCCACTCCTGGGCCGAGAGCCCGGTGTCGAGCTCGTGACCGAGGCTCGCCTTCTCGTCCTCGAGGATTTCCTCGAACACTTCGTGGTCCAGGCCCATCACGACGTCGGAATACATCTGGATGAAGCGGCGGTAGCTGTCATAGGCAAAACGCGCATCACCGGAATCGGCGGCCAGGGCCTCGACCGTCTCGTCGTTGAGGCCGAGATTGAGCACCGTATCCATCATGCCTGGCATGGAGGCCCGGGCGCCGGAGCGCACGGAAACCAGGAGCAGCTTCGACGGGTCGCCGAAGCGGCGGCCAGTGATGCGGCCGAGATGATCGAGAGCGGAGACGACGTCCGCCTCGAGTGCGTCGGGATAGGTGCGGCCGTTGGCGTAATAGGCGTTGCAGACTTCGGTGGTGATGGTGAAACCGGGCGGCACCGGCAGCCCGAGGCTGCACATCTCGGCCAGATTGGCACCCTTGCCACCGAGAAGGTTGCGGTCGCCGGCACGGCCTTCGGCAACGCCGTCGCCGAAGGTGTAAACCCACTTGGTCATGCTTGCCCTCCAGTTCGTGGAAGATAGAACATCCGGATGATTGCCCGGTTCCCCGCCTTCCCCGACCCGAGCGATAGGATGCTGCAGTGCGAAAGGCAAGGCACCGGCCCAGCGGGCATCGCAACTACAATCGATTAAGCAAAAACTGCGTCAAAAAGACTTGCGGGAGGGGGCGGCGCGATATAGAACATAAAGGGAACATAGTGGAGTAGCGTGATGAAACTCAACGGAAAACTCGACTATCTCGAACTGCCGGCGACAGGCGGCAAGCTGGACAGCGTCAAGTCCTTCTACAGCGCCGCCTTTTCGTGGTCGTTCACCGACTACGGCCCGACCTATGCCGCCTTTGCCGAAGGACTCGACGGCGGCTTCCAGGCAGATGCCGGCGAAGCGCCGGCCAAGCCGCTTCCGGTCATCTACTGCGAAAACCTCGAGGAAGCGTTGGACGCTGTCGAGAGTGCCGGCGGCACCATCATCAAGCCAATTTTCGCCTTTCCCGGCGGTAGACGGTTTCATTTCACAGATCCGGCCGGCAACGAACTGGCTGTATGGGGATATTAGGAAAGACGCGGATTTCAAGGTATCTTTTGCTGTTGACAGTCTTGCTCACTCCAATAAGTAGCGGCGATCTTCCAACGGCAAAAGCAGACTGATGAAATTCGGCTCAAGCGGCGTTCGGGGTTTGGCTTCCGAATTGGTTGGGAGGCCAAGCGGGCTTTATAGCGAGGGTTTCGCCCGGCGCTTGCGGTCGACCGGGTTTCAGCAAGGCAAGGTCTTCGTCGGACGCGATCTGCGCGACAGCAGTCCGGCAATTGCAGAGGACTGCATGGCGGCCCTGGCCGCAGCCGGCTTCCAGCCGGTCGATTGCGGCCCCATCCCCACACCCGCGCTTGCCTTTTATGCCCGCCTGCACGGCGCCGCGGCGCTGATGGTGACCGGCTCGCATATTCCCGCCGACCGCAACGGCATCAAGTTCTACGGGCCGAAGGGCGAGATCGACAAGGCGGACGAGGCAGCGATCACCCATCATGTCGCTGAACTGTCGGACCAGTATCCGTGGCCGCCGGCTCCCGCCGAGTGGCAGTCCGCCCACGAACAGGCGCACGTGGCCTTCCGAGACCGGGTCGGCGGCATTCTCCCTCCTGGCGCCCTTTCCGGAATGAGGCTCGGCGTCTACCAGCACAGCACCGTTGCGGCGGCGCTGCTGGTCGAGGTTCTGCGATCCTACGGCGCCGATGTGATCCCCGTAGGCAAAGCGGAAACGTTCGTGCCGGTCGATACCGAGGCCGTCAGCCCGGAAACGATGGCGAAGATGAAAGCCTGGGTGCGCGAATTCAAATTCGACGCCGTGCTCTCGGCCGATGCCGATGCCGATCGCCCTCTCATCATTGACGACAGTGGCGAGTTGTTCCGCGGCGACCTGATCGGGCTGGCGACGGCGCTGTTCCTCAAGGCCGACATCGTGGTGACGCCGGTCACCTCCAATTCAGGCATCTCCGAGGCTTTCGGGTTCAGCGTCAGGAGAACGAAGGTCGGGTCCCCTTTCGTCATAGCGGGCATGGAGGGTGCGCAATCGGCCCGCGGCACCGTCGTCGGCTTCGAAGCCAATGGCGGGGTTCTTCTGGGGTCGGACTGCCTGGTGAACGGCAGGACTTTGTCCGCGCTGCCGACGCGGGATTCGTTCTTGCCCATCCTGGCTGTCCTGGGCACGGCGGCATCGACCGGCAAATCGCTGTCGGGCCTGCGCGAAAGTTGGAACCTTCCGGTCTGTGCCAGCGAGCGGCTCGAGAACTTCCCTGTCGAGGCATCGCGCGGCTTGATGCGCAAGCTCGCCGACCGCGATGCGTTGCGGCAATTCCTTGCCCCCTTCGGCACCGTCACGGACGTCGATGAGACCGACGGCCTCAGGGCACGGATGAGCAGCGGCGAGATCATCCATCTGCGGCCTTCCGGCAACGCCCCCGAATTTCGTTGCTATGCCGAGGCCGCCAGCCATGACAGGGCGACCGAAATTGTGGCAATGGCGCTGGAACGGGCGCGGGACGCCACAGTGTCAGACGAGCGAGAGGCTATCGAATGAAAGTGGTCCCCGTCATCATCAGCGGCGGCGCCGGATCGCGGCTCTGGCCGGCGTCGCGGCAGTCGCATCCAAAGCCTTTTCTCAAGGTTGCGGATGGGCACTCGCTGATTCAGCACACCGTGCTGCGTGCCGCTTCGCTGAAGGATGTCGCGGAGCTTGTCGCGGTAACGTCAAGGGATCATCTTTTCTTGACAAAAGACGATTTCGACGAACTTTCTCCGGCAATACCGCCGCATACTTTCCTTCTTGAGCCGGAAGCGCGTGACACGGCCGCCGCGGTTGCTGCGGCTGTTGTTCACGCCAATACAACGCAGGGTCCGGACGCAATTTTGTGCGTCTTCCCGGCGGACCACATGATCGGCGACCTGCCCGCATTTACAAATGTCATGGGCCGGGCCATCGAGCATGCGCGGCAAGGGCTGATCGCCACGCTTGGCATATGGCCAAGCCGTCCAGACACCGCCTTCGGCTATATCGAGGCCGACGGCGAGAAGGTCATCCGTTTCGTAGAGAAACCGGACCTCGACACGGCTAAGACCTACCTAGCGTCAGGGAGTTTTTTCTGGAACGCCGGCATCTTCTGCTTCAAGGCGCAAACCATGCTCGATGCTATGGCCGCACACTGCCCTGCCGTCCTCAAGGCGGTTGCCGCGAGCTATGAGCAGGG
The DNA here is from genome assembly GCF_006439595.1 of Mesorhizobium sp. B3-1-9. Classification (NCBI taxonomy): domain Bacteria; kingdom Pseudomonadati; phylum Pseudomonadota; class Alphaproteobacteria; order Hyphomicrobiales; family Phyllobacteriaceae; genus Mesorhizobium; species Mesorhizobium sp. B3-1-9. The sequence goes on from NZ_VFTJ01000007.1 coordinate 111,761, forward strand.
ACAATTCAACAACGGGCAGTCCGACAAGATCGAACTTTCGTCCGAGCATTTCGCGCTTGCGCCCCGCATCTCTCTCGATCACGCGGTAATGGAGAAGACGCGCAATCTTGCGGTGGTTCCCTGCGAGATGGAGTGGAACGACATCGGATCGTGGAACGCCATGGCGGAACTGACCCCGGCGGACGATCGCGGGAACAGGATACGGGGGGATGTCCACACGGTGGACACGGCCGGCAGCTACATCAGCTCGGACAAGCGCGTCATCGGCACTGTCGGCGTGAACGATCTGGTCATCGTGGATTCCCCGGACGCATTGCTGGTGGCATCCCGCGACCGCGTCCAGGATGTCAAGAAACTGTTCGAAGGACTCAAGGCTTCAGGACATGAGGCGCACCTGCTGCACTCGACGGTGCACCGGCCATGGGGTACCTACACGGTTCTGGAGGAAGGCGACCGGTTCAAGATCAAGCGCATCGAAGTGAAGCCCGGACGGCGCCTAAGCCTGCAGATGCACAACCATCGTTCGGAGCATTGGGTCGTGGTCAGCGGCTCGGCGAAAGTGGTCAACGGCGATCAGGAACTGTTCCTGGCGACGAACCAGTCGACCTACATCCCTTGCGGCCACAAGCACCGGCTGGAAAATCCGGGCAAGATCGATCTGGTGATCATCGAAGTTCAGAGCGGCGATTATCTTGGCGAGGATGACATAGTGCGCTTCGACGACGTATACGGTCGCGCATAGCGATTCATTGGTGCCCGCAGGGCTGGGGCGGGCCGCGACGCAACAGGGCTTGGGAGAGAATCACCAAAACATACTGAGAGCATTGATGACAAAGACAGCATTGATAACCGGCATTACCGGGCAGGACGGCGCCTATCTGGCTGAGCTCCTGCTCGCGAAGGGCTATGAGGTCCACGGACTTGCGCGGCGTTCGAGCACGGCGGACGTCAACACCACACGCCTGAAATGGCTGGGCATCGAGAAAGACGTGCGGATCGTGGACGGCAACCTGACGGACCTGTCGGGCCTTGCCCGAACCATGCGCGACATAAGGCCGGACGAGGTCTACAACCTTGCCGCACAATCCTTCGTCAAATCCTCGTGGCAGCAGCCGATACTGACGGGCAACGTCACCGGCATCGGCGTCACCAATGTGCTCGAGGCGCTGCGCCTCGAAATCCCCGAAGCGCGCTTCTATCAGGCTTCGTCGTCAGAGATGTACGGCCTTATCCAGGAGCCGATGCAGTCGGAGACGACGCCTTTCCATCCCCGCTCCCCCTATGCGGTGGCGAAGCTCTACGGTCACTGGATCACGATCAATTATCGCGAGAGCTTCGGCCTGCACGCTTCGAGCGGCATCCTGTTCAACCACGAATCGCCGCTTCGGGGCATCGAATTCGTGACCCGCAAGGTCACGGACGCCGTCGCGCGCATCAAGAAGGGCCTGGCAAAGGAACTGCGCCTGGGCAACATCGACGCCAAGCGCGACTGGGGCCATTCGAAAGACTATGTCCGCGCCATGTGGCTGATGCTGCAGCAGGACCAGCCCGACGACTATGTGGTAGCCACGGGCAGGACGACGACGGTTCGCGACATGTGCCGTATCGCCTTCGAGCATGTGGGGCTGAAGATGGATGACCATCTTGTGATCGATCCCGACTTGTTCAGGCCGGCGGAAGTCGAAATCCTGCTCGGCAATCCTGGCAAGGCCAAGGCGAAGCTCGGATGGGAAGCGACGATCTCCCTGGAAGAGATGATCCGCGAAATGGTGGACGCCGATCTCGTGCGTCATTCCGCCCGTCGCACCTAGAGCAGGTTCAAGGAAAAGTCTGAAACGGTTTTCCGTCCGGAATTGCGTCAAAACAAAGAGATAGAGCGGTCACCGGTTCCGTGAAACGATGGAAACGCTCCAGGCAGAGGAAGGCCCCGCATTTATGGTCGGCAGCAACTTGACGTATCGTGTTCTGGTCACCGGCGCGAGCGGGTTCGTCGGCCCCTATGTTTGCGACGCGCTGCGCAGAATTTGCGGTCCCGATGTCGTTGTTGTCGCCACGTCCAAGGATGGCGGTCCGCACCCTGCCTTCGGCGAGGTCGAGCCGTTGGACGTCACCGACGCGACCGCCGTCCATGACGCCATTGTCCGTCATCGGCCGACGCATGTCATTCACCTGGCGGCCCTCGCGGCGCTCGGCGCCGCCCAGGCCAACCCGCAGAACACATGGCGCATTCATGTCGAGGGCGCGCTCAATGTCGCCCATGCCATCCTCGACAAGGTTCCGGATTGCTGGCTGATCCATGTCGGGTCAGGCCTGGTCTATGGCGAAAGCGCCAATACCGGACGGCCGCTCGATGAAAACACGTTACTTGCCCCGATCGACGACTATGCTGTGACCAAGGCTGCGGCCGATCTTGCCGTGGGCGCGCTGGCGCGCCGCGGCCTGAAATGTGTTCGCATGCGGCCCTTCAACCATACCGGGCCGGGCCAGACAGAGGCGTTCGCCGTGCCGGCCTTCGCCATGCAAATCGCTCGGATCGAGGCAGGCCTGGCCGCTCCAGTCATCCGCGTCGGCAACCTTGACGCGCGGCGCGACTTCCTAGACGCGCGTGACATCGCCGATGCCTATGCCCGGGCGGTCTCAAAGAGCAAAGATATGGCGCCCAACACCATTTTCAATGTCGCATCCGGCCTTTCCTGGCGGATAGGAGACATTCTCGATCGACTGCTGGCGCAAAGCAGCGTCAGGATCGTCACCGAGCGGGATCCGTCACGGATGCGGCCGAGCGACCTGCCATCGATCGTGGGTGATGCGAGCCGCGCCCGGGCCCTGCTTGGCTGGGCACCCGAACATCGCTTCGAAGATACGCTTGCAGCGATTCTGACGGATTGCCGTGCACAGGTGGCCAAGGCGTAAACAGGCCTGCATCCCCAGATGCCTGACCTGGACTATCGCGTGTCAACCGGAGGCGCTAAGCAGCCGTGCGGCGAGTGTGGGCTTGCGATACACCGCTGCGGCGATCAATGACTGGGCGCGCAGTGTGTCGGGGTCATCGGTCACGCGAAAAAACACGGCATCGGCCCAAAGCAACCGATCCTGGGCCGTTCCACTGTCATGCGCAACGTAGTGGTAGCGGCCGGGAATGAGCAGGTCTATCAGCTCGAATCCGTATTCGTTGAGGAATTGTTGGATCTCCGGGTAGAGCGGTTGGCCAGCGTAAATCGGCGCGAACTCGACCTCGCAATGCACGACGGCCGTGCCACCCAGGGTCCGCCGGGCGGATTTCAAGACCATCAGTTCTCCGCCCTGCACATCGAGCTTAAGGAAATCCACAGCGCCCGGCGGAAGGACGTCGTCAAGGCGTCTTGTGTCGACAGCCTGCGTATCGACGGTGTGCAGTTCGCGAAGGTGGTTGAAGGAGGCGTTGAATGTCGTGTTTAGCGGATATAGCGACGAGGTTGCATCGTCATTGTTGATGTAAAGCGTATGCCTGTCGCCATCGCCAATGGCGTAGGGAAGCAGCTTGATCCCTTGCTGTCCCTCGACCTCAGCCCGCTCAACAAGGCGTTCCTCGAGCGGGTCGAAGCCGATGATCTCCACGGGTGGATGAAATACCAAAGGGTCGTATGGATTGGATCCGGCGCCAAGCAGTTGGGCACCGACGTCGACAATGCGCAGCGGCCTGCGCAGAGCGCGATGCGCACCGTCGGCGATTGCAGCGCACCGCGTCTCGATTCCGCGATCCCCTGCAGATTTGAGGCGGAACTCCTCGCTGGCCATGATACCTGCGAGCACCGCAGTTGGATCGCCGTGCAAGCGCATCTGGCCGGACCAGCTTGCAAGTCCATCCGGATCCGGCTCTCTGCCCAAACAGCAACGATATAGCACTGTGACGAACTCCTCAGGCGTAAGAGCACTCATGTTTTCTTTCCTCAACGAAAAACGAAGAAGTCATTTGATCCGTCCCTCAATAGGCGCAGCCTGAGGCCAATGGGCGGAACAGAAAATCGAGCCGGCAATGCCCGTGTCGCGACTAAACGACGAAGCCTGGTATCGGAAGATCAAATGGCTGCATCGTATAGCTCCTGATCAATTCGCGTTAGGTCTCGTAGCCTCCGGAGTGCTTCTCCCGGCAATTCCTCGGCGCCGTCTCGTTCGGTGACGTTCGCCCGAGGCACTTCCTCGGCCGTGGGCGGCGGGATATCTGCCAAATTGGCGACTTCGACGAGGAAATCATGAAGGCGCTCAGTCGTTCCGATTACCGCCATACCCTTGAGCGTCGTTCTGGCGCCCTCCAGCAATTCCGGCTTGAGCACAGACAGCGACGTTTGTTCCAACAACACGGCGAGGGCGAACCGCGCGTATTCGGCTTCGGAAAAGCGAGTGGCCATCGTCGCCATGCTCAGCGGCAGTTTTATCAGGTACCGAGCCTGGTAGTCCTCGATCATCTCCCGATTGAGGTCATCCATCACAAACTCAGCGAAGGTCTGGCCTTTCACCCTGGGATGATGGGGATGCACAAGCACACGGCGGACGTGATGCCAGTGGGACCGTGTCCTGGCCATGGGCTCGCGCAACACGGTGACCGTCATCAAGTCGCGACCAAGATAGGGTTGGAGATAGCCATGAAAATGACCCCCAAATGCCTGATAGCTGCGCAATTTTTCCGGTGGAAGCGCCACCAACTCGTCCGCAAGGCCTGCTGGGCAGAACCGGTCGCCGTAGTGGGAATGTAGCCAAGTCCTTATGGAAGTGCCGGCTGTTTTAGGAATATGCTGGAAGTAAATTGGACGGTCCTGCGCCTGCGTTCGTCTGCCGAACCAGCCGGGCCGCATGAGGCGGAATATCATCGTATTCTCCTTCCGCGCTCATGCCGATATTGGGCGCCAGGCCCGTACTTGTGGGACATGAAGAAATCTCTTTAGCTGTTCGAGGCGGATGCCGTAAGAAGACCATCGTCGGATAAGCCATGCGATTTTGTCTGCGACGCGCCTCGCAAAATCCGGTCGCAGAAATGGCTCACCAAACTTGATGTCTCCCGGCCAATAATGTATCGCACCTCTCGCACAGTCGGGCCTGGGCAGAAAACGAACGGGATATATGCTGCCAACCAGAACAGGCTTCCTTGCAGAGGCATTCGCCGATATCGGCACCGCGCTCGAGAAACATTATCTGGCGACAACTTTCAGTTGGCAGGACGTAGCCCAGCGCTATCGCCGCTCGCGCGTGGGCGCGTTTTGGCTGACGATCAACATGGGCGTCCTGATCGGCGCGCTCGGGTTTGTCTTTGGCAGCCTTTTCCGCTCGCCAATGGACGAGTTCCTTCCTTACATCTGCGTCAGCCTGATTATCTGGAGTTTCATTTCGACCGCGATCAACGAGGGGTGCACCGCCTTCATAGGGGCCGAGGGCATCATCCTTCAGGTGCGCATGCCGCTGTTCACCCATGTGCTGCGGACGCAGTATCGCAACGCCATCATTCTTGGCCATAATATTCTCATCTATCCCATCGTCCTCCTAGTGGTCGGACGCGCTCCGACATGGAACGTTTTCCTGGCTGTGCCCGGCTTTGTCATTTTGTCGCTCAACTTGCTGTGGATCATGCTCATTCTCGGCGTTTTGTGCGCGCGTTATCGCGACATGACGCAAGTGATGCAGAACCTGCTGCAGGTGATGATGTACCTGACGCCAGTGATGTGGATGGCACGGACACTGCCAGAGGGCATTTCGCACCTGTTTCTGGACCTCAACCCTTTCTACCATTTGATCAGTGTCGTGCGGGATCCGCTACTGGGCGGGGTGCCATTTGCGACCAGTTGGGTAGTATGCATTGCGCTCGCAGTCGTAGGCTGGATCGTGGCGTTGCTGCTGTTCGGCCGCTACCGTCATCGTATTCCTTATTGGCTCTGAGCATGGCTTCCATCAAACTGACCGGCGTCTCGGTAGAATTCCCGGTATTCAACGCGGCCAGCCGTTCTCTCAAGAACAGGGTACTCAGCGTCGCGACCGGAGGTGCAATCGACCGCCGGGGTGACGGCCATGTCATCGTGCGCGGTCTCGAGGATGTGAGCTTTTCGGTGAAAGAGGGAGACCGAATCGGCCTCGTCGGCCACAACGGCTCCGGCAAGACGACACTGCTTCGCGTGTTATCCGGCATCTACAGGCCGACCAGCGGATCTGCCGTGATACACGGCGAGTGCGTGTCGCTCATCAACATCTCGCTTGGCATCGATCCGGAAGCGACGGGCCGCGAAAACATCAAGCTGCGCGCAGCGATGATGGGCATGCGGCGGGAACAATTGCGCGAGCAGTTCGACCATATCGCCGAATTCACCGGCCTGGGTGACTTTCTCGACATGCCGTTCCGGACCTACTCGTCCGGCATGCAGCTTCGCCTGGCGTTCTCGACATCCACGGCTATCCGACCGGAAATACTGGTCATGGACGAATGGCTTTCGACCGGTGACGAGGATTTCAAGCAGAAAGCCGACAAGCGGCTGCGCGAGATCGTCAACACGACCAAGATCTTGATCCTTGCCAGCCACTCTAGCGAGTTACTGCAGAAGAATTGCAACCGCATTCTGTGGATGGAGCATGGCCGCGTGCGCATGGACGGGCCTGCCAGCGAGGTCTTATCGGCGTATTTTGGCGTGGGGCACGGCTTGAAACAGGAACAGATGTTTCGCGAGCTCCGATGATCACCTCATACGCACAGAACTTCGAAGACGTCATATTGTGGCGTGCCCTCAAGTCTGTCGAGCACGGCTTCTACATCGACATCGGCGCCCAGGACCCGATCGTGGATTCAGTCAGCCTGGCGTTTTATGAACATGGCTGGCGGGGCGTCCATGTCGAGCCGATATCGTCAAATGCGGCAAAGCTCCGCGTCGCGCGATCTGACGAGGAGGTGCTTGAAGCCGCGATCGCGCGGCATGAGGGAACCGCGACGTTCCACGAAATTCCCGAAACCGGTCTCAGCACTGGCAATGACGAGATCGCGGCAATGCACGCCAATATGGGTTTCGTATCTAAATCCATCGAAGTCACCACCTTGCCTCTGTCGATACTGCTCGATCGTTATTCCGACCGGGAAATCCACTGGCTGAAGATCGACGTCGAGGGCATGGAAGCCGAAACCATCGCAAGTTGGCAGCCATCTCCAGTCAGGCCATGGGTTCTCGTCATCGAAAGCACCATTCCACTTTCGAGGGACGAGAGTTATTTCGATTGGGAACCCGCCGTGCTCGCGATGGGTTATACGTTTGTCTATTTCGACGGTCTCAATCGCTTCTATCTTCATGAAGCGCATTCCGATCTGAGACCAGTCTTCGGCGCACCTCCCAACATTTTCGACGATTTCACACTGAGTGGACTGTCGAACTCACCTTTCGCACATAGATTGAACGGCGAGATCACCAATCTGAAAACGGCGCTTGACGAGCGGAATCAAGGTGCCGCTCACGCCTCTAGGGAGATCGCCCGTCTTCACCGTTATATCGCCGAGAGCGAGAACGGCCACTCCGCCGAGCGAGCCGCTTATGCCGAGCTCGCTGGCGCGATCGAGAAGCTCGGCCAGGAAAAGGACGCCGAAATCGACCGGCTCCATCACCATATCGCCGAGACCGAGAAAAGCCACGCCGCCGAACGGACCACCTTCGCCAAGCAGGTCGCCGCGATCGAGGAAAAGGACACCGAGATCGGCCGGCTCCATCACTATATCGCAGAGACCGGCAAGGGCCATGCCGCGACGCTCGCAATGCTCGGCCAGCGGACCGCCGAACTGGAGGCCATTGCCCGCACAAGCTCATGGAGGATGACGGCGCCGCTGCGTTCGGTGAAGGCCCGCGCCATGCGGATGAGCCGCGCGCCCAAACAAGGGGTGACGCTCTTCATGGATCATGGCTTGCTGTGGGTGAGGCGCAGACCGAGGATCCTGAGTCTCTTGCGAGGCGTTGTGCGGCTGGCGCCGCCGCTTGAACGGCAGCTTATTCTCTACTCGCACGCGCGCTTGCACCCTGTGGACTCAGCACGGCCTTTCTGGTCGCTCGAGCCGGACCCGACCACGTTGCATGAGTGGCGCCGTTTGCTCGGCCTGCCGCGTCAATAGGAGCCACCATGCGACTTTGGATCGACGGCCAGTGCCTGCAAACGGCGAGCCGCCTGCGCGGGATCGGACGCTATGTGACGGAGCTCATCGGCGCCATCGCCAGGCAGCACTCCGAGGTCGAGCTGTTGATTTCATTCAACGCGGCGATGCCCGACGAGGCCCTGCTCGCCAGGGAAGCCGTGAGGGAATTGATTGCCCCCGACAATATTCACGTCTGGCACGGGGCTGCCCGGTCGGGAGAGGCCATCGAAGGCTATACGACCGAACGGCGCCACAGCGAATTCGCGCTGGCCCATCATGTCAACTGCCTGGCACCCGACGTTGCGCTCTCCACCAGCCCGTTTGAAGGGTCGCGCGACCGAAGCGTGCCTCTGCTTCCGGATCGCCTTTGCGCCGCGCCAATTGCTTCGATCTTTTATGATGCTATTCCATACCGCTTCAGCGATCTGTATCTCGATACAAATCCAAACAGAGAATATTATAAAAGAAGGCTCGAATCCCACAAAAGGTATGACTTAAACCTTTGTATTTCCGCGTTCTCGCAAGCAGAGCTCAAGGACATACTCGGGCAGGTTCCATCCCAAAACATCTCCGCCGGAATTTCGTCGGGCCTCATTCGCCTGCATGGCCAGACCAATTCCAGTTTAGCTTTTCCGGGTAATTTTGTTTTGTATGTTGGAGCGCTTGACGGGAGGAAGAACGTAAAGACCCTGATCGACGCCTTTCAGCTCCTCGACAAGCGATGGCCGGACAACCGGCTGAGCCTGGTGCTGGCGGGCGACGCGCCGCCTCATTTGCTTAGCGGCCTGACCTCTCGCTGGCTGGAATTGGGTCTTACGCCCGAGCGTTTGATGGCCTTTGGCCATGTATCCGATGAAGATATCGTCTCCCTCTACGAGAAAGCAGAGCTCCTGGTCCAACCTTCACTGATGGAAGGGTTTGGGCTGACCGCGCTCGAAGCCATGTATTGCGGTACCCCTGTGGTCGCCGCCCGAGCCGGCGCGCTGCCGGAGGTGGTTGGACAGGAAGAGTTGCTTTTTGATCCGACGTCAGCCGATCAACTGGCGGATGCGATGATACTTGCTGTCAAGGAAAAGAAACATCATAGAGCAAAGCTTTTGCTTAAGGAGCGGGCCGGTCAGTTTACCTGGGAAAAGACGGCCACAACAACGATAGAAAGTCTAGCGCGCCTCAGGCGAGCCGATGTGAGCACGATCGAAGCGTCGAGAAAGCGTATCGCCAAGACGCTCAGGAAAGAGGGAAGCTTGGAGACAACGGCTCCGACCGTTTTCAGTCTGGCGGAACCGTGGACTTCGCGAGAGCAGCGCCTGTTGGTCGACGCCACGGCCACATCGCTCGCCGACCATAGAACCGGCATCCAGCGCGTGGTCACGAATATTTGCCGGGAGTTAGCCGCGGCGCCTCCGGCACAGAAGAAGGTAGGCTTTGTATTTTGCAATGACGATACTGGTTTTTACGAACTGGATGGTCGAAATCTTCGAGTCCCTCAGAAATCTGAGCGCAATCGAGCCTATATCGCCAGCGACATCTTGCTGATGCTCGATAGCTCCTGGGACCTCTACTCAACCCACCAACACCAATGGCTGGCTTGCAGGCTTCGCGGCGGCAATATCGTAACCTGCCTATACGACACCGTGCCGCTCTTCGCCCCGGCGATGTGCGATCCCGGCATGCCTCCCATCTTCGCGAACTGGTTCTCGGCCGCCCTGTCCAATTCGTCTGCTTTCATCTGCATCTCGCGCGCCGTCGCGGACGAATTGCTGGCGTTTTTGGAGGCAATCGAATTCCCGCGCCGTATGAAGGTCGGGTATTGGCAACTTGGAGCCGATTTCGGCGGCGCTCCGCCAGCCGCTGCCAGTTCGGCGCCGCGAAAGCAGGATGCGGCTTCATTCCTGATGGTCGGCACGCTCGAACCGCGCAAGGGACATGCCGTCGCACTCGCCGCCTTCGAAGAACTGTGGTCGGAAGGAACGCAAGACCGGCTGGTTATCGTCGGCAAGCTGGGTTGGGGGGTGTCCTATCTTGCCGAACGCATCCGCTCCCACCCCGAATTCGGCCACCGCCTTTTCTGGCACGAAAAGGCCGATGATGGCCAACTGCAACGGCTCTACGCCGAATGTGACGCGCTGATCGCGGCATCGTTTGCCGAAGGCTTCGGCCTGCCCATCGTCGAGGCGGGCCATTTCGGCAAACCGGTGATCGCAAGCGACATAGCCGTCTTCCGCGAAGTCGGCCAGGGCGCCGCGGAGGCCTATTTCTTCGAACCCGGCAATTCCGAAGCGATGGCCGACCAGGTGCGGCGGTTTGCGACCGGCAAAACCCCGCAGGGGAAGGAAAACGACGCGGCAGCATGGCCGACCTGGGCGGAAAGCGCGCAGCAGTTGCGGGACGTGGTGCTGGGCGACAAGTGGTACAAGACCTACGAGCCGCGCTCGCCAAAGCCGTTCGCACCGCCTTCGGACCTTGGCCGTACGAAGATGACCAAGCCGCTGCCGCCGGAAGAAAGACAGCATCGCTTGCGCCTGGTCGAGGGTCCCTACCCTACCGACGACGAGAAAGCCCTGAAGGCGATCGTCGCCGTCTCCAACCTCAGCACCGATGTCTGGTCTAGTGCCGGCAGGGAAGACGGCAGCTTGGCGATCGTGCTGAGCTATCATCTGCTCAACGGCGAAGGCGGCGATTTGACCTACGACAATCCGCGCACGTCAATCCCGCTAGCGCTGCCGCCGGGCCAGACGATTTATCTTCCGGTTCTGGTGCCGATGGAATGGAAAGCGCGTGGGGCGGAATTCATCGATATCGAACTCGTGCAAGAGGGTGTCGTCTGGCTCGACAACCCACTACGCATGGCGTTGTAGCGAAAGTGGCTCGGATGTCTTGGTTACGCTTAAAAACTGGGGCGACGCCCCCCACGGGGGAACAGATGCAAAGAGGCGGGATCAGTCGCGACGATGTCATCGCCGGGTACCAAGGACTTCTTGGCCGTACACCCGAATCGGATGAGGTTATTGCCGCCCATCAATCGGCTCATAGGAGCGTCGAGGCGTTTTTGGCAAGCCTCAGACAGTCGCCAGAGTATCAAACGAAAAAGGGCAGTTCGGCGAGCGATGCGGCTCCGCCTGCGCACCGGCCGAATTGGCGGCACGCAAAGGCAATTACACCTGGCAATCTTGATTCCTTCATAGCCAATTCCGACAATTTGGGCTCACCGGGCTCTCCTGACGTCGATGAGTTCTGGCGTGGCATGCGATATGTTCCCGAGACGAAAGTGAACCAGAAGCTGGACCCGTTCGGAGAAGGGTATGTCGCGCAGCAGATCGCCGTGTATCGGGAGATTGCCCGACGCGACGTCGATCAGCATGCGAATGAGCTAACCGACTTCGCGATGGCAGATCACATTGGGGGAGCAAACCCCTATACCCATCAGCCTCCAACATCGGTGGCACTGCATATCGGACGTGTGTCACGAGCTATCCAGTATTCGGGGCTGCAGATCGGCGATCACGTTCTGGATATGGGCTGCGGCTGGGGTACGAGCTGCGAGCTGATGGCCTTTTGCGGGCTGGAAGTCAGCGGTCTCGATATTAATCCACGCTTCGTCGAACTGGTCAATGCAAGGGCGAAGCGCATCGGGCACAAGGTCAGGGCGGTACAAGGCAGCTTCGAGGACATTCCCGGCGAGGGGCTATATGACGCCGCGCTCTACTATGAGAGCCTGCACCATGCGATAAAACCATGGGAAACGCTGTCGCTTGTCCACAGCAGGCTGAAACCCGGCGGCAAGCTGATGCTGGCGGGCGAGCCGGTCAACGATATGTGGAAGCATTGGGGCATTCGCACCGACCCGCTGTCCGTCTATTGCATCCGCAAGTTCGGCTGGTTCGAAAGCGGCTGGAGCGCCGATTTCATCTCAAGATGCGTAAAACGATGCGGCTTCGAGATCGAGCATTTCGCGGACGAGTCAGGCTCGATCGGCTGGATTATGATCGCCCGCAAATTGGGCTGAACTCCTAAACTCAATCTATTTAATTGACTCAATCTCGATATCACTTAGGCCGAAACCAAGAGTTCTGCTGTCTGTAGAAAGCCCTGATTGCATAGGTGATCTCAATTTTTTTACATTTAACGCAACAATAACTTCTTTGCCAGGCAATAGATTTTCTGGAATGTCGAAGATAGCCTCAATTTTAGGTTTTTGAGCCGTAAAATTTAGAATTCCTATTGATTGGCCGGCGACGGAGATTGTTACCGTTTGGGTTGGATCTTGAGGCGGAAGGAAGGCCATACCGGCGATCCGAAGCTTGGCCGGTCTTCCCGGGTTGAAGACTCGCAGTGAAAGCGTAGCCATGGGTTCTTCAGTCCAGACGCCCCACTCTTCCGGTGTATGCCAACCAGCCAACAGACGGTACGGTTGGCTCGAGACCTGTGCGGCCTCCGCTGGCTGATCGCAGGCGTCAGCGGCACCGCGAACAAGCAAGCGCGCGCCACCAGGCAAAAGACCGACGCAGCCATACCCCGGCTTTGCCGCATCATGCGTTGCGATGACCGCATCACCAACGTCGATGTCCTGTTGCGACAGGTCGATGGGAGGCGGCATCCGCTCGTGCAGGACGAAATTGTCGAACAGCGTGTCGGAATAGGTCGCGGCTGCGACATCCCAATAGATATTGCCGGACACCTTGGAAAATAGGACTCTTGAATACTCAACCTCAGCCAGTCTTGCGCTGTGGTGAGTCCATGCGTCCCGCTTTTCTGCAAAGCCGATTATGGCGGATACTCCTAAGATCGTCGCGACCACGGCCGTTGGGCCGGCCTGGTAAATCATCCCGCTGACCGCAAGCGCCACCAGCGACAATAGCAGCAGAACCTGGACAAGGGTCAATTCACCCCAAAGGGCCGCCGAGCCAGGTATGTTGACGCGTATCACGCCAGCGATTTCGTAATCTAGCGAAAGCAAATAGGTTCCACTCGCCAGAGTAAGAACCGTCGCTCCGACAACCACCCGGGCATTGCGGTAGCTGATGCCGCCGATCGCCGCGCATAACCCAAGCCAAACGAAAAAGGTCGAGACGCTGTCATTGTAGCGGCCATAGATGACGTGATCGATCCGGCTGAATTCAACCATCTGTGCCACGGAAGCTGCAAATACCGCCGCACAGGAGAGGAACGCAAAGAGCAGCGTGGCGGCAAAACCGGGCCTTTCCCGGATCAGAGCCCCACAGGAAATCAGCCCGATCAAATAGAGACCAAAGCTGATTGCGACCTGCATCCATGCCTGTCCCAGCGCGACGGTCAGCAAGCGGCGCAGACCGTCTGCCGACAGCACCGCTTCGAGCAACTGGCCGAGCGTCTGCGCGTCGCTTCTGCCGCTGCCGAAGGTCAGTACCTGCATCTGCTTGTCGATCGCGGATACCAGCGCGACAGCGGCGATTAAAGCAACGATAAGCAGCAGCGTGGCAGAGGTCGATGCGATCTTTTTATGCGACCTGGCGATGCAGAGCATGAAGAAGGTGACCGCGACAATACCTGTGGCGCGCTGGTGAAGCGCATACAGCCAGCCGACCGACGCCACCAAGGCAATCCAGTCGAGCGTCCGTGACGTGCGCCAAGCACGCGCGAACAGGTAAATCGACACAAGAAAGAACAGCCGGAACGATGTTTCCGGCCAGGCCAGCGCGTTCTGATAAAGGTAAGCGGGCATCACGGCTACGATGAACGCCGCGGCGACGGTTCTCCAATTGCGCTCGCAGCCGATCTCTTTGGCGATTGCCATGAGCACGAGCGGCACTAGCGCGGACATCAGGCAGCTGGTAGCGATCGCTAGCCTGTAGGTCGTTTGGATAGTCTCGCCAATGATGAAGGCTGGCGTCAGCAATAGCCCTTGACCGAAGCGGTAGCCGCCAATGCCGCCGAAAGGCGAAAGGCTTTCGCCGGCAAGCAGTTTGGCAAAAGTGAGGTACGCGATTTCGTCGGTGATGATGGGGGTGGTGAGGTCGCGAAATACAAACACCAGCACCGCGAACAGGCTAATCGAGCCGATGGCGATCCAGGGCCACAAAAAGCGATACGACAACATCTCTATAAGTCGGAGCAAACTGATGACAGGATCATGCTGGGCGGCTCGCGCTTCAACACGATGACTAACAAAACTTGGTTTCGAAACGCGCCGCGTTTGCACGCAGCCCAATTGTGGCCAATCCGCCCGCTAAAACTAACGTCAACATTATGTCCCCAGAAATCATCAGTCATCCCTGCCACTGCCAGCCGTAGCTTTCAAGTCCCTGTGTCCAACCATAGGGCAGCTCAGACGCGCGATCCCCAAAGAGAAATCCCGATCCTGTCTCAGGCGAACCCCGAAGGTGTCTCCCAGACAAGGACTTTACGCTGCGCTAACATTCCGCCAACCCTGGACACCATCCACCAGAATCTGCGGCTGGCCGTCAGCCAACCTGATAATGGCGGGGCGCTCCATCTCGAGCTTCCAGCCATGGCTTAGAAGTGTGCTCATGATCCGGCCCTCGATCTGGCGTGAATGCGTCCCGATAACGATGTAGCGGACAAACCGGTTGAGATCGGCGATGGCGGCGGCGATGAAATCCGCCTCGCCGCCCTGGATATCGATATGCAGCAGATCGACCGGCTCGTTCTTGACGACTTCGGACAGAGGAAAAGCATCGAGCCGTTGATAATCGCCGGACGCCGACGCCTCCTGGATCTGTCTGGGCGTCGCATTCAGGATCGGCTCGGAGCCCCAGGATGCACCCGCATTTTCGACCACGGGAAAAAGCGCCACGCCTTTTTGCGGTGCGGCGACGCCATGGATGATGCGGTACTCACCGCCTGAAAAGCCATTGGCGGCCATCGCCTCGTGGGCATAGGCCACATGCTCGCTGTCGCCTTCGATGCCGATCAGTTCGACCGCAAGTCCCTTGTGGCGCGCGGCGGCACCGGTGTTGTTCAGCCAACACCCCCAACCGCATCCAAGTTCCACCACGCGGAACCGTTCCGACGCGAGGTCGACCGCTCTGAGCGTGGCCGCCCACTCGGCAATGTCGGCATGCCAGTTGGCGGGGATAGGCACTGGCTCAATGCTTCCCGCCTTGCCGTCAAGAATGCCCGGAAAGAACCGGGGTGAAATTTTGACACCAAGAAAATTCGTCACGTAAGACGGATCCGGCTGCAGGTCGGTCCGCGCATGGCTGTTGATGGTGCCCATCGCATCGAAACCGCAGTTGTAGTGGAAGAATATACTGCCCTGCTCCGCCCCCCTTGATCGCAAATGCGCGTTCTCCCGATATAAAACATCGCGTTGGGCCAGAAGATCGGCACGATCCTGCCACAACCTCCTGATCTGCGGGATTCTGAGCGCAGCGGTCTTGAGCATTGTCGTCGCCTCTCGTGATTTACCCTGAACGGCCAGCATCATCCAACGATCTGCTGCGTTCTTCAGCCTCGTTCATCGCCTGTTCGATAGAAATACCCGGCGATCTGCCCGCCGGCAAAAAAAAGAAGATCGCCCAGCACAGTGATGATCCGCCCGATCACCACCGCCAGCAGGATGATCGGACCAGTGCTCAAACCGCCGAGAAGGACGAGCAGGATCGCCTCCCTGATGCCTATGCCTGCCGGCGCGCCCGGCGTGACAAGCCCCACGAGCCAGGCAACCACATAGGCGCCGGCTATTGCAGGGTAGAGCGCCACGCGGCCGGTGCCCCCCGCCAGATCGCAGGCCGCGGCAAAGACTACACCCGAGAGCGCCAGGAAGGCGAGATAGAAGACCGCGGCCGCGCCAAAATCCGCACCGCCGGCACGAACGGCCACGCAAAGCACGATAGCCACTGCCGTTATGAAAGAAATCCACCCGAGCCAATTCGGCAGGCCGGTCAGGACCAGCGGCAACACAAGTGGCGAAAAGAGAACCCCACCGGCGACGAGAAAGGCAAGTTCGTGAAGGGTGGACTTGACCAGCGGTCCGTTGCCGATACCGGCCGCCAGACCGATCGCCTGCCGTCCCGCGAACTGGAAGATATTGCCGGGAACGTATTTGGCCAATTGCGAGACAGCGTAAGCGCGAACGGCCCAAGACCGTGAAACCTGAACGCCAGCGTGATGCATGAGGTGCCGCCAGCCGAGAGCCAGCAGCAGGTTGGACGCTCCATAGACGCCCGCCAGGGCCGCGATGGCGGCGTAACTACCAGCTCCCATTCGGCGAAAGTCGATCTCTCCGGCGTAGCCGTGGAGCCTGATCCCCACGAACACGACACCGGCCAACCCCAGGAAAGCCCCAATGCGGCCAAGCCAGGTCTTGGCACGCGGGCCAAGCGCCATCGTCAATGCCTTTTCTTCGGCTTGCAGTGCAACATCGTCCACGGAAGCGGCGACACGACCTCGACGACCTCAAAAAATTGGGACGCCAGCGAGACGAAACTGCCCTGCGACCAGTGCTGCAGATGACCCGGCGTGTTTCCCAGCGCCGACACGTATTTGCCGCGCGCCAGATTGAGGATCCGCCAAAGCGGCTCGCGAGGCACACTCAGGATAAGGTCCGAAGTCGTTATACGCTGCAGCGCCTGCAGCGCCTGTTGCGGCTTCTCGAGATGCTCCATCACCTCGCAGCATACGATCAGGTCTGCGCTGTCGCGTTCCGCCACGACATCATAGATGCTGCGGACGGCAAAACGTCCCGGATCCATGTCGCGCCCGCGAGCATTCGCCTTCGCCATGTCGATGACTTGT
The DNA here is from genome assembly GCF_006439595.1 of Mesorhizobium sp. B3-1-9. Classification (NCBI taxonomy): domain Bacteria; kingdom Pseudomonadati; phylum Pseudomonadota; class Alphaproteobacteria; order Hyphomicrobiales; family Phyllobacteriaceae; genus Mesorhizobium; species Mesorhizobium sp. B3-1-9. The sequence goes on from NZ_VFTJ01000007.1 coordinate 128,622, forward strand.
CTCGAGAAGTCCGTGCCACGCGCGTCGATGCCCTCACCGAGCCAGCGGATGATCCAATATCCTTCTCCGCATCCGACCTCGTGAATGGTGCCGGGCTTAACTTTCGCCACCAGCCCTGAAAGCGCGTTGTCGAAACCTTCGACCATCCGGCGCGCGATCGGGTTTCGCGTGCCATATTTGTCGTAGGTGTTACCGATAACGATGCCGTCTTCTGCCTGTCCGCCAGCCACCTTCATGTCCAGCCCTTCCTTTCGTTCGAGGCAGAAGATTCGTTGCCGGCTTGTCCCTGCATGACGCGCTGTGTGTAGCGGATGTCTTCGAGAAGTTTGCGATTGGCAGCGATCACGTCGGCCAGGAAGGCGACCAGAAGGGACTGGAAGCCCATGGTCAGAAGCACGCCCGCCAGAACAACTGATTGAACGTGGCCGCTGACGCCTTCCGTCAGATAAAAATAAAGGAAGCGCAACCCGATCAGGAAGCCCAGTCCGAAGAGCACGGCCGCCACGGCACCGAAGAACCGCGCCGGCTGATAGATGACGAAAATGCGCACGATCGTGAAGACCGAACGCTTCAGATAGGAGGGGATGCTCTTGACCAGCCGTGACGGCCGCAAGTCGCCGTTGACGCGGACCGGCACGGAAACCACGCGCATGTTCTTGCGCCCGGCCTGGATAATGGTTTCCAGCGTGTAGGTGTAGTTGCTGAATACGATCAGCCGCTGCGCGGCGTTCCTCGATATCGCACGAAAGCCGCTCGGGGCGTCCCGCACGTCGGTCTTGCTGGTCACTCGGACCACCCAGCTGCCCAGCTTCTGCAAAAGCTTCTTGAGTGGCGAGAAGTGTTCGATCTCGGATATTGGACGCGCACCGACGACCATATCCGCCTGGCCTTCGAGTACGGGCTTGGCAAGCGACGGGATATCCTCGGCACAATACTGGTTGTCCGCGTCCGTGTTGACGATGACATCGGCCCCGCGCGCGAGGCAAGCCTCGATGCCTGTCATGAAAGCATAAGCAAGGCCACGGTTGCTGGTATGGCGCACGATGTGATCAACGCCATTTTCCTCGGCCACCTTCACGGTGCTGTCGGTGCTTCCGTCGTCGATGACCAGCCACTCGACAATGTCGAACCCCGCGATGTCGCGCGGCAGATCGGCCAGTGTCGTCGCAAGCGTCTCCGCCTCGTTGTAGCATGGGATCTGGATAATAAGTTTCGGCAGCTGTGCACTCGTCGAGTTTTGGGCGGATACTCCGTGCATCTACCATCCTGAGGCTGAGGCGCAAGAATTTTTCCCAGATAGAGTTCGCCTCTTCCCTTCGAATCCGACTGATTTGACCGGATGTATGTTTGGAGTAGGCTCGCGACAGAGTCGAAATGGAAGAAGCATTCAAAACTGGCCCTTGGTCTCACAGTGCAAGCATCCGAAATTCCTAATATAACTCACTTCCAGAGACGATTTTGAGAATCGGCGTCGACGGCAGGAACCTCTTATCGGCCACGGATGGTATCGGCCGGTTCGTCCACAAGTCGATCAAGGCGCTGTCGGGACTCGGCGCGGAGGTTTGCGTCTACGCTCCGGCCCCGATCAATGCCGATTACGAGTTGCCGCGCGCCGTTACCTTGCGGACGGATCGATACCGGTCGCTTTCAGGCCGGGCCTTGTGGGGGCAAGCGATCCTGCCGGCCTGGGCCGCGCGCGACGCGGTTGAGGTTTTCTGGGGGCCGTCCCACCGCCTGCCGCTGGTGCTGGACAGCCGGATCGCGCGGGTGGTGACCATCCACGATCTAGTCTGGCTGCATGCGCCGGAAACCATGCGTATGCGGACTTTGCTCGGCGAGCGCCTGCTGATGAAACCCGCGCTACGCCGGGCCGATGTCGTGGTGACCGATTCCGACGCCACGGCAAGCGCGTTAAAAACAGCGGTTCCGTGGCTGCAGACGCCGATCCGCACGATCGCTCCCGGCACCACGCCCCTGCCCGCGCCGGGCGGCTTTTCCAGCCTAGCGCCTCTCGGCATCGCGAGACCCTACGCGCTTTTCGTCGGCACGCTGGAGCCCCGGAAGAACCTCGGCAACCTCATCAAGGCCTACGGGTTGCTGCCTGAAAGCGTCCGCTCGGGCTGCGATCTCGTCATCGTCGGCGGCACCGGCTGGAAGCAAACCGGCCTGGCGGACGAGGTACGCCGCGGCAGCCTCGAGGAACAGATCTTCTTCACCGGCTTCGTCGACGACAGCGTGCTGTCGACGCTTTATGCGAACTGCCTCTTTCTGGCCATGCCATCGCTCTACGAGGGCTTCGGCTTCCCGATCGTCGAGGCGCAATCCTACGGCAAACCGGTGCTGACGTCGAACACGTCGTCGATGCCGGAAGTGGCCGGCGAAGGCGCCGTTCTGGTCGACCCCAGCGATGCTGCGGCGATCGCCAGTGGCTTTCGTCATCTTTGCCTCGATGCGCAATCGCGCCAAAAGCTTGCTTCCGGCGCGCGCCGCAACGTGGAGCGTTTCACCTGGAAGAATCACGCCGAGGGCATGCGGCATATCTTCGAGCAGGCCATCCGGTTAAGACGAAAGACGCCTGTTTGAAAGTCCTGCATTTCTTCAAGACATATTGGCCGGACAGCTTCGGCGGCGTCGAGCGGACCATCCATGCCATCGCCGAAAGCACGGCCGGCTATGGCATCGAAACGCAGGTGCTGTCACTGAGCAGCGCGCCTGAGGAAAACACCGGGCGGATCGACGGCCATATAGCCGTCAAAGCGAAGCTCGATTTCGAGCTGGCATCGACAGGGTTTTCGCGCGAGGTTTTTCGTAAATTCGACAGGCTCGCACGGCAATCCGACCTGGTGCACTACCATTTTCCGTGGCCGGTCATGGACATAGCGCATCTCAGATCGCGCCACGGCAAGCCGGCCGTCGTCACCTACCATTCCGATATCGTCAAGCAGCGCCTGCTGCTGCCGTTCTACAATCCGCTGATGCAGCGCTTCCTTGGCGATGTCGACGCGATCGTGGCGACATCGCCCGATTATCTGGGCTCGAGCGCGACGCTGAGAAAATTCAGGGCCAAATCGCAGGTCATCCCGATCGGCATAGACCAGAGCGCCTATCCCGTGCCGACGGCTGCAGACAACGCCTGGCGCCAATCGATGGTGTCGGAGCCTTTCGTGCTCTTCGTCGGTGTGCTGCGTTATTATAAGGGGCTGGATATCCTTGTCGAGGCCGCGGACCGGGTGCGGTGCAAGATCGTCATCGCCGGGTCGGGACCGATCGGGCAGCAGTTGAAACGCCAGGCCGAAAGACTCGGCCGCGACAACGTTATCTTCCTCGGTGAAATTTCCGAACCACAGAAGATGGCCCTGCTTCACACCTGCAGCGGTTTCGTCTTCCCCTCGAACCAGCGCTCCGAGGCCTATGGCGTCTCGCTGGCGGAAGCGGCGATGTGCGGCAAGCCGATGATCTCATGCGAGATCGGAACCGGAACCTCCTATGTGAACAAGGCCGGCGTCACCGGCCTTATCGTCCCGCCTTCCGATCCCGCCCGCCTTGCCGAAGCGATCGACCGCCTGCTCGATTCGCCCGAGGAAGCGGAAAAATGGGGACGGGCGGCGCGCGAGCGGTTTTCCAACCTCTTCACCGCCGACAAGATGGGACGAGCCTATGCCGAGCTCTATCTTCGGCTAATCAATCGCCGCGCCTGAGCAGCCGGGACGAATTGCCGTCGTGTTTCATGCACAGCCGGCATTGAGCTTTGCTCCGCCTCGTCCTATAAGGCCGCGCGCAGCGGGCATGCCCCGCCTGCTGGGGCGTCGCCAAGTGGTAAGGCATCGGTTTTTGGTACCGACATTCCCAGGTTCGAATCCTGGCGCCCCAGCCACTGCCATCGGCCAGTCAAACGGATGGTATGGTTGTTGGCGCCGTGGCTTGCACTCGTGCGTTTCACGGTTTCACGGAAACAGCGAACCGCCCTGCTCTTTGTTTTGACACAATTCCGAACGGAAAACCGCCCACGCTTTTCCTGGAATTTCTCTCGTCAGCCGGTGGAGGCCGGTTTCGGAAGCCATCGCTTATCGATCAGGCAAACCATCGTATAAGCAGGGTCAAAAACGTTTCCGACGTGATACCGGACAACCTGTCCCATCAGATGCGATGCGGCAGCGGCGGACAAGCCGTGGTCACTGGTCAACCAGTTGAACATATCCGTGGTCGCGTGCTGGAGGGCCTGATCAAGCGGACGAGCATTACCAACAGAGAAAATGTGGGTCTCGTTCTCGCCACGAGGCCATGTCAACCGTCTGTTTTTTTCCACAGTCAAGCGAAGCTCAACTTCAAAGCAGGTTTCGATCCCGGTTCCAACGATCTCCCCATCACCCTGCGCCGCATGGCAATCGCCCGCGAAGAAGAGCGCACCCTCTACGGCAACGGGGAACCAAACGGTCGCGCCGGGCCGAAACCCGCGGTAATCCATGTTCCCGCCATTTTCTGCACTGGTCGCGGTGGAGAAGGCCTGGCCCATCGATGGCGCGACGCCGAAGCAGCCGATCATCGGCTCGACCGGCAAAATGAAGTGCTCGAGGCCCGGCAGCGGCTCCTGCAACACCACAGTTCGCGCTTCCAGGTCGATCTGCCAAGTGACTTTGTCCCTTGCAGGCAGCCCACGAGCAGCCTCCGGATCGACAACGTTTGCAGCCAGTGACGAGATCGTCCAGCCGGAAGAGCGGATCGGGGCCATGCGCAGGATCTCCACACGCAGCGCATCGCCAGGTGCGGCTCCCGTCACGAAGACCGGGCCGTTCATAGGGTTCGGCCCTCGTGACCGCTGCACACCGTTCTTGTCGAAGCCCTGAGCGTCGAGCGTTTCCGTCGTCACGACATCGCCGGATGCAATTGTGAGCGCCGGCGCGATCGTACCGAGGACATTGTGCCAAGTGGTGTTGGTAAGTTTGTGCGTCGCCATCAGATCGCAGTAACGAAGGCGTCGACGTACGGCAAGTGGGCGGATTGAGCTCTTCGTGGTCGATCGTTTCGTTCGCATGGGCGAGTCGCTGCGATGCGCGACGGCCTAGCGCCGGCCCGAGAAATCCAGTGCTCGACCTAAACCTTTTCCGCCTCCAGGCGTTGTTGTCCGCCGAGCCGGATACTCCCGGCGGGTGCGAAAAACAGCCGGCGGAGAGGTTAAACCGATGTATTTCATGGCATTGGCCACCGACTATGACGGCACGCTGGCGCATGATGGCCTGGTCACGGCCAGCACGATCTCGGCGCTGGAAAAGCTGAAGAAATCAGGGCGCAAGCTCATCCTGGTCACCGGCCGCGAACTGCCCGACCTCAAGGAGGTTTTTCCCGAACTTTTCCTGTTCGACAAGGTCGTCGCCGAAAACGGCGCGCTGATCTACACGCCGGCCAGCGAGGAAGAGCGCACGATCTCGCCCTCGCCTTCCGTCGATCTCATCGACGGGCTCAAGAAGCGCGGCGTGAAGCCGCTGTCGGTTGGCCGCTCGATCGTCGCCACTTGGGAGCCGCACCAGGTGACAGTGCTCGACGTCATCAAGAAGCTCGGGCTGGAGCTGGAGATCATCTTCAACAAGGGCGCGGTGATGATCCTGCCCTCGGGCATCAACAAGGCAACCGGACTGGCGGCTGCGCTTGAGGACCTGAAGCTGTCGCCGCATAATGTCGTGGCCGTCGGCGACGCCGAGAACGACCACGCTTTCCTCAGGGCCTCGGGCTGCAGCGTCGCGGTCGCCAACGCGCTGCCCGCGGTCAAGGAAACCGCCGACCTCGTCACCAAGGCGCCGCGCGGCAAAGGCGTCGAGGAACTGATCCGCAAGCTGACCAAGCGCGATTATCCGCTGGCCAAAAAGCGCTCGCGCGGCGTGCTGCTCGGGACCTCACGCGGCAAGGACATCTACTTGTCGCCGATGGAAACAGTGCTGATCGCCGGCAGCTCGGGCATCGGCAAATCGACCTTGGCCACGGCGCTCACCGAGCGGCTGGTCGAAAAAGGTCTGCAATTCTGCATTTTCGACCCCGAGGGCGACTATGACGGACTGAAAGGCGCGGTGCCGCTCGGCAACGGCTCGACCGCGCCGAACAAGGAACAATTGCTGGAATTGATCGAGAAACCGCAGAACAATGTCGTGGTCAACGGCCTGGCGCTGAAGGTCGATGAGCGTCCCGATTTCTTCGCCGAATTGCTACCCGGCCTCGGCAATGTCCGCTATCGCACGGCAAGGCCGCACTGGCTGATCATCGACGAGGCGCATCATTTGATGCCCAAGCGACGCGGAGATACGCGATCCGTGCTTTCGATCGAGCTGCCCGGCACGGTGCTGATCACCGTCCATCCCGAGGCAATCTCGACCGATGCGCTCGGCCTTGTGACGGCGGTGATTGCGCTTGGGCCCAACGCAAAGGGCGTGATCAAGACCTTCTGCAAGGAAACCGGGCTCCAGGCGCCGAAGGACATTCCGCTGCCCAAGGGCGACCGGGTGCTGTTCTGGCGGCCGCATGACGACAAAAAGCCGTTCACGGTCAAGGCGGTCGAGCCCGACCAGTCGCTGAAGCGGCACAGTCGCAAATATGCCGAAGGCGAGCTCGACGAGGCGGGCAGCTTCTATTTCACCGGGCCGAAGAAGGCGATGAAGCTCAGAGCCCATAATCTCATCATCTTCGCCCAGATGGCGGAAGGTATCGACGACAAGACATGGGAATACCATTTGCGCGCCGGCGATTATTCCAAATGGTTCCGCCAGCAGATCAGGGACAAGGACCTCGCCCGAGAAACGGCTGAGGCGGAGAAGAACAAGACATTGTCGGCCGACGAAAGCCGCAAGCTGGTGATCGACGCCGTGCGAAGGCGCTATACGGCGCCTGCGACGGCGCCGGAGAACTAGGATTGGTCGTTGAACGTGAGAAAGGCGAGCTCAGCTCGCCTCGCGCATCGCCTCGGCGGCTTGCAGGTCGACCGAGACCAGCTGGCTGACGCCTTGCTCGGCCATGGTGACACCGAACAGCCGGTCCATGCGCGCCATGGTGATGGGGTTGTGGGTGATGATGACGAAGCGGGTTTCGGTGGTCTTCGACATCTCGTCCATCAAATTGCAGAAGCGCTCGACATTGTGGTCGTCGAGCGGCGCGTCGACCTCGTCGAGCACGCAGATCGGCGCGGGGTTGGTGAGGAACACGGCGAAGATCAGCGACATCGCCGTCAGCGCCTGCTCGCCGCCGGAAAGCAGCGTCATGGTCTGCGGCTTCTTGCCGGGCGGGCGGGCGAGGATTTCCAGCCCCGCCTCCAGCGGATCCTCGGACTCGATCAACTGCAGCTCGGCCGTGCCGCCGCCGAACAGATGCGAGAACAGCCGCTGGAAATGGCCGTTGACCACCTCGAAGGCCGACAGCAGCCGCTCGCGGCCCTCGCGGTTGAGGCTCTGGATCGCCTGGCGCAGTTTTCTGATCGCCTCGATGATGTCCTCGCGCTCGGAAACGATGGTCTCCAGCCGCTCCGACAATTCCTTCTGCTCTTCCTCGGCGCGCAGGTTGACGGCGCCGAGGCGCTCGCGCTCGATCTTCAGCCGGTCGAGCTGGCGCTCGATCTCGGCCATGTCGGGCATCGGGTCGTCGGCTTCGAGGCCGGTATGCTTGATGACCAGATGCGGCGGCGTGTTGAGCGCTTCCTGGATGCGCGCCTCGACCTCGGCGCGGCGTTCATCGGCCGCGGTGAGCCGCTCCTCGGCGCGGACGCGGGTTTCGCGCGATTCGGCGAGCGACTGGATGGCGGCGGTGGCCGCCTTGTCGAGCTCGGCCTGCTTGCTCTCCGCCTCCTGCAGGCGGTCGCTCGCCGCCTGGCGCAAAGCTTCGGCCTCGGAAAGCTGCGTCAGCAGGGCGCGGCGCTTGGCGTCGATCTCGTCCGGCGCGTCGGCCAGCCTTTCGCGCTCGGCCTCGGCTTCGGCCTTGCGCTCGCCAAGGGCCGCGATCTGCGTCGAGGCATTCTCGGCGCGCTCCAGCCAGTTCTTGCGTTCGGCACCGATGGCGTCCAGCCGGCGCATGCGCGCCTCGGCTTCGCGCCGCAGCCCTTCATGCACGGCGCGCGCATCGGCGAGCGTAGCGCGGTCGCGCGAGACGTTGGCGGAGGCCTGTTCGAGCTGCAATTGCAGGTCGCCAAGATCGGGCGCGTCCTGCAACATCGCCTCGGCTTCGAGGAAAGCGGCCTGCGTCTCCTCATGGCTGTCAACAATGCGAGCGCGTGCCTCTTCAAGCGCGGCGCGCCGGCTCAACAGCTCGCCGCCGGCCTTCTCGGCCTCGGCCAGCGCGTTGCGGGCGGCATCCAGAGCATGCTGGGCGTCGCGGCCGGCCTGGCGCGCATTGCGCTCGGCATCGCTTGCCTGGCGCATCGCCTGCTCGGCATGCGTCAACGCCTCCTCGGCCTCGCGTACGACAAGCGTCGCCTGCACGGCTTCGGCATCGAGCTCCGCCAGGCGGTTCTTCTGCGCCAGCCGCAGCGCGGCGGCGGTCGGAGCGTCGGCGCTCGCCGTCAAGCCGTCCCAGCGCCAGAGCGCGCCATCGCGGCTGACCAGCCGCTGGCCGGGGGCCAGAAGCGCCTGCAACCGGCGGCCATCGACGGTGTCGACGATGCCGATCTGCGCGAGGCGGCGGGCAAGCTGCGCCGGCGCGCGAACGACGCTGGCCAGGCTCTTCACACCTTCGGGCAGCGACGCATCGCCGGGCTGGACCGAGCTTTCGCCCCAATGCACCGGAGCGCTGCGGTCGAGCGGAACGTCGAGGTCCTCGCCAAGGGCCGCGCCAAGCGCGGTTTCGTAGCCGCGCTCGACACTGATCTGGTCCAGCACTGAAGGGAAAAGATCGCCCCCGCTGGTGGCATTGAGGATCTTCGCCAGCGTGCGCGCTTCCGTCTCGATGCGCGCCAGTTCGGCCCTTGCATCCTGCAGCGGAGGCCTTGCGGCGCTTTCAGCAGTGCGGGCCTCGGCGACGGCCTGCTCGGCGGCAATGGCGCCGGCCTCGCCCTCTTCCAGCCGGGCAAGCGCATCCTCGACCAGAAGCCGCTTCTCGGCCGGATCGGGCAGGCCGGAAATGCGCGCGACGATGTCGGAAAGCTCGCGGTCGACCTCGGCGAGCTGACGGGCGAAGCGATCACGGCGCTCGGCGGTCTCGCGCAGCGAGCGCTCGATCTGGTGGCGCGAGGCGGCCGCCTCGGCGCGCTCGGCGGTCAGCGCGGCAAGTTTTGCTTCGCTCTGCGAGAGCGTCGCGCCGGCCTGCTCGAAGGCGGCGCGCGTGGTCGCCTCGCGCTCGGCGGCACCGGCGTTTTCCGAATTGAGCCCGGCTTCCTCGGTGCGCAGGCGCTCCAGGATGTCGGCATTGTCTCGCACCATCCGCTCCTCGCGGGCGATGTCGGCGTCGAGCTGCTGCAGGCGGCGTTCGAGCTCGGTCTGGCGGGCGCGGATGCGGCCGGCCTCTTCCTCGATCTGGGTCTTGGCGATCGACAGGCGCTGGAAGGCGGCAGCAGCGGCGGCTTCGGCGTCGCGCAGGTCCGGCAGCCGGTGCGCTGCGATGCCCTGCTCCCTGGCCGCCGCCATCTGGGCGGCGGCGCGGTCGCCGACCAGCGTGGTGGCGACGGCAAGCGCGGAACGCGCCTCCCCTTCCTGGGTTTTTGCCAGCGTCCAGCGCAGATGCAGCAGCGTCGCTTCGGCCTTGCGGATATCGGCCGACAGGTTCTTGAAGCGCGACGCCTGGCGGGCCTGGCGCTTCAGACTCTCGATCTGGCCTTCCAGCTCGCCGACGACGTCGTCCAGCCGCTCGAGGTTCTGCTCGGCCGCCTTGAGCCGAAGCTCGGCCTCATGCCGGCGCGTGTGCAGGCCGGAGATGCCGGCGGCTTCTTCAAGCAGCGCGCGGCGCGCCTGCGGCTTGGCCTGGATCAGCTCGCCGATGCGGCCCTGGCCGACCATGGAGGGCGAGCGGGCGCCGGTCGACTGGTCGGCGAACAGAAGCTGCACGTCCTTGGCGCGCGCTTCCTTGCCGTTGATGCGGTAGAGCGAGCCCGCCTCGCGCTCGATGCGGCGCGACACCTGCAGTTCATCGGCGTCGTTGAAAGCGGCGGGCGCCGTGCGGTCGGTATTGTCGAGGAAAAGCGTGACTTCGGCGGTATTGCGCGCCGGCCGCGCACCGGAGCCGGAGAAGATCACGTCGTCCATGCCGGACGCGCGCATGTTCTTGTAGGAGCTTTCGCCCATCACCCAGCGCAAAGCTTCGACGAGGTTCGACTTGCCGCAGCCGTTCGGCCCGACAATGCCGGTCAGCCCGCGTTCGATGACGAACTCGCCGGGCTCGACGAAGGATTTGAAACCGAGGAGGCGAAGGCGCGAAAATTTCATTCGCGCCGCCCAACACTACAGGCGTGCGCGCCGAAGCCGGACCGCTTCGGCGCGGCCTGGATGTCAGAGCAGAGGGTCGATGATGGCCGACATTTCCTCAATCGACATCGCCCCTTTGTAGGTCTTTCCGTTGATGAAGAAGGTCGGCGTCGAGTCGACCTTGAACTCGTCCGCTCCGCGTTTCTGGACTGCTCTCACATCGTCCAGAAGTTTCTGGTCCGTCAAGCAGGACTCAAAGGACTCCTGTGTAAAACCGGCCAACTTGGAGATCTGCAGCAGCGCTTCCTTGGTGTTGTTGACGCCGACCCAGCTCGGCTGCTGTTTGAACAGCACGTCGACCATGGCGAAGTAATTGTCCTTCGAGCAGCGCGCCAGCATGAAGCCGGCCTCGGCGCTCGGGTCGAACGGGAATTCGCGCAGGATGTAACGGACCTTGCCGGTGTCGATATATTTCGACTTCAACTGTGGGAAGGTGGTGTCATTGAAATGCGCGCAATGCGGGCAGGTCATCGACGCGTATTCGACGATGGTGACCTTGGCGTCGTCGTTGCCGAGCTGCTTGTCGGGCAGCGCGCCGGGCTTGAGCAGTTCCGTCATGTCCACGGTGCCCTGCGCCTCGGGCACCTGGACCGCCGCCGGCGTGGCGGCCGGCTTGGCAGGCGTCGACGGGTTGGCCGGCTTCACGTCGGCTGCCTTCGCCTCCTCGCCGGAGTCGCTGCATGCGGCAAGCAGCGCCACCGCAGGAACAGCAGCCAGCGCGGTCAGAAGGTTTCTGCGAGACAAGCTTTTGCCAGACGGGGCACGGTTCATGCGAATCACCTGATATCGGTTGGATTTTGCAATGCAAGGGCTAGAAAAGGCGAGAGTTGGCGCGAATTAAGGCATCGCGATCCCCAATCCAATCGCGAAACTTGATCATAAGCATCACGAATGCGCGAGATTGGTGACGCATTCATGACGCTTCTTACGATCCTTTGGGCTTCCTTTCACCCATAATCGTGGCGCCGAGCCGCTCCAGCGAAGCGCGCAGGCCGTCATCCTCGATCTGGCCGACCAGATGCGAAAGCTTCGACTTCTCCGCCTCGCTCAGAGGGCGCGGCGCCGGCTTCGGCCGCGCCTTTTGCGAAAGCACCGGTTTTTGCAGAATCTTGATGCGGCCGACCGCGTTGAAACCCAGGAAGGCATTGACGCGGTTGATCACCTCGCCGGCCTCGTGCTGCAGATGCAACGCCGCCATGCCTTCGCAGGCGATGATCAAGGTCGCCGGCTCGAACGGATCGTCCTCGTGCAAGCGGCGTGGCCACTGAATCTTCTCCGGCCGCGAGTGGGCGGCCAGGCGCGGCCCGGCGATCTCTTCCCAGGACTGCACCAGCCCGATCGAGATACCGGCGCGCTTCTTCAGCACCGGGTCGAGGATCTCGGTGGCGAGATCGCTCACCGGAACGGGATTGCCGAAGGGCCTTTTCCCTGCCATGTGCGTTCTCCAGTTCCCCAGCTCATCCGATCAATGGCACCGCTCGATCAGACCCGCAAGGCATCACAGAAGACCGCATCCGGCGATATCGGATCCGGCGATACCAGCAAAGCTGGATCCCCGGATATCGCCTCCCGCCTGCTTGCCTGGTATGACGCGCATCACCGCGACTTGCCCTGGCGCGTCACGCCGGTCGCGTCTGGGCGCGGCGTGAGGGCCGATCCCTATCGCGTGTGGATGTCCGAGGTGATGCTGCAGCAGACCACGGTCGAGGCGGTGAAAGCCTATTTCCGCAATTTCGTCGAGAAATGGCCGACGGTCGAAGCGTTGGCGGCGGCGCCCGCCGAGGATGTGATGAAGGCGTGGGCCGGGCTCGGCTATTATTCCAGGGCGCGCAACCTGAAAGCCTGCGCCGACCTGGTGGCGCTCCGAGGCGGCCGTTTTCCCGACACCGAGGCGGGTCTGCGCGAATTGCCGGGAATCGGCGCCTATACCGCGGCGGCGATCGCCGCGATCGCCTTCGACCGGCCAGCGGCGGTCGTCGATGGCAATGTCGAGCGGGTCGTGACCCGGCTCTATTCGATCGAAACGCCGCTCGGCGAGGCCAAGCCGGAGATCCGCGCGCTGGTCGAAAAACTGGTGCCGCAGACGCGGCCCGGGGACTTTGCCCAGGCGATGATGGATCTCGGCGCGACGATCTGCACGCCGAAGCGGCCGCGCTGCATGCTCTGCCCGATCCGCGAGGATTGCAGCGCCATTCTCACCGGCGATCCTGAACGTTTCCCGGTCCGGCTGCCGAAGGACGACAAGCCACTGCGCAAGGGTGCCGCCTTCGTCGCCGAGCGCGACGACGGCGCCATCCTGCTCCGCAAGCGGCCCGAGAAAGGCTTGCTCGGCGGTATGACCGAGGTGCCGACCACCGGCTGGACAGCGCGGGTTGACGGCGCCACGACGGCCGAGGCCGCGCCTTTTCCCGCCGATTGGCGCCGCGCCGGGCAGATCGGGCACGTCTTCACCCATTTCGCGCTTGAGCTCGAAATCTTCCATGCCCGCGTCAAAGGCGACGCGCCGGACGGGCATTTCTGGTCGCTGGCTCATGAAATTTCCGGGGAAGCGCTGCCGACTGTCATGAAAAAGGCAATCGAGGTGGCGATACCGGGCGCGACCAAGAAACCGTCGCCGCACAGTGCAAAGAGGCCTGCATGACCGAAATCCGCCATATCGTGTTCGACATCGGCAAGGTGCTGATCCATTACGATCCGGATCTTGCGTTCAGCCGGCTGATACCGGATGCCGAAGAGCGCAAATGGTTCTTCGACAATGTCTGCACCAGCGAGTGGAACATCGAGCAGGATCGCGGCCGCACATGGGAAGATGCAGAGGCGTTGCTGATCGCCGAGCATCCCGATCACGCCGAGAACATCCGTAACTTCCGCCGCCATTGGCACGAGATGGTGCCGCATGCCTATGACGACAGCGTCGCCATCATGCTCGGCCTGATCGAGCGCGGCCACGATGTGACCATGCTGACCAACTTCGCCGCCGACACGCTCGCCGAAGCACGGCAGCGTTTCGACTTTCTCAACCGGCCGCGCGGCGTGACCGTGTCGGCCGACATCCGCCAGATCAAGCCGGACCGCGCCATCTATGATCATCACGTGACCGCGTTCGGTCTCGAGCCATCCGCCACATTGTTCATCGACGACAGCCAGAAGAATGTCGACGGCGCCAGGGCCGCCGGCTGGCAGTCGGTGCTGTTCACCGACGCCAAGACGCTTAAAGCAGACCTTCAGCGGTTCGGGATTGCGGCCTGAACTGAATCGCTTGCGGCGATCCGTTGAGGTGTTGATTCAAGAGGGGCCGGCGGCTCAGGCCCCTGCCCGCTCCATGCCGAGGCGGGCGATGCGGCGCAATTCGTCGATCGGGGTCAGGCCGCCGCTGCGCTCATAGTGCCAGAAGGTCCAGCCGTTGCAGGCATCCAGCCCCTGCACTTCGGCGCCGATCTTGTGGATCGAGCCGGCGCTGTCGCCAATCGCCAGCGTGCCGTCGGCGCGCACCTTGGCCGCCCAGCGCTTCTTGGCGTCGTAAAGCGTGGCGCCCGGCGTCACCAGGCCGTTGTCGATCAGGCTGATGAAGGCGACGCGCGGCTCGGCACGCTTGCCCGAAAGCACGGTGAGATCGGCGTTTTCCAGCGGACGCACCGCGGCGATGCGCTCATTGGCGGCGTCGATATAGGCCTGCTCGCGCTCGATGCCGACGAAATGGCGGCCGAGGCGCTTGGCGACGGCGCCCGTGGTGCCGGAGCCGAAGAAGGGATCGAGCACGACGTCGCCCGGCTTGGTCGAGGCCATCATGATACGGGCGAGCAGCGCTTCCGGCTTCTGCGTCGGATGCAGCTTGTTGCCGTTCTCGTCCTTCAGCCGCTCGCCGCCGGTGCAGATTGGGAACAGCCAGTCGGAGCGCATCTGCAAATCGTCGTTCGAGGCCTTCAGCGCTTCGTAATTGAAGGTGTAGCCCTTGGCCTTCTGGTCGCGCGAGGCCCAGATCATCGTCTCATGCGCGTTCTGGAAGCGGCGGCCGCGAAAATTCGGCATCGGGTTGGTCTTGCGCCAGACGATGTCGTTGAGGATCCAGAAGCCGAGATCCTGCATGCGGGCGCCGACGCGGAAGATGTTGTGATAGGAGCCGATGACCCAGATGGTGCCGCTGGGCTTCAGCACGCGGCGCGCCGCGAGCAGCCAGGCGCGGGTGAAGGCGTCATATGCCTCGAAACTCTCGAACTGGTCCCAGTCGTCGTCGACGGCGTCGACCTTGGACTGATCGGGCCGGTGCAGGTCGCCGTCGAGCTGCAGATTGTAGGGCGGGTCGGCGAAGATGATGTCGACCGACTTTTCCGGCAGCTTGTCCAGCGCGGCGACGCAGTCGCCCTTCAGGATCGTGTCCAGCCATTCGGCCTGCTGGGGAGCTTGGGAAAGCTCGTCGATAAGACGCACGGCAGACATCAAAACACCCAAAAGAACGCGTTACGGTTTACTGGCTGTTATGGTTACCGATCAGCGTAAACATTCGGTGAAGGCTCGCCGCCCGGCCCACGCGGTTTGCGCAGGCCGGTCCATTGGTGTATGCCGCGCCGCCTAGATCAAAGAAATAGAGCATGATGCCCTCCGAAAACCGCTCCACACTTTTCGGCATCATGCTCTAAGCCAATAGGCTTTTTCCCCAACGTTTCCCGGATTGCCATGCCCCAGCCAGATCTTGTCATTTTCGATTGCGACGGGGTGCTCGTCGATTCCGAAATCATCGCCGCGCGGGTCGAGGCCGAGCTTCTGACGTCGGCCGGATTCGAGATTTCGGCCGAGGAGCTTGCCGAGACCTATGCCGGTCTCACCTTCAAGGACATCATGCTGCGGGTCGAGGAGAAGTCGCAGATTCCGTTCCAGGCCTCGCTGATCGACCGCGCCGAGGAACTGGTCGACCGCAAGCTGCGCGCAGACGTGCGCATCATCGAGGGTGCCCGCGAGGCGGTAGCCGCAGTCACCGCGCCGCGCGCCGTCTGCTCCAATTCGCGCACCGAACGGGTCGAATTCATGCTGGAGAAGGTGCGGCTGCTGCCGTTCTTCGCCGGCCGCATCTTTTCGGGGCTGGACATTCCCAGCAAGAAGACCAAGCCGGCGCCTGACGTATTCCTCTACGCCGCCGAACAACTCGGCGCCAACCCGAAGAACACTTTCGTCATCGAGGATTCCGTGCATGGCATCGCCGGCGCCAGGGCGGCCGGCATGCGCGTCATCGGCTTCACCGGCGCGGGACACAGCTATCCGGGCCATGCCGACGCGCTGACCGAGGCCGGCGCCGAGACGGTCATCCGGCGCTGGGCGGAACTGAACGGCACCATCGCCGCGCTGTCGGAGTGGTCCGAGGACGCCTAGGCTAGTTCGTGGCCGGAGCGCGCTTCTTCCTCTTGCCCTTGGACCTTTCGGCGGCCGTAGCCGGCGTGTTCTCGTCATAGCCGGCATAGGCCTGATAGTCGCGCGCGGAAGGCTCCGGCACCACGACATTGCTGTCGACGAAGACGAACTGGGTAGCAGCCGAAGGGTCGGTGACCTGCACCTGGTACTGATGCAGCTGGGAATAAAGCACCTCGTCGCCCCGCTGAACCGCGATGCGGATCGGCATGGTGACGGTGCCGGGCGCGAAGACTGGCCCTGGCACGACCTTGCCGGCGACGGCGATCTTCATCGACATCTGGCCGTTGGCATGGGTGCAATCGCGTGTCACGTCGGTGATCGAGGCCTGGTAGATGACCTTCGACGGATCGTGATCGGGGTCGATCGGCTGGCCGTTTGGTCCGGTCTGGGCGGCCGTGGCGGCTGCCTCGGCCTCGGCTTGCGCCGCGGGATCAAGCTTCTTTTTCTTCGGCTTCGCCGCGGTGCCCTTGGCGTAGGTGTTGAAATAGGCGGTGCCGTCGCGCAGCGTCACTTTCGGGCAATAGGCGCGCAGCTGGCTGGCGAGGATCTTGGGATCCGGCGGCGGTGGCGGCGCGGTCGGATCCGTTTTCTTGCCGAAACCGAGGTCCAGGATGCCATTGTCGCTCGATTGGCAGCCGGCGGCGGCAAGCATAAAGCCGGTGAGCGCCAGACCCGCGACAAAACGACGGTTGACCGAATAAAACGCCATGAAACTGCACTTCCCTCTCACAAAGCCGGTGACGTATAGCAACCGCGCGGCAAAAATGCGACTGAGCCGGCTCGGAAAATTAACCAATTGCCGTGGATGACGCGACCGGCAACAATGGGCCTTTGAAGATGCAATATGTGAGTACCCGCGGGGATGCGCCCGCGCTTGGATTTTCCGACGCGGTGCTGGCCGGCCTGGCGCGCGACGGCGGGCTTTACGTGCCGCGCGAGTGGCCGCAATTTTCGGTCGCCGACATCCGCGCCATGCGCGGGCTTGCCTATCCCGACCTTGCCATTCGCGTGCTGACGCCGTTCCTCGGCGGCGAGATCGCGACGCCCGTCTTCGAGCGGCTGGTGCGGGAGGCTTATGCGACCTTCCGGCATGAGGCCGTCTGCCCGCTGGTGCAGACCGGGAAAAACACCTTCATCCTCGAGCTGTTCCACGGCCCGACGCTGGCCTTCAAGGACGTGGCGATGCAGTTGCTGGCGCGACTGATGGACCATGCGCTTGCCGAACGCGGCCAGCGCGCCACCATCGTCGGCGCGACCTCTGGCGACACCGGTGGCGCCGCGATCGACGCCTTCGCCGGCCGCGACCGCACCGACATCTTCATCCTTTTCCCGCACGGCAAGGTCTCGCCGGTGCAGCAGCGGCAGATGACGACGTCGAGCGCGGCAAACGTCCACGCGCTGTCGGTCGAAGGCAATTTCGACGATTGCCAGGGCCTGGTGAAGGACATGTTCAACGACCACGCCTTTCGCGACCGGGTGTCGCTGTCGGGCGTCAATTCGATCAACTGGGCCCGCATCATGGCCCAGATCGTCTATTATTTCTCGTCGGCCCTGTCGCTTGGCGCGCCGGACCGGCCGGTTTCCTTCACTGTGCCGACCGGCAATTTCGGCGATATTTTCGCCGGTTACGCCGCCAAGCGCATGGGCTTGCCCATCGAGCGGCTGATCATCGCCACCAACGACAACGACATCCTGGCGCGCACATTGGCGAGCGGCGAATACCGCACCAAGGGCGTGTTCGCCACGACCTCGCCGTCGATGGATATCCAGGTGTCTTCGAATTTCGAGCGGCTGCTGTTCGAGGCGGCCGGTCGCGACGCCGAGACGGTCAGGCGCTACATGAACGGCCTGAAGCAGTCGGGCGCCTTCACCATCGAGGAAGGCCAACTCAAGCGCATCCGCGCCGAATTCGACGCCGGCCGCGCCAGCGTCGACGAGGTCGCCGCCACCATCCGCGCGACGCTGGAGGCGAGCAACTACCTGCTCGATCCGCACACGGCCGCCGCCGTTCATGTCGCGGCCGCCCACGCCTCCGGTCCGGTGCCCATGGTGGTGCTCGGCACCGCGCATCCGGCGAAATTCCCGGCCGCGGTCGAGGCAGCGAGCGGCGTCACCCCTGCCCTGCCCGCATGGCTAGGCGGCTTGATGACAGCCGACGAAAAATACACGATACTTCCATCCGACTTGAAAATGGTGGAAGATTATGTGAACCGCCACTCGCGGGCGGCGCGTTAGGGAGTACTTGCCATATGGGTGTTGAGGTAAGCCGTCTGTCGAACGGCCTGACAGTCGCCACCGAAACCCTTCCAAGCATCGAATCGGTTGCCCTCGGAGCCTGGGTCAAGTCAGGCGCCCGCAACGAGCGCGACGAAGAGCATGGCATGGCCCATCTGCTCGAGCACATGGCGTTCAAGGGCACCAAGCGCCGCAGCGCCTTCGAGATCGCCTCGGAAATCGAGAATGTCGGCGGCGAGATCAACGCCGCTACCAGCGTCGAGACGACGTCCTACTATGCAAGAGTGTTGTCCGGCGACGTGCCGCTGGCGGTCGATATCCTGGCCGACATCCTGCAGGAGTCCGAATTCGATCCAGAGGAGCTGGAGCGCGAGCAGCATGTGATCCTGCAGGAGATCGGCGCCGCGCACGACACGCCCGACGACATCGTCTTCGACCGCTTCACCGAAACGGCCTTCCGCCACCAGACCATCGGCCGCTCGATCCTGGGCACGCCTGAGACGGTCAAATCCTTCAGCTCCAAGCAACTGCACGACTTCATCGAGCGGCAATATGACGCCGAGCGGATGGTCATCGTGGCCGCCGGCGACGTCAAGCACGACAATTTCGTGCGCGAGGTCGAGAAGCGGCTCGGCGGCTTCCGCGCCAAGGCAGCCGGCAACATCCCGCAATATGCGCAATATGTCGGCGGCGACTTCCGCGAGGACCGCGACCTGATGGATGCGCAGATCGTGCTCGGCTTCGAGGGCCGCGCCTATCATGTACGCGATTTCTACGCCTCGCAGGTGCTGTCGATGATCCTGGGCGGCGGCATGTCGTCGAGGCTGTTCCAGGAGGTGCGCGAAAAGCGCGGCCTCTGCTACTCGGTCTATGCCTTCCACTGGGGTTTTTCCGACACCGGCATCTTCGGCGTGCATGCCGCGACCGGCCAGAGCGACATCGCCAAGCTGGTGCCGGTGATCATCGGCGAGTTGCAGAAGGCCGGCGAAAGCATCCTGCAGGAAGAACTCGACCGGGCCCGGGCGCAATATCGCGCCGGGCTCATCATGTCGGCCGAAAGCCCGGCTAGCCGGGCCTCGCAGATCGCAAGGCAATTGCTGTTGTTCGGACGGCCGATCGCCAAGGAGGAATTGATGGAGCGGCTTTCGGCGCTGACCGTCGAGCGGCTGACCGACCTCTCCTCGCGGCTGTTCTCGACCAAGCCGACGCTTACCGCGGTCGGCCCCGTGGGCACGCTTGCGCCCTACGAGGCGATCCTCGAATCGCTTGCGGGCCCGCAGACGACGGCCCGCCGGCTCGCCGTCTGACCCTAAGCAGGTTCCGCAAAAGTGTCCCATTTTGCGATCAGAGCCTGCGAAAAACCAGGGAATCTAAGCAGATATTCGTGGGGCATCCCACGAATATCCGCTTAGAACAAGCGCCGTGTTCGCGCTCCCTTTCTTTCGCCGTGACCTGCCGGCACTGAAGGGCGATAAGGTCACGCTGCGCGTGCCCTTGACCAATGACTACCGCGAATGGGCGGCGGTGCGCGGCGAAAGCCGCGCTTTCCTCGAACCCTGGGAGCCGCGTTGGCAGCCGGACGAGCTCGACCGCACCGCGTGGCGCCTGCGCATCAGCCGCTACCGCGAGGATTACGCGCAAGGCACGGCGATCGCCTTCTTCATCTTCGAGAAATCGAGCGGCAAGCTTGCCGGCGGCATCACGCTCGGCAACATCCGCCATGGCGTCGCCCAGAGCGGCCATATCGGCTACTGGATCGGCGAACGATTCGGCGGCCGCGGCCTGATGACCGATGCGGTCAAGCTCGTCTCGCGCTTCGCCTTCGATACGCTGCGGTTGCACCGGATCGAAGCTGCCTGTATTCCCGAAAACGCCCGGTCGATCCGCGTGCTTGAAAAAGCCGGATTCCGGCGCGAAGGACTTCTGCGATCCTATCTCAGGATCAACGGCATCTGGCAGGATCACTACCTCTACGCCCGGATCGCGGACGATCCGCCGGGCGATGGAACGAAGGGCTGACTGTGACGAATTTTCCGCGATTAGCGTCGCTGTTCGCCCTCATCATGACGGTCGTCGTCACGCTTTTTTCGGCCATGCCGGCTTTCGCCGTCGAACCGATCAAGATCGCGCGCGACGACAAGGCGCTGGACCTGTCCGGCGCCGTCGAGATCTACCGGAACCAGGGTGAGAATTTCCAGGTCTCGACCGCGCCCGGCCCCGACGGCATCGTGCGGCGCATCGAGGTGGAGGCCAATGACGCGCGCTCGAGCGGCGACTGGGCCGTGTTCGCGCTCGCCAACACCACCGACCAGCAGCTCGACCGGCTGATCGTCGCGCCGCATTTCCGCTTGGTGAATTCCGGCATCTTCTGGCCCGACCTCGGCTCGACGCGCATCGCCGCGATCACGCCCAGCGAGGGTTTCGCGCTCGACCGCCAGACAAGCCCGGACGCCGACGTGTTCCGGGTGACGCTGAACCCCGGAACGGTGGTGACCTTCATCGCCGAGCTCGCCTCGCCGAAACTGCCGCAGGTCTATCTCTGGGAGCCGGACTCCTACAAGGACTCGGTCAATTCCTACACGCTGTTCCGCGGCATCGTCATCGGCATTTCGGGGCTTCTTGCGCTGTTCCTGACGATCCTGTTCGTGGTCAAAGGAACCTCGATGTTCCCGGCGACCGCAGCGCTCGCTTGGGCGGTGCTGGCCTATATCTGCGTCGACTTCGGCTTCCTCAACAAGATCATCGAGATATCGCCCGGCAACGAGCAGATATGGCGGGCCGGCACGGAGGTGGCGCTGGCCGCAACCTTCGTGGTGTTCCTGTTCGCCTATCTCAACCTCAACCGCTGGCACGGCCATTTCAGCTATGGCGCGCTGGTCTGGATCTTCGGACTGCTGTTGATCGCGGGCGTGGCCATCGTCGATCCGGCGGTCGCCGCCGGCATTGCCCGCATCTCGTTCGCCGCCACCGCGCTCACGGGTCTCGGCCTCATCATCTTCCTCGGCATTCGCGGCTATGACCGCGCGATCATGCTGGTGCCGAGCTGGGTGATGGTGCTGCTATGGCTATGCGGGTCGTGGATGGCGATCACCGGCATGCTGGACAACGACATCGCCCAGCCGGCGCTGGGCGGCGGGCTGATCCTGATTATACTCTTGATCGGCTTCACCGTCATGCAGCACGCCTTTGCCGGCGGCGCGCTGCACCAGGGCCTGTTCTCCGACCTCGAGCGGCAGGCGCTTGCCGTCGCCGGCTCGGGCGACATCGTCTGGGACTGGGATGTGCTGCGCGACCGGGTGGTGACCAAGCCGGACATCAGCCTGCAGCTCGGCCTTGCGCCCAACAGCCTTGGGGGTGCGGCGCGCAACTGGCTGCCGGTGCTGCATGCCGACGACCGCGACACGTTCCGCACCACGCTCGACGTGGTGCTGGAGCATCGCCGCGGCAAGGTGGCGCAGAACTTCCGCCTGCGCGGCGCCGACGGCCACTACCACTGGTTCTCGCTGCGCGCCCGGCCGGTTATCGGCTCCGACGGCGAGGTGATCCGCTGCGTCGGCACCATGGTCGACGTCACCGAACAGAAGAAATCCGAGGAAAGGCTGCTGCACGATGCCGTGCACGACAACCTGACCGGCCTGCCGAACCGCGAACTGTTCATGAACCGGCTGGAGGCGATCATCTCGATCGCCCGCACCGAGGAGAAGGTGCGTCCCACGGTCTTCATCATCGACATCGACCGCTTCAAGCAGGTCAATGACGGTCTCGGAATTTCGGCCGGCGACACCATTCTGCTCACCGTCGCGCGCCGGCTGCACCGGCTCTTGAAGCCGAAGGATTCGCTATCGCGCTTTGCCGGCGACCAGTTCGCGCTGATGCTGCTTTCGGAGCAGGACCCTGCCCGCATCGCGGCGATCGCCGACGCCATCAAGCACGCAATCAACAACCCGATCACCTTCGCCAAGCGCGAGATCGTGCTGACCGCCTCGATCGGCCTGATCACCTGGACGACGGCGCAGACCTCGGCCGAGGACATGGTCAAGGACGCCGAGCTTGCAATGCACCAGGCTAAGCGCTTCGGCGGCGACAGGATCGAACCGTTCCGGCCCGCCTTCCGCACCGTCGGCACCGACCGGCTGCAATTCGAATCCGATCTTCGCCGCGCCATCGAGCGGCGCGAGTTCACGCTTGCCTACCAGCCGATCGTGCGGCTGGAGGACGGCAGCGTCGCCGGCTTCGAGGCGCTGCTTCGGTGGGACCACCCGCGCCGCGGCATGATCCCGCCGGGGGACTTCATCCCGGTGGCCGAGAATTGCGGACTGATCGTGCAGCTTGGCCTGTTCGCCATGCAGCAGGCGGCCGAAGACCTGGCCTTCTGGCAGAAGCAGATCGGCGACGCGCCGCTCTCGGTCTCGGTCAATTTGTCGAGCCGCCAGCTCATCCGCCGCGACCTCGTCAGCGACGTCCGCTCCGTCATCGCGCGTGCCAATCTGAAGCCGCGCTGCTTCCGGCTGGAACTCACCGAATCGCTGGTGATGGACAATCCCGAGCAGACCGCGCATGTGCTGAGCAAGCTGAAGCAGCTCGGCATCGGGCTGTCGCTCGACGATTTCGGCACCGGCTATTCCTCGCTTTCCTATCTGACGCGCTTCCCCTTCGACACGATCAAGATCGACAAGAGCTTCGTCGACGACGCCACGCCGAAGCGCGCGGTGCTGCTCAAATCCATGGTCAACATGGCGCATGAGCTTGGGCTTTCGGTCGTGGCGGAAGGCATTTCGGACGAAAGCGACGCGCTGGAGCTGCGCCAGATGGGCTGCGAATATGTCCAGAGCTTCATGTTCGGCGCGCCGATGCCCGGCGACCAGGTGCTGAAGACGCTGAAGGAGCAGTATCCGCTGACGCAGGCTTAAAGCGCGTCGCGCTGAAGCGGATTCAGGCGACGCGCTTTAAGCCCTTTGTTTTCATGCATGTCGTTATCGCAAAACCGCTACACACTTTTACGCGACATGCATTAGAGGCCCATCGCTTCGTCATCCTCGGGCTTGACCCGAGGATGACGAAATCGCGAGCGTTCCTGCCAACCGCGAGCGTTGGGCTTCAGGCGTGTCCCGCGGCGGCGCTGAGATGGGCAAGGTCGATACCGATCGAGGCAAGGATACGGCCGTATTTGCGCTCGATGTCGGTGTCGAAGAGAAGCTCGGGCGTCGCCGGACAGGTGAGCCAGCCGTTCTCGGCGATCTCCGTTTCGAGCTGGCCGGCGCCCCAGCCGGAATAGCCGAGCGCCATCAGCGCATGGCGCGGGCCACGGCCGGTCGAGATGGCGCGCAGGATGTCGACGGTTGCCGTCAGGCAGACATCGTCGGAGACGTTGAGCGAGGATTCCACGCGATAGTCGCCCGAATGCAGCACGAAGCCGCGGCTGCGGTCGACGGGCCCGCCGTTGCGCACGACGAAATCGCGCGTATGCGCGGGCAGGCGGATCGCTTCCTGCTCGTTCATGATGCCGAGTTGCACAAGCAGGTCCGGAAACAGCATCTGCTGCGTCTGGTTGATGATCAGGCCCATCGCGCCCTCGTCGCTGTGGGCGCAGATGTAGATGACGGAGCGCGCGAAACGGTCGTCCTTCATGCCAGGCATGGCAATCAGGAACTGGTCGTCGAGAAAACCGCGTCCGGCGGCCGACTTCTTGTGGCGCAGCAAGTCCATGGCTTGAGCGTAACGCGTTTCGGCTGCGCCGAAAAGATGGTGCCAGTCCCCGATGTAACGCAAATATGATACCGGGAGAGCGATGAAGTCATTGCGCGGCCAAGAACGGACGGTCAAATCACCGCCATGCGATACATGAAAATACTGGTTCTCGGCGTCGTTTTCGGGTGGGCTGCAAGCCTCCCGGCAGAGGCCTCCTCCTCAATCTGGTACAACAGTGAAGGCGGCAAGGTTCGGCTGGTGACCACCGGCAAGCCCGACGAGGCCGGCAAGATCCACGGGGTGCTCGACATCGCGCTGAAGCCCGGCTGGAAGACTTATTGGCGCGATCCGGGCGACGCCGGCGTGCCGCCGCAGCTCGACATATCCGGCAGCACCAACATCTCAGACGCCCAATTGTCGTTCCCGCCGCCGCAGCGGCATGACGACGGCTACGGCAAATGGGCCGGGTACGACCGTCCGGTGTCGCTGCCGGTGACCTTCACGCTGTCTTCGCCCGACCAGCCGGCGACCATCGACGCCCATGTCTTCCTGGGCATCTGCGAGACGATCTGCATTCCGGTGCAGACCCGGCTCAGCGTCGATCCTGGGGCCGATCCCGACAACGCCACCGACGCCGCATTGGTGAAAACCGCGCTCGCGACGTTGCCCTCTCCGGCCCGGTCCGATTTCGGCATCAGCGTGCTGCCCGGCGACCACGAAACGCTTGTCGTCCAGGCGCAGTCGCCAGGCAATCCGGAATCCGTCGACTTCTTCATCGCCGGCGAGCGGGACTACATGTTCGGCGCGCCGGTGCGCAGCGAGAAGGACGGCAAGCTCGTCTTCACCGTGCCGATCCTCGACCGGCCGTCGGCGACGCCGACCGATGGTGGGCTCTATTACACGCTGACCAGTGCCGAGGGTTCGGTGGACGGGCTGCTGCCTTTCCCTTGATCCAGCGCCTCTTAAGCCGCAATTCCGGACGGAAAACCGCTACACACTTTTCCTGGACTTGCTGTGAGAGGTTGCTGGCCGCCGCGCAGTCCGATATCGAAGGCGTCAGTCCTTCCCATCTCCCCCAAGCGAGGCTCTCCCCATGACCATTTCGGTTGGCGAAAAACTGCCCGACGTGACCTTCAAGACGATGACCGCTGATGGCGCGAAGGATATAAAGGGCAAGGAGATCTTCGCTGGCAAGAAGGTCGTGCTGTTCGGCGTCCCGGGCGCCTTCACGCCGACCTGCAGCAACAACCATTTGCCGGGCTATCTGGAAAACCATGACGCCATTCTTGCGCGCGGCGTCGACACGATCGCCGTCGTCTCGGTCAACGACGTGCATGTCATGGGCGCCTGGGCGCGCTTCTCCGGCGGCGAAGGCAAGATCCTCTACCTCGCCGACGGCAGCGGCGATTTCGCCAAGTCGGTAGGGCTCGACAACGACCTTTCCGCAGCCGGCATGGGTCTGCGCTCGAAGCGCTTTTCGATGATCGTCGACGACGGCAAGGTCGTCGCGATCAACGTCGAAACCAAGCCGGGCGTCGACGAGAGCGGCGCGGCAAAAATCCTCGAGCAGCTCTAGATCAGGATGACGTTTCGTTGACTCGCCATCCTGATCTCACTCTTTGTTGGAGCATGATCTTGTCCGAAAACCGGTTCCCACTTTTTGCGTGCGCTGACCTCCGGTTCGGGATCATGCTCTGATGCTCGACACAATCTGGCGCGCTGTGGCGATCGGCATCGGCGCCACCGTGTTCATGGATATCTGGGCGATCGTCCTCAACAAGGCGATCGGCCAGCCTTTGCCCAATTGGGGTATGGTCGGGCGCTGGGTTCGGCATCTGCCCGAAAAGGTCCTCCATGACGATATCGGCAAGGCCGCGCCCTATGCGCATGAAAAGGCGCTGGGCTGGGTTTTTCACTACCTGGTCGGCATCCTTTACGGCGTAATCCTCGTGGCGTTGGCGGGCGCGGGCTGGCTGGCGACGCCGACCTTCTTGCCGGCCTTCATCCTCGGCATCGTCACCGTCGGGGCCGGCTGGTTCCTGCTGGCGCCCGGCATGGGCGCCGGCTGGGCGGCATCCAAGCTCCCCAATCCGACGAAGGTGCGCGCGCTCAACCTCGTGGCGCACACGGTGTTCGCGCTCGGCATGTTCTCGACGGCGCTGCTGATACGGTGATTGGTCAGAAGAGACGGTTCAAATCCCTGCGACCGTCGACAACGCGTACGATCTCCACCAAATCGACCGGACCGCTGTCCGTATCTGGGACCGTTTCGTAAAGGAGCAAAAACGGAGCCGCGACAAGCATTCGCGCCGAAGGGCGAATTTCGGGGCGTCTGACGCCCATGCGTGGCTGATCCACGAGTTGTGCAACTCGATCCTCGATCCATTCGTAGTAGTGGTCCGCTGCCTTTAAGTTCTCGGCGCCTATAGTGGTATAGATATCGATCAGGTCGGCTTTTGCCGTTGGCGACCAGACTATCCTAACGACCATTTGGTGAAGCGTCCTTCAGCTTCTGCCGCGCTTCCCTTCGCAAGGTATCGAAGTCCAAAGTCTCCGGTTTTCCGCTTGCCTTCCCTTCGTCCCACAAGCGCTGAAGCCGCCGCACATCCTCTTTCCGAAGTTCGCGCTTGGCCAACCAGTCCCGCATCGCTTCGCGCACGATTTCGCTGGCTGTCGCGTATTCGCCAGCTTCCACAGCTTCGCGCATGACGGCCGCCTGTTGCGTCGTGACGGCTACGCTTAACTTTTCCACGTTTGGCATGGGGTGCTATCCTTGCTCTATGGTAGTAAATAATACTCCCTTTTCGGAGATGCAATCAATGGTGCTGCTGCTTCTCTGAGTTCAGCCGACAATCAGAGGCTCCGCGCTGCTGGCCAGTCGATCGGCAGCCAACCATGGATCAAGCGGCGTGAGCCGATATCCCAGGCGAAGTAATTGCCGCCGCCTGCCGGCTGATCCGCCTCGCGGCTGATTTCCCGTCCACTGAGATGGAGGAGCAACAGCGTTCCGACGCCGCCATGGCCGACGAAGGCGATGTCGGCTTCACCGGTCGTAAGCGCCGCTTCGACCTCGCTGACGATCCGGCCCTGCGCATCGATAGCCCGTTCCCAGCCTCGGATGCTCTCGTGCGGCCTGGCGAAGAACTGATCGGCGACCGCTTCGAATTCCGGCGGCGGCAGGAAGCCGGTTGCCGACCGGTCGTTCTCGTGCGTCCGCTCGCGCACCTCGACCGCAAGATGAAGACGTCCCGCCAGGATTTCCGCGGTTTCGATCGCCTTGCGTTCGGCGGACGACACGATGCGGCCGATCGAGCCAACCCAGGGCTGGTCGAGCATGGCGACCGCCCTCGCCCGGCCGACGTCGGACAATCTCCATCCAGGCACCGGAACGTCGGCGTCGATGCGCACCTGCGGGTGTGTGATGTAATAGGCTATCGGCACGACATGCTTCTCCGGTCAGAGTGCAAGCCAGCCCGCCGAAATCAATAGCTCTGTGTGGAGCGACGTGCCCTTGGGGTTGCCGGCTGCCTTGCCGGTGTGGCCGGCTTCGGCGCCGCTGCCGGCTTCGGCGTTGCAGACACTGCCGAGCCCTTCTTGAACGGCGCCATGCCTTCGCGCGCGAGTTCGTCGGCGCGTTCGTTTTCGGTATGGCCGGCATGGCCCCTGACCCAGTTCCAGGTCACCTTGTGGCGGCGGTTGGCTGCGTCGAGCGCTTGCCATAGTTCGCCGTTCTTCACCGGCTTCTTGTCGGCGGTCCTCCAGCCGTTTTTCTTCCAGCCGTGGATCCATTTGGAAATACCGTCCATGACGTATTTGCTGTCGGTGTAGAGATCGACCGTGCAAGGCTCCTTCAGCGCATCGAGCGCGGTGATGGCGGCAAGCAGTTCCATGCGGTTGTTGGTGGTCTCGGCTTCGCCGCCCGACAATTCCCTGGTAACGCCATTGAAGCGCAGGATCGCGCCCCAGCCGCCCGGCCCCGGGTTGCCGGAGCAGGCACCGTCGGTGAAGATTTCAACGTGCTTGCTCATGTCAGCCCGTATTCGGAAGGAGATCGGATCGCGCGGTGAAAGCGCATGCGGCGGATATATTCGGTCGGATCGCGCTTCATCACCAGCCCGCCATCCGGAATGGTCAGCCAGTCATAGAGGCGGGTCAGCATGAAGCGCAGTGCCGAGCCGCGCGCCAGCATCGGCAGCGCCGCCTGCTCGTCACCCTGAAGCGGCCGCACCGACTGGTAGCCGGCCAGCAGCGCCGTCCCCTTGGTCAGGTTGAAGGAAAAATCCTTCTCGAAGCACCAGGCGTTGAGGCAGGTGGCGACATCATAGGCGTAGAGGTCGTCGCAGGCGAAATAGAAGTCGAT
Source organism: Mesorhizobium sp. B3-1-9 (assembly GCF_006439595.1). Lineage (NCBI taxonomy): Bacteria > Pseudomonadati > Pseudomonadota > Alphaproteobacteria > Hyphomicrobiales > Phyllobacteriaceae > Mesorhizobium > Mesorhizobium sp. B3-1-9. Next base: position 156,732 of record NZ_VFTJ01000007.1, read on the forward strand.
CAGCCCGGACAGCTTCTCGCCGAGAAAGAAGACATTGTCCGGGAACAGATCGGCGTGGATGATGCCCCGCGGCAGGCCGGTCGGCCAGTTGCGCTCGAAATCGCCAAAGTCGGCATCGACCTCGGCCGCCAGGCCCGGCTCGACCTCGTCGGCGCGGTCGCGCGAGGCCGTCCAGAGCTTGCGCCAGCCGTCGATCGCCAGCGCGTTCGGCCGTCTCATCTGAAAATCCTGGCCGGCAAGATGGAGGCTGGCGAGCGCCTTGCCGACTTCCGCGCAATGCGCGGCCGTCGGCCGCCGCAACGACAGGCCTTCGAGGAAGGTGATGATGACGGCGGGCCGGCCGGCGAGCGTGCCGATGACGGTGCCGTCATCGGCGGTGACCGGCAGCGGGCAGGAAATGCCCTTCCTGGCGAGATGGCCCATCAGGCCGAGAAAGAACGGCAGGTCGGCCTTGTCGACGCGCTTTTCGTAGAGGGTCAGGATGTAGGAGCCGGTCGAGGCGTGGACCAGGAAATTGGAATTCTCGGTGCCTTCGGCGATGCCCTTGTAGGAGAGCAATTCGCCCACCGGATAGGCTTTGAGGAACGCGCTGAGTTCGTTCTCGTTGACGTCGGTGTAGACGGCCATCCGGTTTCACGCCGCTCCATTGACGAAGGCCATGTCGGCCGCCGTCAGTTCGACATCGCGCAAAACCCGCATCACCGGAAAATCCTCCGTTTCCGTGGCCGTGATGGCCAGATCGATGGTGACGTCGAAACGCTGGCGGAACGCGTCGATGATCTCATCGACGATGATCTCCGGCGCCGAGGCACCGGCCGACAGGCCGAGCGTCCTGATCCCGGCGATCTCATCCCACGGAATTTCGGCGGCGCGCTGCACGAGAAGCGACATCGTGGCACCCGCGCGCTCCGCCACTTCGACAAGGCGACGCGAATTGGACGAATTGGGAGCGCCGACGATAAGGAAAAGATCGGCTCCCGCCGCCGTCTTCTTCACCGCTTCCTGGCGGTTGGTGGTGGCGTAGCAGATCGATTCGGCCGCGGCCGCGTGCAATTCGGGAAACCGCTCCTGGAGCGCCCGGATGATGCCGGCGGTGTCCTCGACCGACAAGGTTGTCTGGGTGACGAAGCCAAGGGCCGAAGCGTCGATCGGCACGAAGCGCGCCGCATCGGCCTCGGTCTCGATCAGCGTCACGGCGCCTTCCGGCAACTGGCCCATCGTGCCGATCACTTCGGGGTGCCCGGCGTGGCCGATCAAAAGCACATGGCGACCGAGCCGCTGGTGGCGCATCGCCTGCTTGTGCACCTTGGAGACGAGCGGGCACGTGGCATCGAGATAGAAAAGGTTGCGCGCCTCGGCATCCGCCGGCACCGACTTCGGCACGCCATGCGCGGAAAAGACCACCGGCGACTGGCGATGCTCCGGCGGAATCTCGGACAGTTCCTCGATGAAGACCGCGCCGAGGCTCTGCAGCCCCTCGACGACGTAACGATTGTGCACGATCTCGTGGCGGACATAGACCGGCGCGCCGTATTTCTTCAGCGCCAGCACGACGATCTGGATGGCACGGTCGACGCCGGCGCAAAAGCCGCGTGGCTGGCAGAGCCTGATCGTCAGCGGTGGCTTTTTCTCAGTCATTAAAACGGGCCGGTTCGGTCGGAATCGATCTCTTTGTTTTGACGCAATTCCGGACGGAAAGCCGCTCTCACTTTTCCCGGAATTGCTCAAGGCGAAATGAGGTGCACACCCCTGCCCTGTCAAGAGCAGGAGGCTTCATGCTTCATTCGCTGGGCGGCGAAGCCTGAGGATAAGCACCGCCGCAAGGGCGGCGGCCAAGCCATACCAGGTGACCGCATATTGCAGGTGGTTGTTCGGCAGGTCGATGATGGTGACGCCTCCGACCGGCAGGCCGCCAGGGTTCGGCGTCTTGTCGGCATCGATGAAGAACGGCACCAGCACGAAGCCGGCGGGCAGGCCGGCGGTCGCCGCCATGACGTCGCGGTCCTTCCAGTAGAAGATGTTCTTGGCGACGTCATTGTCGGGAAGCATCATCGACGGTTTTCCGGGCAGCGGATTGCGGGCGAGCCCGGTCAGGGTCACCTTGCCGGCAATTTCGCCCTGCCGGCGCTTGGAAGGATCCTTGAGATCGTAGGGAACGAAGCCGCGGTTGACGAGCACGAAGCGGCCATCCTCGAGCTGCAGGGGCGTGTAGACGTTGAAGCCGCTGTCGCCTTGCCAGGTGGAAAAGAAGTGCCGCTCGCCCCGGTGCAGGAAAGTGCCGGTCACCGTCACCGGCGTGTAATCGACATCATGGGAAGCGGCGAATTCCTTCTCGACGTCCGCTAGAGCCAGCGGTGCGGAATGCGTGCGCATATCGATGGTTGCGAGCAGGCCTTCCTTCCAATGCAGGCGCTGAACCTGCCAGGTGCCGAGCCCGATCAGGACGGCGAACAGAACAAGGCCGAGGCCAAGCAGCAACGCCGTGCGGGGCCGTGAACGGCCGGCAACCAAACTGGTCGTCTCGCTCATTCGTTGGAATCCAGCCTGCCCTCGGAGGCTCTCTTCGAATACTGCAAGGTGATCAGCACGCCCTTGATCAGGCGCAGCGCCGTCAGGCACAGCACCAGCGCCAGCGGTATCCACAACATGAAGTGCAGCCAGAGCGGCGGACTGAACGTCACCTCCATCCACAATGCGAGGCCGACGACGACGAAGCCGATGATCAGGATGACGAACACCGCCGGTCCGTCGCCCGCATCGGCGAAGGAATAGTCGAGCCCGCAATTGTAGCAGCGCTTGCCGACGGTGAGGAAACTGGAGAACAGCTTGCCTTCGCCGCAGCGCGGGCAGCGGCCATGCAGGCCGGCCGAGATCGGATCTATGGGTGGCCAGATCGCCTTGTCTTCACTCATTTTAGAGATCTTCGCTCATTTCATGATCTCGATCGGTGTGCCGTCGGCCACCCTTGTCCAGATTTCATCCATCTCGGGGTTCGTAACCGCAATACAGCCGTCGGTCCAGTCGACCATTTGAAGCACCCTGCCCAGCCAGCCGAAACCGTTCGGTTGGCCGTGGATCATGATGAGGCCGCCTGGAGCACATAGCGCCCCTCCGGCGTTCGCCCGTCACCCTTGCGGTGCTTGTGGCCGACCGGATCGCCGCCGAGCGCGATGCTGTAGCGGCGCAGGATTTGGCCGCCGCCGATCAGTTGCAACTGCCGTTGCGATTTCTCGACACGCACCAGATCGACCGTCTGTCCGGGCCACATACCCCTGTCGAGCAGTGAGCCTGTGGTGATCAGATACGTGCAGATGGCCAAGGAAATTTTCGCCCACATGACCTACCGATGGCCGGCCATTGCGCCGAAAAGAAGAAGGCGGCCACGTCGCCGCGGCCGCCTTCAAAACTCCTGAAAGCAAATTCCGGAAAAATCGCCACGCGCTTTCCCGGATTGCTTTTTATCAGTGGCCTTCGATCAGCGCGCCGTTCGAGGCCCAGACATAGATCGCGCTGAACAGGAACAGCCAGACCACGTCGACGAAGTGCCAGTACCAGGCGGCCGCCTCGAAGCCGAAATGCTGCTTCGGCGTGAAGTCGCCGCGCATCGCACGCACCAGGCAGACGAGCAGGAAGATGGTGCCGATGATGACATGGAAGCCGTGGAAGCCGGTCGCCATGAAGAAGGTGGCGCCGTAGATCGAATCCTTGAACGCGAAGGGGGCGTGCATGTACTCGTAGGCCTGCACCATGGTGAACAGCATGCCGAGGCCGACGGTCAGCACCAGGCCGTTGATCAGACCCTTGCGGTCGCCATGCAGCAGCGCGTGGTGCGCCCAGGTCACCGTCGTGCCCGACAGAAGCAGGATGATGGTGTTGTAGAGCGGCAGGTGGAAGGGATCGAGAACCTCCAACCCCTTCGGCGGCCAGACGCCGCCGGTGAAGGCGGCGCGGGCATATTGCGAGGCTTCGCCCGGGAACAGGCTGGCGTCGAAAAAGGCCCAGAACCAGGCGACGAAGAACATCACCTCCGAGGCGATGAACATGATCATGCCGTAGCGCAGGTGCAGCGACACGACGCGCGTGTGATGACCCTCATGCGCTTCCTTGATGGTGTCCGACCACCAGGCGAACATCGTGTAGAGCACGATGATCAGGCCGATGAAGAACAGCCATGGATTGGCGATGTTGTGGCCGAAGACCGGGAAGTTGCCGGCCTTCAGATACTGCATCAGGCAGACGCCGCCGATGGCGGTGACCAGCGCGCCGATGGATCCCAGGAAAGGCCACGGGCTCGGGTTGACGAGATGGTAGTCGTGTTGTGGTTTTGCGTGCGCGTCTGCCATATCAACCCCCGAGGCTTGCGTCGGAATCTGGAACTTTGTTGCTGCTGCCAGCGGCCGGCGCCGACGAGGCGACCGGCTGTTTCTTTTCGACCGGGAACATCGTGTAGGACAGGGTGATCGTCTTCAAGTCCTTGAGTTCCGGCACGTTGACGATGTCTGGATCGACATAGAACACGACCGGCATGTCCAGCGTCTCGCCGGGCTTCAGCGTCGTGTCGGTGAAGCAGAAGCACTCCACCTTGTTGAAATAGGCACCGGCCATTTCCGGCTGCACGTTGAACGAGGCGCGGCCGGTGATGGTGCGGTCGAATTTGTTGGTGGCGCTGTAATGCGCCTGCGCCGTCGCGCCGATCTTGATCGTCACCGAGCGGGCGACAGGCTCGAACCGCCACGGAATGCCGTTGGTGTTGGCGTCGAAGCGGATTGTTATGTCGCGGTCGAGCACGCGGCCGGCATATTGCTTTTCGGCGCGCTGCGTGGTGCCGCCATAGCCGGTCACCTGGCAGAACATCTTGTAGAGCGGCACCGCCGCGTAGGCCATGCCGACCATGCCGGTGAAGAAGGCGAGGCAGATGGCGGCGACGATGCCGTTGTTCACCTTGCGGGGCTTGCTGCCGGTCTCGCCGCCCATCAGCCGCCTCCCAACAGGCCGGAGCCGGTGATGCTGGCCCCGGTGTGGCCGAAGCGCACGATGGTGGCGGCATAGAAGATGACGACCAATGCCGCCAGCGCGACACCGATGGCGATCGAGCGGTTGCGGCGCGCCTTCTGCTGGCGTTCGGTCAGCGTGACCAGTTCGAGTTTCTTGTCGGCCACGATCATACTCCCCCCATCATAAGGGCGCGCCCGACCACGCAGTCGACGAGATAGGCGGCAAAGATAGCGAAGAGATAGAGCAGCGAGTAGCCGAACAGAGCCTTGGCCGGCTTCATCGCGCGGTCGTCGTCGGCCATGGCAAGCACTTTCCAGGCATACCAGACGAAGCCCGCGCCGAGGACCGCCGAGACGACTCCATAGCCAGCCGTGGTGTAACCGAGCGCCCAGGGCAGCACGCCGACCGGCGCCAGGATCAGCGCATAGGCAAAGATCTGCCGACGGGTCGAGGCTTGGCCAGCGACATTCGGCATCATCGGGATGCCGGCGCGGGCATAGTCGTCGGACTTGAACAGCGCCAGCGCCCAGAAATGCGGCGGCGTCCACAGGAAGATGATCAGGAACAGGATCACACTTTCGAGGCTGACCGAACCGGTCACCGCGGCCCAGCCGATCACCGGCGGGATGGCGCCGGCGGCACCGCCGATGACGATGTTCTGCGGCGTCCAGCGCTTCAGCCACATGGTGTAGACGACGGCGTAGAAGAAGATGGTGAAGGCGAGAAGCGCGGCCGACAGCCAGTTGACCAGCACGCCCAGCGTCATCACCGACAGGACCGACAGCACCAGGCCGAAGCTCAACGCCTCTCCCGGCGTGACGCGGCCGGCCGGCACCGGGCGGCCGGCGGTTCTGGTCATCACCGCGTCGATGTCGGCGTCGTACCACATATTGAGCGCGCCGGAGGCGCCGGCGCCGATAGCAATGGCCAGGATGGCGATCATCGCCAGCAGCGGGTTGATGGCGACGGGCGCCGCGACCAAGCCGACAAAGGCCGTGAAGACGACCAGCGACATCACGCGCGGCTTCAACAGGGCGAAGAAATCGGCTGCGGTCGCTTCCGACATGCGAAAACCCGCTTCCTCCATCAATCTGTCTTCGGCAAGGGCCATGCGTACTTAAAGTCCATCATTCCGTTGGCCAAGACCGCCGGACAAGCCGGCGGCCTCGTATACGTCGGGGCGCTGCTTACTTGATCTTCGGCAGCTGTTCCCACTGGTGGAACGGCGGCGGCGAAGGCAGCTGCCATTCGAGCGTGGTGGCACCCTCGCCCCACGGATTGGCGCCGGCGACGCGCTTCTTCTGGAAGGCCTCGAACACGCCGTAGAGGAAGATCGCAACACCGACGGCCGAGATATAGGAGCCGTAGGACGAGACCATGTTCCAGCCGGCGAAGGCATCCGGATAGTCGACGGTACGGCGCGGCATGCCGGCGAGGCCGAGGAAGTGCTGCGGGAAGAAGATCAGGTTGACGCCGACGAAGGTGACCCAGAAGTGGGTGTTGGCGATCACCGGCGAGTACATGTAGCCGGTCATCTTCGGGAACCAGTAGTACCAGCCGGCGAAGATCGCGAACACCGCGCCCAGCGACAGCACGTAGTGGAAGTGGGCGATCACGAAATAGGTGTCGTGCAGCGAGCGGTCGAGGCCGGCATTGGCCAGCTGAACGCCGGTGACGCCACCGATGGTGAAAAGGAAGATGAAGCCCAGCGCCCACAGCATCGGCGGCTTGAAGGAGATCGAGCCGCCCCACATGGTGGCGATCCAGGAGAAGATCTTCACGCCGGTGGGCACCGCGATGACCATGGTGGCGAACACGAAGTAACGCTGCGTGTCGAGCGACAGTCCGGTCGTATACATGTGGTGCGCCCAGACGATGAAGCCGACGGCGCCGATCGCGACCATGGCGTAGGCCATGCCGAGATAACCGAACACCGGCTTCTTCGAGAAGGTCGAGACGATATGGCTGACGATGCCGAAGCCCGGCAGGATCAGGATGTACACCTCGGGATGGCCGAAGAACCAGAACAGGTGCTGGAAGAGGATCGGGTCACCGCCATTGTCCGGCACGAAGAAGGAGGTGCCGAAATTACGGTCGGTGAGCAGCATGGTGATGGCACCCGCCAGGACCGGCAGCGAGAGCAGCAGCAGGAAGGCGGTGATCAGCACCGCCCAGGCGAACAGCGGCATCTTGTGCAGCGTCATGCCGGGAGCGCGCATGTTGAAGATGGTGGTGATGAAGTTGATGGCGCCGAGGATCGACGACGCGCCGGCAATGTGGATCGACAGGATCGCGAGGTCCATCGCGGGGCCGGGCTGGCCGGAGGTCGAGAGCGGCGGATAGATCGTCCAGCCGCCACCGACACCGAAGGCGCCCGGCGCGCTCGGCACGAACATCGAGGAGAGCAAGAGGATGAAGGCCGGCGGCAGCAGCCAGAAGGAAATGTTGTTCATGCGCGGGAAGGCCATGTCCGGCGCGCCGATCATGATCGGCACCATCCAGTTGGCGAAGCCGCCGATCAGCGCCGGCATGACCATGAAGAAGATCATGATCAGGCCGTGCGCGGCGCCGAAGGCGTTGTACATGCTCTTGCCGCCGTCGATGGCGGCGTCGCCCTGCATGCCATAGACCATCTGTGCCAGGCCGCTGAAGATCTGGATGCCCGGCTCCTGCAGCTCCATGCGGATGGCGACCGAGAGCGCGCCGCCGATGATGCCGGCAATGATCGCGAAGATCAGGTAGAGCGTGCCGATGTCCTTGTGGTTGGTCGAGTAGACCCAGCGGACCCAGCCATGCGGCCTGTGGTCGCCGTGATCGTGAGCTGCAGCCTCTGCCATGTTCCGCTCCGTTCCCTAAATCTTGCAAACCCGCGGCATCAGTTGCCGGCGGCCGCTACCTTGTTGGTACCATCGATCTCGGCCATCAGCGCCTTGTTGGCAGCCGGCACGTCGGTCTTGGCCGTATCAAGCCAGGTCTTGAACTGCGCGTCGGACACGACGCGGACGGCGATCGGCATGAAGGCATGGTCCTTGCCGCAGAGCTGCGAGCACTGGCCGTAGTAAAGGCCTTCCTTCTCCGCCTTGAACCAGGTCTCGTTGGTGCGGCCGGGCACGGCGTCCATCTTGATGCCGAAGGACGGCACGGCGAAGGAGTGGATGACGTCGGTGGCGGTGATCAGCACACGGGTCAAGGTGTTGACCGGTACGACCAGCTCGTTGTCGACCGCGAGCAGGCGCGGATAGAGGCCGCGATCTTCCTTGCCGGCCTTGGCGCGGTCGGCATCCTGGAGAACCGCCGAATTGAAGGAGAAGGTCTTGTCGACCTGGTATTCATAATCCCAGTTCCACTGGTTGCCGGTCGCCTTGACGGTGAGCTTGGCTTCTTCCGGCGGGGTGTATTGCGCGGTGAGCAGCTGGAAGGAGGGAATGGCGATAAGCAGAAGCACGATCACCGGCCCGACCGTCCAGATCACTTCGATCAGCGTGTTGTGGCTGGTCTTGGACGGCACCGGATTGACGCTGGCGCGGAACTTGACGATGCAAACCAGCAACAGCAGCAGAACGAGGATGGTGATCGGGACGATGAACCACATGGTGTAGTTCCCGAACCGCTCGATCTGCCGCATCATGTCGGTGGCCGGAGCCTGGAAGGTCATCTCCCATGGCCGCGGCTGGTCGGCATGGGCCGCCGCGCTGGAGAAGAGCACGGCCGAAGCTGCCGCACCTGCCAAGAATTCAGCGCTTGCCAGGAATTTCCTCATCGCCCTCTCGTCTCCCACTTCCCGCGATCCGATCGCACCAATAATCGACGATGCCGGGATTGGGAATCCCGGTCTGTCTCTAGGGTGGTTCAAACCATACTCTATTTCCCTCCGCAAGGAAGGAGCGGAGGAAACCGTGCGGCATTTTTGCGCGCAAGCCGAAGGCCGTGTTCGGCGCTCGCCGCGCCATATGCGCCACGGTCGCAATTCGGGCGAATTTGCTTTGGAAAAGCATGGAATTGCCGGTATCGGGGCGGACCGGCGGCGGTCTCGTCCTTTACTTGGCCCCGGCGCGGCTTAAAGTGCCGTGATTCGCAATGGAGCCGTTATGACTTCCTGGCTTTCGAGAACCCTGGCGAAGGTCGTCCTTGCCCTCGCCTTGCTCGGTGTCGGCGTAGCCGTTGGCGCCGCTGCCTCGCCGAACAACGCCACGCCGCCGAGCGGCACGGTGAAGTCGACGCATGGCGCGTGGTCGATCATCTGCGATACGCCTGCAGGCGCTACCTCCGAGCAATGCGTGATGATGCAGAACGTCGTCGCCGAGGACCGCCCTGAAATGGGGCTTTCGGTCGTGGTGCTGCGCACCGCCGACAACAAGGCCGAGATCCTGCGCGTGCTGGCGCCGCTCGGCGTGCTGCTTCCCAACGGCCTCGGTCTCAATGTCGATGGCAAGGATATCGGCCGCGCCTATTTCGTGCGCTGCTTCCAGGACGGCTGCTATGCCGAGGTGATCCTCGAAAAGCCGCTGCTCGACACGCTGAAGAGCGGCACCTCGGCCACCTTCATCGTCTTCCAGACGCCCGAGGAAGGCATCGGCATTCCCGTCGACCTCAAGGGCTTTGCGGAAGGCTTCGCCGCCCTACCTTGATCTTCTTGCCCGTGCGCCGCTCCTGACGCTGAGGTCGGTGGCGAATGCGCATTTGGCGGCAGGAGGGTCAATGCGCGCGAATTTATCCGCTTTCATTATCGGTCTGGCGCTGATCGGCACGGTTTCGGCCGTACGGGCCGAGGATGCCGAAATCCTCCAGACGCCCGACCCTGCGGCGATCCTCGACATCGCCAAGGGCTTCGGCTCGGCCAGGATGGACAAGGACGACAATGGCGATCCGATGCTTTCCGGCCGGATCGATGGCGTCAAATACGTGATCTATTTCTATGGCTGCGAGGATCACGAGAACTGCAAGTCGCTGCAATTCTCGACCGGCTACACCGACCCGCTGACCGCCGACCAGGCCAACGTCTGGAACGCGAAATACCGCTGGGTAAAGGCCTATGCCGGCGACGGTTCGAATTTCAGGATGGATGTTAGCTTCGCCGGCGGCATCACCAGGGCCAATCTCGAGGAGCAGTTTTCCAACTGGAACGCGATGGCCGCCAACATCAAGGACTTCGTCAACGGCAAGTGATGGCGGGGTAATCGCCGACTTGGCCCTGTTGACGATTGTGCGACGGCGGCTTCGCGCCTACATGCCGAGGAACGATTTGTTTCCAAGAATGGATTTGCCATGAACAGCCTGATCGGCCAATTCGACATTTCCGACGATCGCGTCAAGGAGATCGTCACCGAGACCATCAAGGGCGCCGACGACGGCGAGCTGTTCCTCGAATACAGCGAAAGCGAAGCGCTGATGTTCGACAATGGCCGGCTGAAGACGGCCAATTTCAACACCGACCAGGGGTTCGGCCTGCGCGCCGTGGCCGGCGAGGCCAGCGGCTATGCGCATTCCAGCGATCTCTCCGAAGCCTCGCTGCTGCGCGCGGCCGACGCCGTCTCGGCGGTCAAGGGCGGCTATTCCGGCACATTGGCCGGAGCCCCCGCCCGCACCAACCGCCACCTCTATGGCGACGAGAACCCGATCCCCTCGCCTTCCTTCGAGGCCAAGGCCAAGCTGTTGCAGGAAATCGACGGCTGGCTGCGTGCGAAGGATGCGCGCGTGCGCCAGGTGACGGCCTCGCTCGCCGCCTCGTGGCAGCATGTCGAGATCGTGCGCGGCGACGGACAGATCGTGCGCGACATCCGCCCGCTGGTCCGGATCAACGTTTCCGTCGTGGTCGGCGATGGCGACCGGCAGGAGAGCGGCTCCTACGGCATGGGCGGCCGCAAGAGTTTTGGCGAGTTCGTCGGCGAGGAGAGCTGGAAGCATGCGGCAAACGAGGCGCTGCGGCAGGCACTGGTCAATCTGGAAGCGGTCCCGGCGCCTGCGGGCACCTTCGACATCGTGCTGTCCAGCGGCTGGCCGGGGGTGATGCTGCACGAGGCCGTCGGCCACGGGCTCGAAGGCGACTTCAACCGCAAGAAGACCTCGGCCTTCGCCGGCCTGATGGGTAGCCAAGTGGCGGCGAAGGGCGTCACCGTGGTCGATGACGGCACCATCCCCGAGCGGCGCGGCTCGCTCACCGTCGACGACGAAGGAACGCCTTCGGCGCGCAACGTCTTGATCGAGGACGGCAAACTGGTCGGCTATATGCAGGACCGCCAGAATGCGCGGCTGATGGGCATGAAGGCGACGGGCAACGGCCGACGCGAGGGCTATGCGCACCAGCCGATGCCGCGCATGACCAACACCTACATGACCGCGGGCGACATGCAGCCGGAGGAGATCATCGCCTCGGTCAAGAACGGCATTTACGCCGTCTCCTTCGGCGGCGGCCAGGTCGACATCACGTCGGGCAAGTTCGTGTTCGGCTGCACCGAGGCCTACATGATCGAGAACGGCAAGGTGACGCAGCCGATCAAGGGCGCGATGCTGATCGGCAACGGGCCGGACGCCATGCACCGCGTCAGCATGATCGGCAACGACATGAAGCTCGACAGCGGCATCGGCATGTGCGGCAAGGCCGGACAGGGCGTGCCGGTCGGCGTCGGCCAGCCGCATCTGCGGATGAACCAGATGACGGTGGGCGGGACGAGGGTTTGAGGGGTTGGCGCCGTTCCGGTAGAATCGTCTGCCAAAGACATTTCACTCGAGCGTGTAGCCATCATGTCCAAATCCGAGAACGCGCCAGAGGGCGTTGATTTGAAATCGACGCCGGCCTTTGCACCGATGCGGCCGCAGGACGTGTTTGGAATCCTACAGCGTGCTAGCGGGCCAAAAACACTTGAAGATATGGACGCGAGCGTACTCGCCGAAGCGCGGCAGTGCCACGCTCGGATTGATGCCAACTCGTGAAGAGGGGCAGCCTCTGCCTTACGCCAGACACAATCGTGTTAGGACATTATTAATTGTTTAATTGGCGGGGCGGGCGTTTGCGCATTAGCTTCTCGCCAGTCTTCTCGTTGCGGTGGTGTCGGCAATGCAGCGTTCCCCTGGCGTCCTGACCTCTTCCCTCCTCCTTGGTTTTGTTTCGTTGATAGGTGCGACTTCGCTGCAAATAGGCCCTGCAGCGGCGCAGTCGTCGCTGTTCAAGCTAACGACGACACGACCTGCTGCGAGCTACGCCACGGTCGGCGCAAGCACCAGTGTCCCCTACGGCTGGCTCGATTTCTGCCATCGCCGGCCGAAAGAGTGCAAGGTGCGCGCTTTGCCTGCCACGAGCGTCAAGCTGACCGCGCAGAACATGAGCATCCTCAAGCGGATCAACCAGAAGGCGAACCGCTCCATCAAGCCCGTCAGCAATTACGACCACTGGGGCACGATGATGGACCACTGGGACTATCCGGTGGACGGCAAGGGCGATTGCAAGATCTACGCGCTCTACAAGCGCAAGCTTCTCCAGGAAGCGGGATTTCCCCGGCAGGCGCTGCTGATGACGGTGGTGCGCGACCTTCACGATGAGGGCCACACCATCCTGACGGTGAAGACCGACAAGGGCGATCTCGTCCTGGACAATCTGGTCGACGAGATCCGCCCCTGGAACGCCACCGGCTATTATTTCCTGAAACGGCAGTCGCAGCAGAACCCGAACAGCTGGGTTTCGATCAACCAGCGCGGCGGCACGGCGAAACGGCTGTCTCCAAGCTCGTAAGGGCCAGAGCGTTTCACCGTTTCACGGAAACGGCCGGCCGCTCTATCTCTCTGGGACGCAATTCCGGAGGGGAAGGCTACGGTGAAGTCGCCGAGCTCGACCTTTCACCTTTTCCCTCAATCGCTCCCGGCGCGACCCGAGCGGTCTGATCTGCTTTTGATGGATTTGGCCCGTCACGTTCTCAACCGCGCAAATTCATAGGCCGGAAAATCCGGCCCATGAACGGGCGTTGCCGCCCGCGGCCAGGCAAGCATTGCTGGCCTACTGCTGGCAGGGCGGCTCGCCAGGACGCCCGCAGGTCGGCTTCTTGTTTCCCTGGAGCGGCTGCTCCTTGGGCTGCTGCGGCAGGCGCCGTTCCTGTATCTGAGGCTGAGGCCGCAGCTGCTGCAGGCGTCTCTCTTGCATCTGAGGCTTTGGCTGCGCCTGGAACTCCGGCCTTTGCGGCCTGAGCACCTGCACGTTCGGCCTTTCCTGCTTGAAGTTGCGCTGGACGTTGGCGCCTGCGCCGGCGGAACCCTCTTCGCCGTTCGGCAGCCTTCGGAACTTCCTGTTTCCATTGGCCGAGCCCTGATTCTGGTCGGAGAACACACTCGGATTGTTTCTCCTGAGCCGCTCCTGCACGCTCGCACGGTTGTCGGCCGGCGCGCCGTTGACGGTCGGCAGCTTGCGGAACTTCTTACCTCCATCGCCTCCGTTGACCGAACCTTGGTCGCTCGGGCTGACAGCTGTCTGGCCTCCCGACAGATCCTTGCGTGTCAGCTTCCTCGGTCTGTTTTCGTTCTGGCCGGACAACGCATTCGGATTGTTCTTCCCGAACCTCTGCTGAGCGTTCTGCCCGTTCTCGCCCGGCGCGCCATTGACGGTCGGCAGCTTGAGGAACTTGCCCTTCTTGCCCTGATCATTGACAACTCCGTTCTGCTGGCTGTTGCCGGTAACGGCGGCACCGGCATTTCCGGTAGCCTGCTGGTTGCCACTCACAGTGCCTTGCTTGCCCAGCACCTTCCTGTTGGGCGCGTTCTGGCCGTTGAGCACCGGCTTGCCGTTGACGAGCGGCAGCGCTTTGCCGTCAGCTCCCGGCAAGGCGTGATCAGTCGAGAGCTTGCCCATCGTCTTCGCCTGCGGCGTCGCACCGGGCTGCTGGCCCTGCGTGACAGCCTGGCCCGGCTTCAGCGATTGCGGCGTCGCACCCGGCTGCTGGCCCTGCGTCGCAGCCTGGCCGGGCTTCAGCGGCTGGCCGCCCTGATTTTGCTTGAACAGCACCGCCCTTTTCTGCAGCAACGGCGGCAGCGCCACCTTGGCCGCCAGTGCGGCCGCGCCCGCACCAACCGCTATCTTCTGCCCGGTGGTGAGGCCGCTCGGTGCATTGGCGCTCGGCTGTCCGGCCTGATTGGCCGGCTCGTTGTTGATCGTCGTGTTGTTGATGTTGTTGATGACGGTCGTGTTGTGAATGTTGTTGAAGATGATGTCGTTTGGCGGCGGCACGATGTCACGCGGCGGCCTGACCCAGACCGGCACGGGGACGAAGACCGGCGTCGGCAGGACGTAAACATCGACCGGCGGCGGGGGCGGCGGCAGCACGACGAAATCCGGCGGCGGCGGCGGCAGGAATATCACGTCGATCGGCGGCGGCGGCTCGAAGTCGAAATCGGGATCGTCGAAATAGAGCACCGGCCTGTCGACATAGATGATTTCCTCCGGCGGCGGCGGCGGCACGTCGTAGACGATGACGGTGAAGCTTGTCGGTGGCTCGAGCTCGGCGTCAAAATGCTCCAGCCGGCGACGCGCGTCCCAGGCATGCAGCCCGTGCGGATAGCGCTCGAGGTAGGACCAATAGGCCTCCGGCGTATCCCGCAGCCATGTTTCGCGCCAGATGATCGCCTCGCGCCGCGCCGCGATGATGGCGCGCACACGCTTGGCCATCGGATCATGCGGATAGGCGACGAGGAATTCCTCGTAGCCGCGCATGGTATCTCGATCGAGTGCCGCGACATAGGCGTCATGCGCATTGAAGTCGCGGATCGGCCTGGTCCGGTTGGCCCGGTCTTCGGCCTCGGAAACCTTCGGCGGCGGCGCGTCCGCAGCGCGTTCGAAGAAGACGAAGGGCGCGCTGATCTTCGAGGCGTCCCACGGAACTTCGGCGCCTTGCGTCACCTCGTTGACGCGTAGCCGCGTGCGGTCGAAAACATCGTCAAGCGACAAGCCGCCGTCGCGCATCATCTCGGCAAGCGCCTGGGCATAGGCCCCGTATGGGCCCTTGCCTTCCGGCGCAACCGTTCCGGGCGCCGCGTTGAACGCAATCAGCATGTTGGGGTCGGGGTCGACCAGCGCGAGACCGCTGGCCAGCGGCTGGTTCATTTTCGGAAGGGCATTCGGCCGAGCCGCGTCGAGGACCACGATATTGACCTTCGCCGGCAGTCCCGCCAGAGACTTGGTGATATCGGAGAGCCGCATGGCCTGCAGCGGCACGTCGGCCGGATTGGCAATCTGGGCGTCGACCGGCAAGAAATAGTTCTCGCCCTCGAACTGCACGCCGCGGCCGGCGAGATATACGAAAACGGCTGCGTCCGGACCGGCGGCAGAAACCTTTCCAAGGAAATCGCGCAGCGCGCCACGCAGCGATTCCTGGTCGACATCGCGCGCGCCGACCACATCGAAACCTGCTGCCTGCAGGGTCTGCGCGATCAGACCGGCGTCATTCGCGGAGGTGACCAGTGCATCCGACGGATAGGCGGCGTTGCCGATGACGAATGCGAGACGTTTCTGCTGTTGGGCGAGCGCGTCCGGCGTGGACGCGACGGCGAACGCGATGAGAACGACGACAAGACCGATGACTTTCCGAAGCGAGCGCATTGCTATCCGCCATCCTTGTCCGCCATTCGTCCAACGCGATAACGCCGGAGAGGCAGGAATGTTTCCCTAACAGCAGAATTAAGGCCCTGCAAAAAGGCCGCTTTAGGGCGCAATTTCGTCGAAAGAACAGAGGCTTCGCAATTTTCACGCGAGCCTCCGGCCGCGAGCTACCGCCGCCGCTTCGGCTTCTCCAAAAACGCGACGGCCTCGACATGCGGCGACCACAGGAACTGATCGATCGGCGTGGCGCTCTTCAGCGTATAGCCGCCATCGATCAGGATGCGCAGATCGCGCGCCAGCGTCACCGGATTGCAGGAGACGGCGGCGACCAGCGGCACGTCGGAACGGGCGATCTGCTTCGACTGGTCCTCGGCGCCGGCGCGCGGCGGATCGAAGACCACTCCGTCGAAAGCGTTCAGCTCCTTGAAGGTCAGCGGCCGGCGGAAAAGGTCGCGGCGTTCACTGGTCACCCGCTTCAGGCCACCGGCGAAACGAAAGGCGCGGTCGAGTGCGGCGAGCGCCGGCGCATCGCCTTCGACCGCATGGACCTCCGACTTCACGCCAAGCCGCAGCGCGAAGCTACCGCAGCCGGCAAACAGGTCCGCGACTTTCCTGGCGCGCGACAGGTGCTGGCCGACAAGGTCCGCCAGCGCCTGCTCGGCGGCTTCCGTCGCCTGCAGGAAGGCGCCGGGCGGCAGGGCGACAGCGACGGATCCGAACTGCACCACCGGCTTCTTCGGTTCGACGACGATCTCGCCGTCGACGGAAAGCCGCGCCAGGCCCTCGGCCATGACGAAATTCGACGCGATGCGGCGCTGGTGGTCGCCGAGCTTGCCGGGATCATGGACGGCAATGTCGAGGCCCGAAGCCGTGACGGTCACCGTCATATGGAACGCCTTCGGCGTGGCGCAGACCAATCCGGCCAGAGCACGCAATTTATCGAGCGCCGAAACAATCGCCGGCAGCGAGATCGGGCATTCCTCGATCGGGATGATCTCGGAGGACAGCGCGCGCACGAAGCCAAGCAGCATGCCGGCATCGGTGCGCCTGGCACTGAAGGTGACGCGGCGGCGGGTGTGCGGCGCGCACGGCACCAGCGCAGCGATCTCGCAAGCTATGCCCTTGGCCTTCAGCGCCTGCACGACCTTCTCGCGCTTCCATTGCCGGTAGGCTTCGGCTTCGAAATGCTGCAGCGCGCAGCCGCCGCATTCGGTGAAATGACGGCAGGCGGGATCGATCCTGAACGGCGAGGCTTCCAGCACCGACATCAACGTAGCGCGATCCCTCTGGCGCGCGGCCGTGACGGTTTCGCCTGGCAGCGTGAAGGGGATGAAGACCTCCCCGCCCTCGGCGTTGGCGATGCCGTCGCCTTGCGAGCCCAGCCTGGCGATGGTGAAGCGTGTGCTCATCGCGACCCCGCATCCTTTATGGCGGCGAGCAGGAACTCGCGGTTGCCGTCGCCGCCTTCGATCGGCGACGGGTGCAGCCCGAGCACCCGCCAGCCGGGAATGCCGGCAAGCCAATCAGCCAGGCTGACAGCAATGCGCTCAGCGTCTTCTGGCTGCCTGAGCAGGCCGCCCTTGCCGATGGCCTCGCGCCCGGCCTCGAATTGCGGCTTGACCAGAAGAATTGCCCTGGCGCCCTCGCCCGCCAATTGCAGCGCCGGCGGCAGCGCCAGCTTCAGCGAGATGAAGCTGACGTCGCAGACCAGGAAAGCGGGAGCGCGGCCGCCGAGATCGGCCGCCGTCAGGTCGCGGGCGTTCAGCCCCTCGATCACCGTCACACGCGGGTTACCGGCAATGTCGGGATGCATTTGGCCGTGGCCGACATCGATCGCCGTGACATGCGCCACGCCGCGCTCGAGCAGCACCTGGGTGAAGCCGCCGGTCGAGGCGCCGACATCGAGCGCCTCGCTGCCGGAAGGATCGAGGCCGAAACGATCGAGGCCGGCGATCAGCTTCAATGCCGCGCGCGACACATAGGCGTGCGCCGGATCGTCGATGGCGACCAGGCAGTCCAGCGCGACAGCCTGGCCGGGCTTGCGGGCAACGATGCCGTCGACCGTTACCGTGCCGCGCTCGATCGCGTCGCGGGCACGCGAGCGGCTGGCGAACAGGCCGCGCCCAACGAGCAATTCGTCGAGCCGCTGGCGTTGGCTGGCTGGCAAAGGGGAACTCATCGGCCTTCATTGGCGAAAGCCGGGCGCGAACGCAATGGGTTTGAATATCGGGCGACAGGCTGCAGAATGCGGACAGGAACGGGCCGTTCGTCAGTCGGTGGAGGTGGCGATGCTGAAGGGTACCTGTCATTGCGGCGCGGTCCATTGGACGCTGGAAGGCGATCCCGGCGGAATCACCGCCTGCAACTGCACGCTTTGCCGCCGCTACGGCACGCTCTGGGCCTATGACTATGTCGACGAGTGCATTCGCGTTGCCGGGCCGCTGAAATCCTATACGCGCGCCGGGGTGGCCGAACCCTCGCTGGAGATCCTGTTCTGCCCGACCTGCGCCTGCGTCGTCGCCTGGCGCGGCTTGCGTTCCGGCAAGAGCGGCCGCACGCGCATCGCCGTCAATGTCAGACTGGCGCCGCCCGAGGACGTCGCCGACCTGCCGATCGACCATTTCGACGGCCTCGATACGTATGACGACCTGCCGCGCGACGGCCGCTGCGTGCGCGATATGTGGTTCTAAAATACGGTTCGCGAAACCCGGCGCTCGACGGCCGGCGTCAGGCCATCATTGCCGGAGGCTTCCCTGCGGGGCGGCTCGACCGGCGCCGGCACAGCCGGCGTCGTCGCTTCCGGCACCATGACGAGTTGAGGAACCTGCCTGTAGGAGAAGGCGCCGCGGATGTTGCCCATCTTGCCGGCGACAATATCCAGCACCGCCTTTTCAAGGTTGCGGTCGTAACGCGTTTCGGCTGTCGCCGGCGCAGCCATGGCAGCCAAAAGGGCCACGCCGCACAGAAGCGTTTTCATTTCTGTTGTCTCCCTGCCTGGCTCGAGCTTCTAGCAGGGCGCCGTTGAAAATCGGCCAAGAGACAGGGTAAGCGAACCGCCAAACGGGAGCGTTAACAGATAGTTACATCCGGAAGCCGGCAAAACGATTCAGGTCTTGAAGTCCTGATTCAGGCACGCTGCGCCTGAACGCCACGGCCGAGCGTCGCGAAGACCGTGCGCACGATACCCACCGAATCCAGGCCGGCATCGGCATACATCTTTTCGGGTTTCGCGTGGTCGGTGAACGCGTCCGGCAGTACCAGCGGGCGCACCTTGAGGCCGCTTTCCAGCAGGCCTTCGTGGGCGAGGAAATGCAGCACCTGGCTGGCGAAACCGCCAATCGCGCCCTCCTCCACGGTCACCAGCACTTCGTGCGAGCGGGCGAGGCGGCGGATGAGATCTTTGTCCAGCGGCTTGGCGAAGCGGGCGTCGGCGACGGTGGTGGACAGGCCCGCCGCGCCGAGTTCCTCGGCGGCCAGAAGGCAATCCTGCAGCCGCGTGCCGAAGGAAAGCAGGGCGACCTTGATCCCTTCCTTGAGAATACGACCCTTGCCGATTTCGAGCAGCGAGCCGCGCTCCGGCATGTCGACGCCGACGCCGTTGCCGCGCGGATAGCGGAAGGCGATCGGGCCCTCATCATAGGCAGCCGCGGTGCGCACCATATGGCGTAGTTCCGCCTCGTCCGCGGCGGCCATGACGACGAAGCCCGGCAGCGTAGCGAGGAAGGTGGTGTCGAAAGCGCCGCAATGGGTGGCGCCGTCGGCGCCGACGAAACCGGCGCGGTCGATGGGAAAGCGCACCGGCAATTTCTGGATCGCAACGTCGTGGACGACCTGGTCGTAGGCGCGCTGCAGGAAGGTGGAATAGATGGCGGCGAAGGGCTTGTAGCCTTCGGTGGCCAGCCCGGCGGCGAAGGTTACCGCATGCTGCTCGGCGATGCCGACATCGAAGGTCCGCAGCGGAAATATCTCGCCGAACAGGTCGAGGCCGGTGCCGCTCGGCATGGCGGCGGTGATGGCGACGATACGGTCGTCCTCACGTGCCTCCTGGATCAGGCTTTCGGCGAACACCTTGGTGTAGGCGGGGGCGTTGGCCGGCGCCTTGGCCTGCGCGCCGGTGATGACGTCGAACTTGTTGACGCCGTGATATTTGTCGGCCGCGGCCTCCGCCGGCGCGTAGCCCTTGCCCTTCTGGGTCACGACATGGACCAGAACCGGGCCTTTGCCGTTGTCGCGCACGTTCTTCAGCACCGGGATCAGATGTTCGAGATTGTGCCCGTCGATGGGGCCGATGTGATAGAAGCCGAGTTCCTCGAACAGGGTGCCGCCGGTGACGTAACCGCGCGCATGCTCGACCGCCCGGGTGATGGCGCGGTCGGCGCGCTTGCCGAGATAGGATGTTAGCTTCTTGCCGAAATCGCGCAGGCCGAGATAGGCCTTGCCGGAGGCGAGCCTGGCCAGATAGGCGCTCATGGCGCCGGTCGGCGGCGCGATCGACATGTCGTTGTCGTTGAGGATGACGATCAGCCGGGCGTCGAGCGCGCCGGCATTGTTCAGCGCCTCGAAGGCCATGCCGGCCGACATCGAGCCGTCGCCGATGACGGAAATCACATTGTTGCGGCCGCCCGACAGGTCGCGCGCCATGGCCATGCCGAGGCCGGCCGAGATCGAGGTCGACGAATGCGCCGCGCCGAACGGGTCGTATTCGCTCTCGGCGCGCCGGGTGAAACCGGAGAGGCCGCCCTCCTGGCGCAGCGTGCGGATGCGGTCGCGGCGGCCGGTCAGGATCTTGTGCGGATAGGCCTGATGGCCGACGTCCCAGATCAGCCGGTCGTCCGGGGTGTCGAAGACATAATGCAGGGCGACCGTCAGTTCGACGACGCCGAGCCCGGCGCCGAGATGGCCGCCGGTCTGCGACACGGCGTCGATGAGCTCGGCGCGCAGTTCCGCGGCAAATTGCGGCAGCGCGCCCTCATCGAGCGTCCGCAAATCCGCCGGAATGCGGACCTTGTCGAGCAGCGGCGTGTCTGGCTTCACTCGGGCGCGTCCTGCCTTATCGATCGAACACGGCGCTATCAGCAGATTGCGCCATAATCATGCGCGGAATAGGCCGCCGGCGGACGAATGTAAATGCGCGCCAGTGACGCGCAAGCGGACCCTAATTCTCCGGCAGCGGGATGAACTCTTCTTCATCGCCGGGAACGATATCGAAGCGACCTGTCTTCCATTCCTGCTTGGCTTGCTCGATGCGTTCCTTGGAGGACGACACGAAATTCCACCAGATGTAGCGCTTGGAGCCCAGCGAAGCCCCGCCGAACAGCATGAAATGCGCGCCGCGCTCGGAGGAAACGACGATCTCCTCGCCCGGCTTGAACACCAGGAGCCGCTCGGCCGGGAAAATATCGCCGGCGATCGAGACGTCGCCTTCCAGCGTGTAGATGGCGCGCTCCTCGGCATCGGCCGGGATCTTCACGCTCGCGCCCGCCGCCAGCCTGAGATCGGCGTAAAGCGTGTCCGAAGCGGTCGCCACGGGCGAGCGCAGGCCTGAGAATTCGCCGGCGACGACGCGGCCGCTGACGCCCTCGGCATCGATCTGCGGCAAGCGGGCCACCGATGTGTTCGCGAACACCGGGGCAATTTCCTCCTTGCCGTCGGGCAGCGCCAGCCAGGTCTGCAGGCCGGAGACCGACATCGGCGCGCCGCGCAACTCCTCCGGCGTGCGCTCGGAATGGACGATGCCGCGCCCGGCGGTCATCAAATTCACGTCGCCCGGCGCGATCACCATTTCAGTGCCGAGCGAGTCGCGATGCCTGATCTTGCCGTCGAACAGGTAGGTGACGGTGGACAGCCCGATATGCGGATGCGGGCGCACGTCGAGCGCATGGCCGGCGCGCAGGATCGCCGGTCCCATGCGGTCGAAGAAGATGAACGGCCCGACCAGACGGCGCTTCGCCGTCGGCAGGGCGCGGCGCACCTCGAAGCCGCCAATGTCCTTGGCGTTGGGGACGACCATCAGCTCGATCTGGTCGCAGGCGAAGGCATCGCCCGGTTCAGGATCGTTTCCCGGAAAAAAGCTCATATCGGATCCTCAGGCGAAACGCAGCGCCGACCTGGCCTTCGCCTTGGCCGCCTCTTCCTCGCGATTGCGCGGTTCCTGGTTGGTTTCGAGCGAATCGATCAATTCGCGCGCGACAGCTGTGATCGCCTCGACGGCATGGTGGAAGGCATGTTCGTTGCGCTTGGAGGGCTTGGTCGAGCCGCTCAGTTTGCGCACGAATTGCAGCGCTGCGTCATGCACTTCGTCATTGGTCGCCGGCGGCTCGAAATTGGCCAGGGTCTTGATGTTGCGGCACATAGCTTGAACTCCTTACCTGCTTTCTTTGCCCCACCGTCGTCCAAATTACTCAGCGTCGAGCGGCTCCGTTCCAACCGGTTTGCCGTCGCGCGACAGCCTGATCTTCTCGACCTTGTCCTCGGCCGCTTTCAGCAGACGGTCGCAATGCGCCTTCAGCGCTTCGCCGCGCTCGTAGATCTTGATCGACTGGTCGAGCGGGACGTCGCCGCGCTCAAGATCATCGACGATCTTCTCCAGCGCGTCGAGCGCCTGTTCGAAGCTCATCGCCTTGACGTCCTCATTGCCTTCCAATGCCATAGCCTATCCCTTCATCAGCCGCCCGACATGGGCGGCGACTGAAAATGCCAGTCCCTGCAGATCGTAGCCGCCTTCAAGCAGGCTGACGAGCCTGTTGGAGCTGTGGCGGCCGGCGCGCTCCATCAATTGCCCGGTCGCCCAGTCGAAATCGTCCTCGGTCAGGTTGATCTCGGCGAGCGGATCGCGGTGGTGCGCGTCGAAACCGGCGGAAATGATGATCAAGTCCGGCGCGAACGCATCGATCGAGGGCAGCACGCGCGACAGGAAGGCGTCGCGGAACAGGTCGCTGCCGGTCTGCGGCGCGAGCGGCGCGTTGACGATGTTGCCGGCGCCGGTTTCGCTTTTCGCTCCGGTACCGGGATAAAGCGGCATCTGGTGCGTCGAGCAATAGAGAACCGACGGGTCGTCCCAAAAAATGTCCTGTGTGCCGTTGCCGTGGTGGACGTCCCAGTCGACGATGGCGACGCGCTCGGCCTGATGCTTCTTCTGCGCGTAGCGGGCGGCGATCGCGGCCGTGTTGAACAGGCAGAAGCCCATCGCGGTGGCCTTTTCGGCGTGGTGACCCGGCGGACGGGCAGCGACGAAGACGTTGGCGGCACGGCCCTCGAAGACGTCGTCCACTGCCGCGTTGGCGCCGCCGATCGCCGTCACCACGGCCTGCCAGCTTTTCGGGCTGGCGCTGGTATCGGCGTCGATCGAGACGATGCCGCTCTCAGGGATCGCCGCGCGCACGCGCTCGACGAAATCCTCGGGATGCGCATAGAGGATCGTTTTCTCGTCGCCTTCAGGCGCCTTAACGCGGTCGAGCGCCGAAAAAGCCTCGTCGTCGAGCACGCGTTCGATGGCGCGCAGGCGGTCGGGCCGCTCGGGATGGCCGGGCGGCGTGAGGTGTTCCAGAAAGATCGGGTGCGTGTAGAGACGGGTGGCCATGGCGCCTAATCTAGGCACCGGCGGCGCGGATGACCATGTTTGAAAGCCGAATGGCTGGGGAAAATTGCGCCAGCCCGTGTCGCTGGCGCCATTGGCGCGGCGCAAGCTTCGCGGTAAGGTTCTTCGCTGCCTGGTGCCCGCGACGCGGGAGAATCGGGAACACGGTTGAACTCCGTGGCGTGCCCAACGCTGTGAGGGGGACCGCGCCGGCAAAGCCACTGTCGATGACGGGAAGGCGCCGGATGCGGGAGGATCCCGAGCCAGAAGACCGGCCCGGCAGACATGGTTTTCCGCTTGGTCAGGCGGGAAACTGCTTGTCGCAAGGGGAAAAGCGATGACGGCAGCAGCGATCGCCGCGGGCGGCGACGACTTTGACCAATTGGCGCGCGACGCGGTCTATCGGGCGATGTTCACCAGGCGTGACGTGCGCAGCCATTTTGTCCCCGACGATCTCGATGACAGCGTGTTGGCGCGGCTCATCACCGCCGCGCATCATGCGCCCTCGGTCGGCTATATGCAGCCGTGGAACTTCATCGTCATCCGCGATCCAGGCAGGCGGCGGGAGGTGCGCGACCTGTTCCTCGCCGCGCGCGAGCAGGAGCTGCCGGCGATCGAGGCGGAACGGCAGGCGCTATACCGCAAGCTTAAGCTCGAGGGCATCTGCGAAAGCGCGCTCAATCTGTGCATCACCTGCGACCGGCAGCGGTCGAAGGATTCGCCGCTCGGGCGCTGGCACAATCCGGAGATGGACCTCTACAGCACCGTCTGCGCGGTGCAGAATTTCTGGCTGGCGGCGCGGGCCGAGGGTGTCGGCGTCGGCTGGGTCAGCATCATCGAGACGGAAGCGCTGAAGCAGCTCTTGTCGATCCCGGAACATGTGACGCCGATCGCCTATCTCTGCGTCGGCCGCGTCTCAGCCTTCGCGCCGAAGCCCGATCTCGAGGCGCATGGCTGGGGCAAGCGCCTGCCGCTGCCGGAACTGGTGATGAGCGAGACTTTTCGCGGCGCCGGCGAGGCGCCGCTCAAATCGGCGATAGAGCATTATGGCAAGTTGAAGATCATGTCGCGCGGGTGATCCAAATTTGCCGTGATCGCGACACGTGCGCGTTCACGCCGGCGTTGCCGTCCAAGCGCCTATTTCCGATCGTCCCATCAACGTGCCGTCTTTGCCTATCTCCGAAAGGATACGCTCCGCGAGCACCGAGGGCTCGATTTGCGAAGCTGTCACGATCCCGAGCCTTTCCATGGTCGGCAATTGTGTCTCGACAAGATCGGTCACAAGATGCACAACGTCGACGGTTCGACGTCCGGACGCAATGACCGCCTCCAATCTCAGGGTCGGCGCAGGCAAGCCAGCATCTTCAAACACGCGGGCGAGCCGCGCGCCAAGGCGCACCTGCGCGCCCGCTCTCTCGATAGTGCTGCTGAGCAACCCGCACACCTGATCGTAGGTTGGCGACGGAGGCGATGAACGCGCTCCATCCCAGTCAAGCTCATGGAATATAACGATCCCACCTGTTCGCAAATGGCGGACGATCCGGCGAAGCGATTGCGCCGGATCGGGCATGAACTGGAGAACGTAACGACCAACTATCGCATCAAACGGTTCGTCGAATTTCATTTCGGCCGGGTCGCCGTGCCTGAAGGCGATTCTATCTGACCCGGCATTCTTGGCGCGCAGTTCCGCCTGCTCGACAGCTACCAGGGCAAGGTCCGTACCCACGACTTCTCCGGTCGGCCCAACGAGTTCGCCACAAAGAAACGCGACATCGCCTGCCCCGCTGCCGATATCGAGGATGCGCATGCCTTTGGCGATCCCCGCTGCTTCCAAGAAGCGGCGTGTGATCGGATCGATCAACCGCGCCTGAGTGACAAGACGTCGCAGTTCCGCCTCTGCATGCCCCAGCGCGTAGTCGACATCGCTCATCGAATTCCTCCAAATGGCCAATTCTAAGCGCAGATCATGACGTTTGGTCTGTGAGGCGCCAATATTCTGCCTTGGCGCGACGAAGCTTTCATGAAGATGGCCCGGGCGGTAAAGTCCGGTTTCTCGACTTGCCTCAGGCTGCGGTCTTTGGAGCCTCCCAGCGCGAGCCGCCGCCGAAGGAGCCCAGCGCCTTGTCGCGCAGTTCCCTGAACTTGGACGAGGCCTCGGCCAGCCGGTGGTCCCATTCGGGATTGGGCACCTGGCCCTCGATGGCTTCGAAATAGACCTGCATCAGCGATGCAATGGCGAAGGGCTCGATGAAGGCCGCCTTGAAGGCCCAGGCAAAGACGATGGCCAGCACGAAAGCCCAGCCGGCAAGCTGACCCGGCATGACCCAGAGGATCGCGGCCGCGGGCGCCAGCATCAACAGGAAGATGACGAAGGACACGCCCCACATGATCGCCGCCAGCCAGACGGCGTTCTTGACCATGTGCTTGCCGTTCTGGGCGTAGAGGACGACACCTTGCCTGGCCGTCTCGAAGGGCGAGTTCGAATTGATGCGGATGTTGTAGCCGAGGATGATCTCGTCGACATAGGTCAGCGAGATACGGATGACGGTGTTGATGAAGCCGACCAGGCCGCTCAGGCCCGGGATCGGCAGGAAGGCGGCTATGCCGCCGATCAGGCCGGTGATGGCGCGGATGGCGCCCTTGACCAGTTGGTCGACGACGAAAAGGATGTTGGCCTCGGCGAAACGCTGGGTGACCACTTCCTTGGCATAGGCGATCTGGTTCTGGCCGTCAGGGACATCGTGGCCGTCGATCAGATGCACCATGACGGCGATATGGCCCGCCTTCAGCACGTAGAGGATGTATTCGCGGATCCAGTAGACGGCGATCGACACGACGCCGAAGCCGACCACGCCGCCCCAGAGCGCGAAGGACATCGGGCCGTCCGGATCGGTCGAGATGTGACCGACGCCGTAGCCGACGCTGGCGCCCGTGCCGGTCGCCATGATGTAGGCGACCGTGATGCCGAAATAGACGATCATGCGAAAGACGATGAACGGCCATGTCCGCATCATGATGGACACCGACTTGGCGATGCTGAAGTCCCACATGCCCCGACTCTCCACACCCCCGCGCATGATCCCGAAAATCGGAATCGATTTCGGGAAGGGCCATGCGCTGAATCAAAGTTTTTACAGCGTCCTTGCGCGTTCAAAGAACGCGCGGCGCTGTAAGAGTTGGCGGTGGAGGATGCGCTCGCCCTATTGATTGTCAATCGCGGCGGGGTTGTGCCGGTCGGAAAGCGGTGCACAACCCGGTGGCTTGGTTACCCAAGCGTGCCGTCAAACCCTCTTGCGCAAGCCTTCGAGCAGTTGCTTGAACGCCGCGATCGCCTTCTTCGACGTCGCTTCGGGATCGTTCGAATTGGCGATGCGCTGCGCGGCCTGGCTGCTGGCGCCATTGATCAGCCGTGAGGTCGTCTCGGGATCAAGCTCTGGAACGACCACCTCCTCGTCCTGCAGCTTCGTCAGATGGTCGGTCATCGAGGCGATACAGGCGCTGGCATTCGGCCACTGCGCCGGGTCGCCGAGCACCGCCGGGCCGTCGCGGAACATGATGCGCTGGATTTCCGGCTCCAGCGCCATTTCGATATAGCTGGTGCATTCATCGACGAAATGCTGCCAGCGGGTCGGCGCCTTCGAAGCCACCTCGTTCACCCGTACAGCCATTTCGCCGTCGATCTCGGCGATCACCGCCTGCA
Organism: Mesorhizobium sp. B3-1-9; assembly: GCF_006439595.1. NCBI lineage: Bacteria > Pseudomonadati > Pseudomonadota > Alphaproteobacteria > Hyphomicrobiales > Phyllobacteriaceae > Mesorhizobium > Mesorhizobium sp. B3-1-9. The sequence goes on from NZ_VFTJ01000007.1 coordinate 183,579, forward strand.
GCAGCCCCTTCTTGTCGCCGAAATGATGGTAGAGCGCGCCGCGCGTCAGGCCGGCCGACGCGGTGAAATCGTCCATCGAGGCCTCGGCGTAGCCGACCGTGCCGAAGGCGTGGCGGGCGGCCGCGATCAGCTTGGCGCGCGTTTCGGCGATCATCTCCTTGCGCGGTCTGTGCATGGCTCTGGCCCTACTAACATACGCCTCGTATGCCAATTGACATACGCAGCGTATGAACTATCTCACATTCATACGCAGCGCATGTAGTTTTAGTATGCAACCTTGTCGAGGAGCAGGATCATGCGAAACCCCTATGCGGACATCTTTCGGGCTCCCGGCACGAAAGGCTTTGCCGCGGCCGCCTTCATCGCGCGGCTGCCGATCGCCATGGCGCCGATCGGCATCGTGGCGATGCTCTCGCAGACGCATGGCGAATATTGGCTGGCCGGGGCGGTCTCCGCGACCTACGCCCTTGTGAATGCTGTTTTGTCACCGCAGATCTCGCGATGGGTGGATCAGCTTGGCCAAAGCGCGATTGCCCTGCCGACCACGCTTGTCTCGGTGCTTGCCTTCACGACATTGATCGTGGCGGCCAACCAGCACTGGCCGGCCTGGACCCTGTTCGGGTCGGCGCTGCTTGCTGCCGCCATGCCCAACATCCCGGCGCTGGTCAGGGCTCGCTGGACCGAGATTTTTCGCGATCGTCCCGAGTTGAGCACCGCCTTCGCGTTCGAATCGGCCGCGGACGAATTGGTCTATGTCGCCGGAGCCTCGCTGTCGGTGGGCTTGAGCGCGGCTCTGTTTCCCGAAGCCGGCATGGTGGTCAGCACGTTGCTGCTCGCGCTCGGTTCGGCGGCATTCCTGCTGCAGCGCTCGTCCGAGCCGCCGGTACGTCCGGCGGAACATGGCGCGGCCGGTTCGGCGATCCGCCTGCGGCCGGTGCAGATCATCACCTTCGCGCTGATCTTCGTCGGCGCGACCTTCGCCACCACGGAAGTCACCACCGTCGCCATCACCAAGGCGCTCGGTCAGCCCGAGGCTGCAAGCCCCGTCATCGGCGTCTATGCGCTTGGATCCTTCGTGCTCGGCATCATCGTCGGCGCGCTCAGCCTGAAGGCGCCGCTGCAGCGGCAACTCGCGGTCGCGGTCACGGTGATCGCGCTCACCACCCTGCCATTGCTTTTCGCCGACACGGTGCCGACGCTGGCGCTGGCGGTCTTCGTCAGCGGCGTCGCGATCTCGCCGACCTTCATCACAGCCTTCGGCCTGATCGAGCGCCATGTGCCGCCGGCAATGCTCACCGAAGGCGTCACCTGGGTAACCACCGGCATCGGCATCGGCATGGCGCTGGGCTCCTTCGCCGCCGGCTGGATGGTCGACAATTTCGGTCCGCAGAACGGGTTCTGGGTGTCGGTGGCGGCCGGGGCGATCGCGCTGGCCACCGTGCTTGCCGGGCAGTGCCGGCTGGCGACGGGTGATTGCGACGCGGACAGGGGCGAAGCGGTGGTGCCTGCGGAGTGACGGAACGAAGCGTCCGGTACTCGTTTCGCCAGCGTTCGGAATTGGCCGAGACCCTCGCGACTTCGTCATCCACGGGCGGAGCGACGCGAAGCGGAGCGCAGACCCGAGGAGCCATTCCGTGTCCTTGATCGTAGAACGCTACGGAGCAGAATTCTGGACCGTTGCGACGCGTCGAAGTCACGGAATGGATCCTCGGGTCTGCGCGCGTCGCTTCGCTCCTTGCTTCGCCCGTGGATGACGACGTCGCGGAGGCTCCGGCCAATCGCCTCCGTCGCGGAGGCTCTGGTCAATCAGCAACGCCGGCGGGGCTGCCGCCAGGACCTTCGGCGCCCCGGCAGCCTAAAGAATCTCGGTCTTGGCGATGTGGATGCCAAAGCCTTCGAGGCCGACATAGTGGCGCTCGCGCGAGGCGATCAGGTTGATCGAGGAGATGCCGAGGTCCTTGAGGATCTGGGCGCCGAGGCCGATCTCGCGCCATTCGTTCTCGCGGCGGCGCGCTTCTTCATGATCTTCGCGCTCGCCACTCACAGGGCGCTTGCGCTCCTGGTGGGCGACGCCGACCGAGCCTTCACGCAGATAGACGATGACGCCGCGCCTGCGCTCGCCCATCGCCTTCATGATGCCGTCGAGGCGATGGCTGGTGCCGAAGACGTCGGTGACGACATCTTCCGAATGCAGGCGCACCGGCACGTCCTCGCCGTCACGAATATCGCCGAAGACGACCGCGACATGGTGCATGGAATCCCAGGGCAGCGTGTAGGTGAAGACCTGCGCCTTGCCGCCGGGCGTGTCGATGTCGGAGCAGGCGACGCGCTCGACCAGCGTTTCCTTGCGCTGGCGGTAGGCGATGAGGTCTGCGACCGAGACCTGCTTCAGGCCATGCTGTTCCGCGAAGGCCTGCACTTCAGGGCCGCGCTTGACCGTGCCGTCGTCGTTGACCAGTTCGGAGATGACACCGACCAGGGGCAGGCCGGCAAGCTTGCAGAGGTCGACCGCGGCCTCGGTGTGGCCGGAGCGCATCAAGACACCGCCTTCGCGCGCGATCAGCGGGAAGATGTGGCCGGGACGCACGAAATCGGACGGGCCGACATTGCCGTTGGCAAGGTTGCGTACGGTGAGCGTGCGGTCGTCGGCGGAAATGCCGGTCGTGGTGCCGTGCTTGAAATCGACGCTGACCGTGAATGCGGTGGTGTGGGCGGAGTCATTGTCCGCCACCATCGGCGCGAGGTTCAGCCGCCTGGCATCGTCACGCAGCATCGGCGTGCAGACAATGCCGGAGGTGTTGCGGACGATGAAGGCCATCTTCTCCGGCGTGCAGTGGACGGCGGCGACGATCAGATCGCCCTCGTTCTCGCGCCCGTCATCGTCCATGACGACGACGATCTCGCCGCGCTCGAAGGCGCGGATCGCTTCGACGATCTTCTTCTGGTCGTATGGCATTGGCGCTCGCTTCGCTCGCAGGAATTAGGCAGTAGGCAGTAGGCAGTAGGCAGTAGAAGAAAGAAAACGGCTGTGTCGGGCGGTCTACTGCCTAATCCCTACTGCCTACTGCCTTCCCTGTCTGTCCTCTGTGCCGCAGATAATGATCGGCGACCGCGCAGGCAACCATGGCCTCGCCGATCGGCACGGCGCGGATGCCGACGCAAGGGTCGTGGCGGCCCTTGGTCATCACCTCGACATCCTTGCCGTCCTTGTCGATCGACTGGCGCGGGGTCAGGATCGACGAGGTCGGCTTGACGGCGAAGCGGGCGACGATCGCCTGTCCGGTCGAAATGCCGCCCAGGATGCCGCCGGCATTGTTGGACAAAAACACCGGCTTGCCGTCATTGCCCATGCGCATCTCGTCGGCGTTCTGTTCGCCGGTGATGCGGGCCGCCTCGAAGCCGTTGCCGATCTCGACGCCCTTGACGGCGTTGATCGACATCAGGCCCGACGCGATGTCCTGGTCGAGCTTGGCGTAGATCGGCGCGCCGAGGCCCGGCGGCACGCCATCGGCGACGATCTCGATCACCGCGCCGACCGAGGAGCCGGCCTTGCGGATGCCGTCGAGATACCGGGTGAAGACAGGCACCGAAGCAGGATCGGGTGTGAAGAAGGGGTTTTCGGCATCGCCGACGAAATTCCAGTTCCAGTTGGCGCGGTCGATCGATTTCTCGCCCATCGAGACCAGCGCGCCGCGCACCGTCATGCCGGGAACTATCCTGCGCGCCAAGGCGCCCGCCGCCACTCTGGCCGCCGTCTCGCGCGCCGAGGAACGGCCGCCGCCGCGGTGATCCCGCAGACCGTATTTGACGTCGTAGGTGTAGTCGGCATGGCCCGGCCGGTACTGGCGGGCGATCTCGCCATAGTCCTTGGAACGCTGGTCGACATTCTCGATAAGCATCGAAACCGGCGTGCCGGTGGTGATCATCGTCTCGCCGTCCTCGTCGAGGATGAAGCCGGACAGGATCTTGACCTCGTCCGGCTCGCGGCGCTGGGTGACGAAGCGCGACTGTCCAGGGCGGCGGCGGTCGAGCTCGGCCTGGATATCCTCGCGCTTGAAGCGAATGCCGGGCGGGCAGCCATCGACAACGCAGCCGAGCGCGGCGCCGTGGCTTTCACCCCAGGTGGTGACGCGGAAGAGATGGCCGAATGTGTTGTGTGACATGGAAAACGCCCTGCCCGGCGGCGGAGCCGGCAACCTGAAGTGGTGCAGCATCCCCTGCGCATCCAAAAGCACGCGCGGCGCTGCCGGCTTGCCTTCTATTGGCGTTTTCCACAGTGGTCAAACGGCTGCATCAAACTGTGATCTGGCGGATTTAGTTTTGACACATTCGGTTGGTTTCTGCTCTCTTCCCATCCGCCGTTGAGGATCCGCCGCTGACCAGCCGGCGCAATGACCAAAGAGGACGACGATGCGTACCCTGATTGGCGCCGCCTGCGCCATGTTGCTGATTTCCACCGCCGCCGCGTTCGCCGGCCAGACCGAAGGCCTGATCAAGAAGGTCGACAAGGACACGCTGACACTGACGCTTGACGACGGCAAGGCCTACAAGCTCAACGCCGAGACCGATATCGACTCGCTGAAGCCCGGCATGGACATCGTCATCGCCTATGACGTGACCAATGGCGAGAATGTCGTGACGGACATGCAGTTGCCCGACAGCGACCAGAATTAGCTTTCGAGTTGGAGGCTGAAGCGTCCGTGTTTCGTCATTCTAGGGCGAAGCAAGGAGCGTAGCGACGCGCGCAGACCCTAGAATCCATTCCGTTACGTCGACGCTTTGCAACGGTGCAGAACGAGTTCTCTTCTGCACCGTTTTTACCATTTGACCTAGGTCGCGGCATGGATTCCAGGGTCTCCGCGACGGAGCTTCGCTCCTGCTTCGCCCTAGAATGACGAAGCAGAGGCGTCTTCCTCACAACCACTCCAAACTGCGGCCTTCCAGTCGCAGCAGGCGGTCCTGCGGGACGTCGAGACCGGCGGCTTCTTGCTTGGAAAGGCCGGCGACGAAGCGGAAGAAGCAGCGGATGACGCCGCCATGGGTGACGCAGACGGTCGGCTGACGCAGCGCGTCGAGCCACGGCTTGATCCGGTCGAGCAGCATCTCGTAGCTTTCCGCGCCCTCGCCTGGCGGCTGGAAATCCCACTTGGCGTGGCGGCGGCCGTCGGTTGAACCGGGGGCGCGTTCCTCGAGCTCGGCGAAGGTAAAACCCTGCCAGTCGCCGAAGCTTATCTCCACCAGGCGCGCATCGGTGCGGTAGGCGGAAGGATCGAGCCCCATCGCTTCGCGCATCAGCTCCATCGTCTCGCGGGTGCGCCGCATCGGGCTGGCGACGAAGTCGAAATCCGCAGGATTTCTGACGAGCTCCGCCAGCCGCTGGCCGTTGAGCCTCGCCTGCTCGCGGCCAAAGTCGTTGATGTCGGTGTCGGCCTGGCCCTGCAGGCGGTGCTCGGCATTCCACTCGGTCTGGCCGTGGCGCGCGATGTAGACGAGCGGGTACATCAGGTCTTCCGTAGGTCGGGCCAGGGCCTGGACGGATGATAAGCGGAGGCGATCAGTCCTTGACGGTCGAGATATCCGGCGCGTCGACCGCCTTCATGCCGACGACATGGTAGCCGGAATCGACATGATGGACCTCGCCGGTCACGCCGCGCGACAGATCCGACAGGAAGTAGACGCCGGAATCGCCGACCTCTTCCTGCGTCACCGTCTGCTTGAGCGGCGAATTGTACTCGTTCCACTTCAGGATATAGCGGAAGTCGCCGATGCCGGAGGCGGCCAGCGTCTTGATCGGACCGGCCGAGATCGCGTTGACGCGGATCTTCTTGGCGCCGAGGTCGACGGCGAGATAGCGCACGCTCGCTTCGAGCGCCGCCTTGGCGACGCCCATGACGTTGTAATGCGGCATTACCTTCTCGGCGCCGTAATAAGTCAGCGTCAAAAGCGAGCCGCCATCGGTCATCAGCGGCTCGGCGCGCTTGGCGATGGTGGTGAAGGAATAGACCGAAATGTCCATGGTGCGCAGGAAATTGTCGCGCGTCGTCTCGACGTAGCGGCCGGTCAGCTCGTCCTTGTCCGAGAAAGCAATCGCGTGGACGAGAAAATCGAGCTTGCCCCAATGCCCGGCGATGTCGGCAAAGACGGCGTCGAGGCTTTCCGGGTCGGTCACGTCGCAATGGCCCGCGACATGCGCGTTGAGCTCGGCCGCCAGCGGCTCGACGCGCTTCTTGAAGGCCTCGCCCTGATAGGTCAGCGCAATCTCGGCGCCATGATCGACGCACGCCTTGGCGATGCCGAAAGCGATCGACCGATTGTTGGCGACGCCCAGGATAAGGCCCCGCTTACCGGCCATCAGGCCCTGTCCACCTGCCATGTGCAAGCTCTCCGCAAGAATATCTGCTTTGTGGAGAGCCCTATCGCACAGGCACAAGGCCCCTTCAAGCGCCCAAAAGACACTGCAACAGGAACAAAATTCCGCCGATCAGCCTTTTTGACGGCGCATAAGGGCCTCAAGCTCGGCATCGCCGCCTTCCGGCAGCATCAGCCGCACATGGGCATAAAGATCGCCATGGCCGCCCGCCTTTTCCGGCAGGCCCCTGCCCTTGAGGCGCAGCACCTTGTCGGAACTCGACCATGCCGGAACGTTGACCGCGAGCTTGCCGGTCGGCGTCTCGACCGCCACCTTGGCGCCGAGCACGGCGTCGGCCAGATCGACAGGCAGATCGACATGCAGGTCGCGCCCTTCGATGCGGTAGCGGGCGTGGCGGCGGATGTGGATCTTGACCAGCGCGTCGCCCGGCTGGCCCGGGCCCTGCTCGCCCTGGCCCTTCAGACGAATCGTCTGGCCGTCCTCGACATAGGCCGGCAGCTTGACCGCCACCTTGCGGCCGTCCGGAAACATCGCCGTCACCTTATCGGCGCTGGCTGCCTCCTCGATGCTGATGTCCATGGTGACGTTGAGGTCGGCCGCCTGGACCGGCTGGCGGCGATCGCCCCGGCCGGCGCCGCGGGCGCCGGAAAAGGCATCGCCGAATATCTGGCTGAAGATGTCGCTGTTGCCGTCGAACGGATCGCCGCCCGGGCGCCCGGTGCGGAATTCGAAATGCGCGCCGCCCGGGCCCTGCTGACGGCGGAAACCGGCGAACGGGTCGCCGCCGGCCGCGCCTTCAAAACCCTGGAATTTCGGCTTGCCGTCGGCGTCGATCTCGCCGCGATCGTAGGCGGCGCGCGTGTTCTCGTCGCCGACGATCTCGTAAGCCTGGTTGGCGGCCGCAAAACGGTCCTTCGCCTTGGGATCATTCGGATTCTGGTCCGGATGATGCTTCTTGGCGAGCTTGCGGTAAGCCGATTTTATGTCCTTGGCCGATGCGTTCTTGGCAACGCCCAGCACCTCATAGGGGTCGCGCATGCTTCCTGCCTGCAAGAGAGATTGAATTCACGGGTCGCCCCCTATATGCGCTCGCATAGGAAGAAATTCCAGTGGCGCAAGGGGAATTGGCGCCCGAAAATCAGAGTGCCCGAAATCAGAGCGCCTTGAATTCCTGCATGCGCCAGCCGCCGGCGCCGGCCAGGCACAGCTCGCCCTTGTAGAGGGCAACGCCGTCGAAGCTCTCGCGCGTGGCGCTGAAACGGCGACAGGTCAGGCCGCCATCCTTCAGTTCCACCAATCCGGTTATTGCGCCGCGCGAGCCGGTGTCGGCATTGGCCCATGGCACGGACTGGCCGCCCAGTTCCTTGATGTCGGCGGAGGAAACGGCGTTGCCGATGGTGGTCTGGTCGGAGTCCTTGTCGGCCGCCGCAGGAGCCGCGGGCGAGGACGGCGCGCTGGAGGTGATGATCGAGCGATCGACCTCCGCCTTTTCCAGGCTGAACCCGCCGGCGCCGCAGGCGGCAAGAGGAAGCGCCAACGTCAACAGCGCAGCCTTGGCACTGGCCGAAGCGATAACGCTCCATTGCCCGCTGTCAAAAGCTTGCGCGATACGCGACAATCGGCGAACTCCTCCCGCAATATTAAAAATTTGGAAAACTATGAACGAAACCGAGTTAACAAGCAGTGACTTCACAGAGGCTGCGGAGCCGTTCCGGCTCTTTGCCGCATGGCTGGAGGACGCAACCAAAAGCGAGATCAACGACGCCAACGGCGTCGCCCTGGCAACCGTCGATGCCGACGGCATGCCGGATGTGCGGATGGTGCTGCTCAAGGGGTTCGACGAAAAGGGGTTTGTCTTCTACACGAATTTCGAGAGCGCCAAGGGCCGCGAGATTCTTGGCAGCATGAAGGCGGCGATGTGCTTCCACTGGAAATCGTTGCGCCGCCAGGTGCGGGTGCGGGGGCCGGTGGAGATCGTCAGCGACGCCGAGGCCGACGCCTATTATGCGACCAGGCCGCGCGGCAGCCGCATCGGCGCCTGGGCCTCGAAACAGTCGCGGCCGCTGGAGGGCCGCTTCGCGCTGGAGAAGGCGGTGGCCGAATACACGACGCGCTACGCCATCGGCGAGATTCCGCGGCCGAAGCACTGGTCGGGCTTCCGCATCATGCCGCAAACGATCGAGTTCTGGCACGACCGCCCGTTCCGCCTGCATGACCGGGTCGTCTTTTCGCGCAACGCGCAAGGCGGTTGGGACAAGGTCAGGCTTTATCCCTGAAGCACTGTGGCATTGCCCCTATGTGTTGCCAGCCGCCTGCGGCACATTGAAGGGCGTGATGATCTGGATGTTGGCCATGCCCGAGACCGGCGATTTCGGCAGCAAACCATGCGCGCGCATGACATGCAGGCAGGCGTTTCGCATGTCGTGGCCGAGATCGTGATGCAGCACGGCGCTGACACGTCCGGCGCGTAGGAGCGCGAGATTGTCGGCGTCGAGGTCATGCCCGACAAAGGCGCGGCACGTGCGGCCGAGCGCGGCGAAGGCTTCGACGATGGCACGGTTGCCGCCGCCGATCGAATAGACGCCGGCAATGTCGGCGTTAGCCCGCAAGGCCGCGAGCGCGAGCATGCCGGTGTTGCGGTCGAGGCCATGGCCCTCGCTGACCTCGACGATGCCGAGCGCCGGATAGCGCTCGCGAAGCGCTTGCCGGAAGCCTATCTCGCGCTCCTCCTCGCCGCGAAACCGGTTGCTGCTGATGGTGACGAGGATGCGCGCCGGTCCGCCGCCAAGCCACTCGCCGAGAAGATAGGCCGCGGTCTCGCCGGCCGCCCGATTGTCCATGCCGACATAGGCCTGTCGCCCGGTGTCGGGAAGATCCGTCACCAGCGTGACGACGGGGATGCCGGCGGCGACGAGCCCGGCCGTCGCGCTCCTGACCTCCGCGACATCGGGCGCCTTGAGGAACACGCCGTTGCTGCCGCGCCGCCGCAAGGTCTCGATGATGGCGACCGTGTCGCCGACGCCGCGCGTCTCGGCGACATGGTAGCGGGCGCGAAAGATCACCGGCTGCAGCGACGGCATCGCCTGCTCGAGCCCCTGGCGCACCGCCTCGCTGAAGCGCGACGGCGCTTCCATGACGACGTCCAGGACAAGCTTGCGGCCGGAAAGGCCGATCTGGGCGCGCTGCTTTTCAAGCTCGCCGATAGCCTGCCTGACCCGCCGTACGGTGTGCTCGCGCACGCCCGGCCTCTCGTTGAGGACGCGGTCGACCGTCGCCAGGCTGAGCCCGGCCTGGAGAGCGATATCCTTGACGAGAAAGGGGCGAGACATCTTCTGAGGTGTTTTTGAGGTGTTTTGGAGGCAACCGGCGCCGCAGATTGCGGTATACAGCAACGACAACCGGGATCGCAACAGGAGGATGCGTCATGAAGGCCGACAACCCAGCCAAGGTCAGGTCCGAACGGGTCTGGCTGACCAAGGACCAGTGCGACATCGAAGGCTTCCGGGCGATCGTCGAGCAAGCGACCAACCTCGCCGACTACCCCTTCGCCGCCGGCGTCGAAAAGAACGTGCTCGTCTATGACGGCGATGCTGTCCGCAAGGCGGCGGCCAAGCCCGAGACACGCAAGGCGCTGCTGGCGGAGTGGGTCGAGGCGATGACCAGCGGGCCTGGCGTCGTGGCCTTCAAGAAAGCGTTCGCCGACACGGCGCCGATCGATAGGGCGACCAGGCTCTTCAACGAGATGATCGCCGAGCAGCACGCCATCGGGACCGGCGGCGGCGACCATTTCGCCAAGCCGGGCGCCAATGATCGCATCTGGAATGCGCTGGAGAAATTCTGCCTGCGCGATCCGCAAGCCTTCGCCGCCTATTACGGCAACGACATCATCGCATTGATCTCGGAAGCCTGGCTCGGGCCGGCCTATCAGATGACCTCGCAGATCAACTGCGTTAATCCCGGAGGCGCCGCGCAATCGGCGCATCGCGACTATCATCTGGGCTTCCAAACCCCCGAAGTGATCGAGCGCTATCCGGTGCATGTGCACTCCATCTCGCCGGTGCTGACGCTGCAGGGGGCCGTCGCCCATTGCGATATGCCGCTGGAGAGCGGCCCAACGCTCTACCTCCCCTACTCGCAGGCCTATCTGCCCGGATATCTCGCCACCGGCCTGCCGGAGTTCAAGGCGTATTTCGCCGAGCATCACGTGCAGCTTGCGTTGGAAAAGGGCGATGCCGCTTTCTTCAACCCGGCGCTGCTCCATGCCGCCGGCAACAACCGCTCCGCCGACATCCGGCGCATGGCCAATCTGCTGCAGGTGTCTTCGGGTTACGGCCGCGCGATGGAGAGCGTGGACCGCACCAGGATGAGCCGCGCGCTCTATCCCGCGATCCAGACGATGCTGGCAGCAGGCGCGATCTCGAAGGCAGCGGCCGCCAACGCGATCGCCTCGACGGCGGAGGGCTATTCCTTCCCGACCAATCTCGATCGCGATCCGCCGATCGGTGGGCTGGCGCCGGAAACGCAGCAAGCGCTGCTCCACCGCGCGCTCGAGGCCGGCTGGACAGCAGAGGCTTTCGGCAAGGCGCTGGACGAACAGGCGGCCAAGAAGCTAACGTGACAAGTCCGCGGGCGTCCGCCACAGAGGGCGCCCCTTTCCGGATGGGCTTCGCGCCTATCCCTTCTTGCGGGTCATGAAGGCAGTCAGCGCGGCGCGCGCCTCCTCGGATGTCAGCCGCTCGCGGAAATGCTCGCTCTCGACCTTGATGCGGGCGATCAATTCCTCGCGCGGCTCGCGCATCAGGTCGCGCGCGATCTTCAGCGCCTGCGGCGGCTTGGCCGCGATGTCGTTGGCGGCGGCCAGCACCGCGCTTTCCAGCACGTCTTCCGCGACGACGTCGTAGATCATACCGGCCGCCTTGGCGCGCTCGGCCGAAAAGCCTTCGCCGAGGCCGAGCAGCGCGAAGGCGCCCTGCCGGCCGAGGAGCCGCGGCGCGATCAGGCTTGAGCCGGCCTCCGGTACAAGGCCGAGATCGACGAAGGGCGTGCGGAACAGCGTGCGCGGCGTGGCGAAGGTCAGGTCGCAATGCAGGTTGAGCGTGGTGCCGATGCCCACCGCAATGCCGTCGACGCCCGATACCATCGGCTTCTCGGACTTGGCCAGTGCCATCAGGAAATCCCAGACCTCGTTGCCGCCCTCGCCGCCAGTGGCGATGACCAGGAAATCGGCGAGGTCGTTGCCGGCGGAAAAGGCGCCCGGAACGCCGAGGAACACATGCACGCGGACCGCCGGATCGGCATCGCCTTCGGCAAGCGCGGTCGACATCTTCGCATACATGGCGCGCGTCAGCGCGTTCTTCTTGTCCGGGCGGTTGATGCGGATGATCTGCACGGCGCCCTGGCGCTCGACGAGGATATGGTCGGTCACTATCGGTTCCTTCGAGTATCGGGCTATTCAGGCGGAGATCAGCGCCTTGCCGGCTGCAGCGAGGCTTTCGGCGCCGTCGATGACGCGCTCCTTCAGCGCGCGCGTCTCGCCAAGCAGGTTTTCGGCAAAGAAGCGGCAAAGCGGGATGCGGTCGCGGTCGGCGAGCCCGCCCTGCGCCAGATAGGCGCCGCCGGCGGCAAACGAGATGAGGCGCAGATAAGGCGTGGCGCCGGCCATCGCGGCGTCGACCTTACCCTCGACCGTGAGCTTTTGCAGGAAGCGGGTCGCTTCGTCGAGATCGGCAAGCGCACGGTCGAGATTGTCTGCGGTGCGGCCGAAGCCTTCGATGTTGGAGGTGCGCACCGCATCGGCCACCGCTTTCAACTCGCCGATATAGGAATGCACATGCTCGCCGCCGCCAAGCGGCAGCTTTCGCGCCACAAGGTCGATCGCCTGGATGCCGTTGGTGCCTTCATAGATCGGCGCGATGCGGGCGTCGCGATAAAGCGCCGCGGCACCGGTTTCCTCGATGAAGCCCATGCCGCCATGCACCTGGACGCCAAGCGAGGCGACCTCGACGCCGACATCGGTGGAGAAGGCTTTGGCGAGCGGCGTCAGCAGGTTGGCGCGGTCGCGCCAGCTGGCCGCGGCCTCGCCTTCGCCGACGCGGGCGCGATCGAGCGCATGAGCGCAGGAATAGCTGATCGAGCGGGCGATCTGGGTCAGCGCCCGCATGGTGAGCAAACTGCGCTGCACATCGGGATGATGGACGATCGGCGCCATGCCGGAGCCGGAATAGGCGGAAGCCTTGCCCTGGCGGCGCTCATTGGCATAAGCGATCGCCTTCTGCGTGGCTGTTTCGGCGACGGCCACGCCCTGCATGCCGACGGCAAGGCGGGCGTTGTTCATCATCGTGAACATGCAGGCGAGGCCCTTGTTCTCCTCGCCGATCGGCCAGCCGATGGCGCCGGGCTTGGCGCCCTGGAAACCGTCGCCATAGATCATGGTGCAGGTCGGCGATGCATGGATGCCGAGCTTGTGCTCGAGGCCGGAACAGAAGACGTCGTTGCGGGCGCCGAGCGAACCATCGTCGTTGACGAAGAACTTCGGCACCAAAAACAGCGAGATGCCGCGGGTTCCCGCCGGTGCGTCGGGCAACCTGGCCAGCACCAGATGCACGATGTTGTCGGTGAAATCGTGCTCGCCATAGGTGATGAAGATCTTCTGGCCGAAGATGCGGTAGGTGCCGTCGCCGACCGGCTCGGCGCGGCTGCGCAAGGCCGCGAGATCCGAGCCCGCCTGCGGCTCGGTCAGGTTCATCGTGCCCATCCACTCGCCGGAGACGAGTTTTGCGAGGTATTTGGCCTTGAGTTCCTCCGAGGCGTGTTTGTCGAGCGCCTCGACAGCGCCCATGGTGAGCGTCGGGCCGATGCCGAAGGCCATGGCGCCGGAATTCCACATTTCGAGCGCGGCGACGCCGAGCATGGTCGGCAGGCCCTGGCCGCCGAATTCTTCCGGCCCGGACAGCGCGTTCCAGCCGCCGTCGATCCAGCGCCGGTAGAGTTCCTTCCAGCCGGGCGGCGTGGTGACGGCGGCGTCCTTGAGCACAGCACCTTGCTCGTCGCCGATCTTGTAGAGGGGAGCGACCTCCTCGCTGGCGAAGCGCCCGGCCTCGGCCAGGATCGCATCGACAATATCTTCGCCGAGATCGCCGAAGGTGCCGGCGTCCAGTGCCGGCTTCAGCCCGGCCACCTGCTTCAGCGTGAAGGCGATGTCCTCGACCGGCGCGCGATACATGTCTGCTCCTCCTGGTTCCAGCCAATCCTAGTGCATGGCCGAAGCGAAACCCATGCGTCGATCTCGCACCTTCTTTTTACGTAAACGTCAAACTTTGTCACGCGGATTTTGCAAGGGTGGACTTCGTCATCCACGGGCGAGCGGCGCCATAGAACGACAACCTAACGGGCGTTCCGGCTAATCACGAACGTGATCGACGCTTTTGCCCAACGAAGCTAATCGCAGACCTCAGGGATTAGCCGAAGCGCCCGAACTTCGTCATCCACGGGCGGAGCAAGGAGCGAGGCGACGCGCGCAGACCCGAGGATCCATTCCGTGATCTCGCGCGAGGGATGCAGCGGAGCAGAATTCTGGACCGTGGAAACGCCTCAATGTCACGGAATTGATTCTATGGTCTGCGCCGCGTCGCTTCGCTCCTTGCTTCGCCATAGAATGACGAAATCGCGATGGTCATGGCCAATTTTCGAGGCTGCAATTACGTCTCAAATTTCCGCAAAAAGGAATTACATGCTGCGATATGATCCGTTAGGCAATTCGTAGACAAACCGGACAACCATCCATGCTTGCCAGACCCGACGCCTATCGCTGCATCGAATGCGGCCTGCCTTACCGGGCGCCCGGGTTCTCGTACTATCACGGCATGATCGAGGAAGGCCCCGCCTACTGGACCGATCGCGGCATATTGTGCTCGCCGCAATGCTCGCTCGCGCATCACAAGAAGCGCAAGGCGGAAGGCACGCTGCCGCACGAGCCGGCGCCCGATCCGTTCGAAGTCCCGTCGCTGTTTAGGCGCTGATCGATCCCTCAGCGTATGCTGCGGCCTACCGCCTGCAGCGCCAGAAAGGCCGCGTAGCGGCGATCGTGCCACGTCCGCATGGCGTCGGCCGCCGGCCTGAAAACATCACCAAGCCGGGACATGGCAGGCATGGCGGTCGAAAGGTCCGCATACCGGCCGGATGCCACCGCTCCGAGCATCGCGGCACCCAGCAGCACCGGCTCGGGCGACTGCGAGGCGGCGACCGGCAAGCCGGCAGCGTCGGCAAGCAGCTGGCGCACCAGCGGCGACTGCCCGGCGCCACCGCTGATGACGATGGTGTCGACGGCAAGACCGGATGAGGCCATCGCCGCCACGATCTGACGCACGCCATAGCCGAGGCCGCAAACCCCGGCGACATAAAGGCCGACGAGACTTTCGACGGAACGGTCGGTGCCGAGCCCGGCGATCAGGCCGCGCGCATCCGGATCGGCCAATGGCGAACGATTGCCGAGGAATTCGGGTACGACATGGATGCTTCCCGCGAGCGTGGCGGCAGCCGACAGGTCGGGCGAAGCCGCCGTGGCGGCAGCGGCCAGCCAATCGACCAGCGATTTGCCTTCGGCAACGGCACGCGCGGAAGCCTCCGCTGCGGCCGGATGGAAACGCACCAGGAGATCGATCGCCGCGCCGGCCGCCGACTGACCGCCCTCGCTCAGCCAGAATCCCGGCACCATGGCGGAATAATAGGGTCCCCATACGCCCGGCACGAAGGCCGGACCTTCGCTGCTTGCCATGGTGCAGGCCGAGGTGCCGAGCACATAGGCCATGCGTGAGGCGATGGTACCGGCATCGCCGGCAGCGCCCACCGTGCCGACACCGCCGGCATGGGCATCGATCAGCCCGGCCGCCACGATTGTGCCCGCAACCAGTCCCAGTTCGGCCGCAGCCTTCTCCGTCAGCCCGGCGCCAAGCGCCGTGCCGGGATCGACCACTTCGGTGCCGATGCGGGCAAAGCCCTCGTCGGCAAGCTCGCCGAGCCCGACGGCATGGAAATAGCTGTCGTCCCAGCGCCGCTCATGGCCGAGATAGGTCCATTTGCAGGCCAGCGTGCAGACCGAGCGGGCAAGGCTGCCCGTGGCGCGCCAGGTCAGGTAATCGGCGAGGTCGAAGAAATGCCGCGCCCCGGCGAAGGTCGCGAGCAGGTTCTCCTTCAGCCACAAAAGCTTCGGCGTCTCCATCTCCGGCGAAATGACGCCGCCGACATAGTCGAGGACCGGATGCCGCAGAGCGTTGATGCGCCTGGTCTGGTCGAGGGCGCGATGGTCCATCCAGACGATGATGTTTCGATCGCTGTCTCCCGAACGGCCGACCGGCAAGGGCTCGCCATCGTCGCCGGCCACCACCAGGGAACAGGTCGCGTCGAAGCCGATGCCGCAGATTTCCCGGGGATCGACGCCCGCCTTCCCGACCGCCTCGCGCACGCTGGCGCACACCGCCTGCCAGACGTCGCGGCTGGATTGCTCGGCGATCTCGCCGGGCTCGATGAAGAGAGCAATGTCGCGCTTGGCGGAGGCGAGGAGCTCGCCGCGCTCGTCAAAGACGCCGGCGCGCGCGCTGCCGGTGCCGACATCGATGCCGAGGAAATGGGAGGGCATGGGAACCTCGAAGGTAGGGCAGTAGGCAGTAGGCAGTAGGCAGTAGGCAGTAGGCAGTAGGCAGTAGGCAGTAGGCAGTAGGCAGTAGGAGATGGTCAGTGTTGAATGGCCGGACGCAAGGGCCTCTTTCCCTATTCCCTACCGCCTAATTCCTACTGCCTACAGATCGTTGCTCTGCGGCAGGATCACCAGATCGCGAATGGTGATGTTCCTCGGGCGCGTGAGCATGAACAATACGGCTTCCGCGACCTCTGTCGGCTGCATCAGCCCGCCGGCCGCCAGCTCGTCCTCGAGCTTCTGCTTCGGCCAGTCGCTGATCAGCGCCGTCACCACCGGTCCGGGCGCGACTGCGCCGACGCGCAGGCCGTGCTTGGCGACCTGCCGGCGCAGCGTATGGACGAAGGCCTGTATGGCGTGTTTGGAGGCCGTGTAGACCGGCTCCCAGACGACGGGGACGAGGCCCGCAATCGAACTTGTGACAATGATGTCGCCGGTCTTGCGTTCGACCATATGCGGCAGCACCGCGTGCACCGAGCGGAACACCGAATTGATGTTGAGGTTCAGCATGCGGTCCCACGCGTCCGGATCGCCGTTGAGGATCTCACCGCCGACATAGGAGCCGGCATTGGCGTGGAAGATGTCGAGCTGGCCAGCCTTTTCCAGGATGCCGGGCATCATGGTCGCCACGCTGGCGGGGCTGGTGAGGTCGACCACCAGCGGGATCGCGCCGGCGCCGAGTTCGCCGACGACCTCCTTCAGCCTGTCCTCCGCCCGGTCGACCAGCACGACGCGGGCGCCGGCGGCAAGCATCGCCCTGGCGCATTCGAGGCCGATGCCCGATGCCGCGCCGGTGACCGCGGCGACTTTTCCCGAAAGATCTTGAGCCATGTGTACCCTTCTCGTTTGAACTGTTCAGGCGCGGCCGTGCGAAGCACGGGAACGGCGCGCGAGGGAGTCGACGATCACGGCGATGGCCAGAACGGCACCGGTGATCATGTAGCGAAGCGACGAGGACAGATCGAGCAGCGTCAGGCCGCTGGCGATCGACTGGATGACGATGATGCCGAGCAGCGCGGAATAGGCGCTGCCGCGGCCGCCGAACAGGCTGGTGCCGCCGATGACCGCGGCCGCGATCGCGTTCAGGTTGACGTCACCGGTGCCGGCCTGCTGGCTGGCGGAAGCGAGCCGCGCGGCGGCCAGCACGCCGCCCAGCGCGGCGAAGAGCGAGCACAGCGCGAAGGCGCTGAGATAGATGGCGCGCACCTTGATGCCGGCGCGCCGCGCCGCCTCGCGGTTGCCGCCGACGGCGGTCATCGATCGCCCCCATTTGGTCCGGGTGAGCGCATAGTTCATCGCCACGACGAGGCCGACGAACAGGCCGAACATCCATGGGATGCCACGCGACTGGTTGAGGTAGGCGACGATCAGCTCGAGGCCGATGGTTATGGCGGCGACGCGCAGGATGAGCCCGGCGGCGGACGGGGTCGACAGGTTGGCCGCCCGGCGACGCGCGAAGGTGCGAAGCCCGCTGACCAGCAGCGCCAGGCCAGGGATCGCCGCCAGCAAGTGCGAGACCCATTTCGGCATCACCATCAGCTGGCCGAAATCCACCAAAGCGGAGCCATAGGGCAGATTGATCGAGCCGGTGGAGCCGAGGATGTAGAGCTGCATGCCCAGCACCGCGAGCAGGCCGGCAAGCGTCGAGACGAAGCTTGGCATGCCGAGCCGGTTGAACAGCAAAGCGTAGAGCGAGCCGATCAGGGCGCCGAAGGCCAGCGCCGCGATGATGGCCAGCGCGACCGGCCAGCCCTGATTGACCCAGAGCGTGCCGACCATCGCCGAAGCAAAGCCGCTGATCGAGCCGACCGAGAGGTCGATCTCGCCGACCATCAGCACGCAGACGATGCCGAGCGCGATGACACCGACCGTCGAGCAGTCGAACAGCAGATTGACCAGGTTGCTGCTGGAAACGAAGATCGGGTTGAGACTGGTGAACACGGTCCAGATGACCACCAGGCCGACGATGACCGGCAGCGAGCCGAGATCGCCGCTGCGCACGCGATCGAGGAAGGCGCGGACCGCTCCACTGAGGCCTGCCTCATGCTTCACACGCGCATCGGCGCGGTCGAGCGCCATCGGGGCGGAGGTGCTTTTCTCTGCCGTCACGGGCGTTGCTCCCCAGCTTGTGCGCCGCCGCTGTGATCGCGCTCCATGCGCAGGCGCTCGGCGCGCCGCGACACCGCGTTGTTGGACGCGCCGGTGATGGCGCTCACCAGGTCCTGGTTCGAGGCGTCGGGCTCGAAGACGCCGTTGTTGCGCCCCAGCCTGAGCACCACGACACGGTCGGCGACGGCGCGGACATCTTCCATGTTGTGGCTGATCATCACGACGCCGAGACCGCGCGCGCGGACGCGGTCGATAAGGTTGAGCACCTCCGCCGTCTGGGCGACGCCAAGTGCGGCGGTCGGCTCGTCGAGCAGGATGAGTTTCGGCTCGAGCAGCAAAGAGCGCGCGATGGCGACGGTCTGGCGCTGGCCGCCGGACAGCGAGGCGACCGCCTCGCGCACGCTCGGAATGCGCGCCGACAATTCGTTGAGCAGCGTCCAGGCGCGCATCTCCATCGCCACCTCGTCCAGCCGCAGCGGGCTGAGCTCGTTGCCAAGGAAAATGTTGGCGACGACGTCGAGGTTCTCGCAGAGCGCGAGATCCTGGAACACCGTGGCGATGCCGAGCGTCAGCGCCGCGCGCGGGTCGGGCAGCGTCACCGCCCTGCCGCGGAAATTGATCGTTCCCGAACTCGGCTGATGCACGCCCGCGAGGATCTTGACCAGCGTCGACTTTCCGGCGCCGTTGTCGCCGACCAGCGCGACGACCTCGCCGGCATGGACGTCGAAGTCGATATCGGTCAGCGCCGAAACGGCGCCGAAATTCTTCGATATGCCACGCAGGCTGAGCACCAGCTCGCCGACTGAAGCCGACCTTTCAGAACTCTCACTCATGCGCCGCCTTTCGTGACAGTCGTTCCCTGGACATCCGGCCGCCGACGGGCGGCCGGATGCCATATGATCAGTTGGTGATGCCGAGCTTCTTGCAACCCTCGGCATAGCGGTCGACGCAGAGCTCGGCGGCCGTGTTGATCTTCTTGTCGATGATCTCGGCCTTGAGGTTCTCCTGCGTCACCACCGCCGGCGTGAAGAGCTGCGAGGGCGTGTCGTAAAGCGTCATCTCGGCCTTCGGCGTCTCGCCCGACAACAGCTTGACGGCAACGTTGGCCGCAGCCGCGGCGACGATCTCGCTCGGCTTGGAGATGGTGTTGTACTGGTCGCCGGCGATGATCAGCTGCAAGGCCGCGATCGTCGCGTCGTTGCCGGTCACCGGCGGAACCGGATCGACGCCTGCCGCCTTGAAGGCCGCGATCGCGCCGCCGCCGGTGCCGTCATTGGCGGCCACCACGCCGAGAATCTTGGCGCCGAAGCGGGTGATTTGGCCGCTCGCCCATTGCTGTGCCTTCGGCGGCGCCCATTCCGGCGTGTCGAATTCGGCCAGGATCGGATAGCCGCTGTTGTCGAGACCCTCATGGATGCCCTTCTTGATCAGGCCGGCGGCGGCGTCGGTCGGCGAGCCGTTGATCTGCAGCAGGCCGCCGCCGGCCGGATCGACCTTGAGGGCTTTCAGATGCTCGACCAGCGAGTCCGCGATCGCCTTGCCGATGCCTTCATTGTTGAAGGACACGTAGAAATCGGCGGGCGCAGTCGGGATCGGCCGGTCATAGGCGATGACCTTGACGCCCTGGCTCTGGGCGAGCTTGACCAGCGAGGCGGCGGCGGTCGAATCGACGGGATCGAGGACGATCGCCTTGGCGCCCTGCGAGATCACTGAATTGAACTGCTGCTGCTGGCGCGCCGCATCGGCGTCAGCGTTCTGATAGATCACCTTGCAGCCAGGGCAGAGCTTCTTCATCTCGGCGACGAAGCCGGGATAGTCGTGCTGCTCGTAGCGGGTCGATGCCTGGTCGGGCATCAGGAAGGCAATTGTGGCGTCGGTGACCGTGTCGGCGAATGCCGCCGTGGCGCCGAGCAGCGAGACCGCGAAAACGGCTGCGATCGTCGATTTCAAGGCAAACGGCGATTTCCAAGCATGTCTGGTCATTCGAATGTCTCCGTTTCGAGAAATGGTTTCATGAGGACCTGCGCGATGGCTGGCGCGTCAGGCCTTGACTGCATGTCGAACTGTTGGAAGGAGTATGATCAGCGGCGGCCAAGGATCGATCCGATCCCGGTAAGCCGCGCAAACATCCTCCTGAATGTGCTGGATCTCGGGACAAGCGATCCCCAGCACAGGGTGACCTGCACCCCGCGTCCTTCCTTCCCTGAATGTCTCTTTGTTTGACGCAATTCCGGACGGAGGCTACGGCAAGGTCGCCGCGTTCAACCGCTTCGTAATTGCTCTAAGCTCCTCCCGCTTCCTCCCTGTTAGGCGGCAATCTCCGCGTTGATGTTCTCAGCCAGCAAGGCCCTGAAGCGCGAGGGCGACATGCCTTTCTGCGCCAGGAACTGGCGGTTGAAATTCGAGATGTTGTTGTAGCCGGCGGCGTAGCAGATTTCGGTGATCGACATCTGCGCCTCGCTCATCAGCAACTGGCAGGCGAGGTTGATGCGCAGCCGGTTGACATACTGCACCAGCGCCATTCCGGTGTGCCGGCGGAAGCTGCGCGAGAAGGCGCTCGGGCTGCGCCCGGCAATCTCGGCCAGAGTGCCTTCGCTGAAGGGCTCGGTCAGGTGGCAGTTGATATAGGCGAGCGCCTGGTTGATGCCGGCCGACATGAAGCCGGACGGGTCGGGCAGATAGCCCGCGCTGGCCAGCGTGCGGACGTCGCCGGCGCGGCTCAAGATATCGAGCACGGCCATGAACAGCGACAGGCGGCGCACGCCCTGCGCCTCGGTAAGCTCCGCCAGCAAGGGCGCCGCGAGCTCAGCCGTCGCCGCCGAGAACAGCGCGCCGCGTCGGCTGGTTTCGAGGATGCCGGCGCAGGCGGCAAGTTCGGGCAGCGCGGCGGAAGCCTCGGCGATAAATTCTTCCGAGAACTGGACGACGCGGCCGCGCAGTGGCACGGTTTCGCCCGGCGGCACGTCGCTGACCCAGTTGTGCGGCAGGTTGGGCCCGGTGAGCACCAGATTGCCCGGCTCGAACTCGCCGATGAAGTCGCCGACGAAATAGCGGCCGGTGGTGGCGACGACCAGATGCAGCTCGTATTCAGGATGGAAGTGCCAGCGCACGGTGCGGAAAGGATAGCCGTGGGCCCAGGCCTTGAACGACTCTCCCTGTCTGATCTGGACGACTTCCAGGTCCGGATTCATCTTCATTTCCTCCCCGCGCGGGTCCGGTCTTGTGACCGGTTGCTGCGCTTCGTTGGGCAACCCGTGTATTCCCACTGGCCGCCGCGATTGAAAGCTTAGGCGGCAATTGAAGCGCCTGCCACCACGGCTTGTCCACCCGACCGATACTTTTTTGACGTTTCGGAGCAGGTGGAGAACGGCTCACGAACATAAACAGCGACGGATGCGGTGTGCGGCGCGCACCGAGAAACACCCGCACTCAGACCGATCCCTGCTCCTCGCCACGCACCCGGAAAGCGTCGACGGCAATCGCCAGCAGGATCATCGCGCCGCCGATCATCTGAATGTAATAGGCGGACACGTTGATCAGCTGCAGCCCGGTCTGGATGACCGTGATGAGGAGCGTGCCGCCGAGCATACCAAGCACCCGTCCGCGCCCGCCAAGCAGGGATACGCCGCCGATGACAGGAGCCGCGACCGCGTAGAGCAGGGTCGTGCTGCCCACGGTGACGCTCACGCCGCCGAGATAGGACGCGTAGAGGAAGCCGGCGAGACCGGCAAGGAAGCCTGACGCGGCGAAAGCGCCGAGCCGAGCGCGCCGCACGTTGATGCCGGCCGCATGCGCGGCCCGCCGGTTGCCGCCGGTGGCGTAGAGATTGCGGCCCCAGGCTGAATAGGCAAGCACGATATGCGCCGCCAGATAGATAACGAACAGCGCGACCGGCATGATCGGCCATGTGCCGATCGTCGCGCTGCCGATATAGGCGTATCCTTCATCGGCTATGACCAGCGTGCGGGCCTGCGTTGCGCCGAGCACCGCGCCCTGCAGGAACAGGCCCATGGCCAGCGAGGCGATGAGCGAGTTCATCCGCATGTAGGAGACGAAATAGCCGTTGACGGCGCCAATAAAAGTGCCCGTCAGCACGGTCACCGCGACGGCGACGGTCCAGTGCGCGCCGTATTCCTGCATGGCATAGGCGCCGATCATGCCGGAAAAGACGAGATTGCCGACGACCGACAGATCGATTTCGCCGATCAGCAGCGTGAAGGACACGGCCAGCACCAGCACGCCCAGCGTGGTGGCCTGCACCAGCACGTTCTGCAGGTTGCCTTCCGACAGGAAGAACGGATTGAGGACGCCGGCAAGGAGGCTGAAGACGATGATCAGTATCCACACCACATTGTCGAGAAGGAATTTCCTGCCGTTCATGTCGTCCTGCGTCCTGTCATGGTTTTTCCCTCAGGGACCTGGCGTCGGCGATGGCGCCGACCGTCAGGCCCTCGGCCGAAAGCGAGCGTTCGATGCGGCCCTTGGAAAAGACGACCACGCGGTCGACCAGCCGCTGCATCTCGTCGGGATCCTGCGCGATCAGCAGGACCGCGACGCCGCGTTTGGTGGCGTCATCGATGAGGCGATGGATGTGTTCCTTCGCCGCCACGTCGACGCCGATCGTCGGTTCGTCGAGCAGCAGGATCGCCGGGTTTCGCTCCAGCAGGCGGCCAAGCAGGATTTTCTGTTGGTTGCCGCCACTGAGCTTGCGGATTTCCTGATCCGGCCCGTCCATCACGACGTCCATTGCCGCGCGCGCCCGGCGCACGCGGCCGAGCATGCCGGAGCGGCTGATCGCCCATCCGGCCTGGCGAGGCCAGTTGCCGAGGCTGAGGTTTTCCGCGATGGACATCGAAGCGACATGCCCTTCGCCGATACGGTCATGCGTCAGATAGGCGATGCCGGCGGCAAGGCTGTGGGCCGGCGAACCGAGCCGGACCGGGCGGCCGTCGACCAGAACGCGGCCGGACATGACCGGGAGGAGCCCGCCGAGCGTGCGCAGCAGCTCTTGCGGGCCCTCGCCAAGCAGCCCGACAAGCCCGACGATTTCGCCGCGACCGATGGTGAGATCGACCGGGCCGCCGCCGGGGAAGCACAGATCGTCTATCTTGACGACCGGGGGCTTTGGTGCCGCCGACCTGGCGCGCCGGAATTCCTTCACATCGCTTCCGGTGATCAGCCGCGCCATGCCGTCGGCGGACAGCGATCCTGCGACGCCGCCTGCTGCGACCTTGCCGTCGCGCAGCACGGTGTATTCGCTGCAAAGCTGGCGGACCTCGTCATTGTGATGCGAGATATAGACGAAGGACGTGCCTTGGGCGGTCAGCGCCTCGACCCATTCCATGAGATGCTGGCGCTCGCGCGCCGCAAGCCCCGCCGTCGGTTCGTCGAGGATGATCAGCCTGGCATCGCCGGCCACGGCCTTGATGATGGCGAGCCGCCTGCGGTCGCTGGCATTGAGATCCCCCGAGCGCCGCCGCGAGGGGACGTGCATGGCGTGACTTTCCAGGAGAAGGGCGGCCTGCCGGTGCAGTTTGCCCCAGTCGACTAGGCCGCGGCGGCGCGGTAGGTTCGGCAAAAGCAGGTTCTCGCCGATCGACAGGTCCTCGAAAATTTCGGAGTGCTGCGACAGCAGATACAACCCACGCTTGTTGCGCGCGGTGAGCGACAGCGACGAGACATCCTCGCCGTCGAGCAGGATATTGCCCGCGTCGGCGCGCACGAAGCCGGCGACGACATTGGACAGCGTCGATTTGCCGGCGCCGTTCTTGCCGAGCAGGCCGTGGATCGCGCCCTTGCGTACAGACAGCGACACGCCGTCGAGCGCCGAAACCGGCCCGTATGCCTTGAAGACATTGTCGACGACCAGCACGGGCCGGCCGGACGGCGTCGCCGCGGCAAACGGCCCTTCGCGTGTCCGGCGTGCGCCGTCTGCCGGCTCGCGATCTGACTGCGTCATCGGCCGCCTCCCCATTCCAGGTCAAGGAGGGCGCGGCCGATACCGCGCGCCCTCGCCCGCCGGTTCTCAACCGGCGTTCTGCTCCATCTTCCAGACCTTGGTGACGACGTTGGCCCAGTGGCGCGGATCGTCGGCGTTCTCCTTGGTCAGGAAGTAGGGTGGTATGGTCAGGAGCGGCCCGGACGGGCTGTCGGCGATCGTTCCCTTCTCCCAGAAGTACTTCTTGTTCTCATACGGGCCGGTCGGCACCCGCTGACCCTTGAGCGTGTACTGCTCCAGCAGATCCACGACGATCTCGACATAGGCGATCGGATCCTGGGCGATGTCGGCATCGATCTCGCCGGCCTTGACCCATTCGAGCGCGTTGGGCGAGGCGTCGATGCTGGTCAGGATGATGTGCTTCTCATGACCGACCGGGAAGAGCCGCTTCTGCGTCTCCATGGCCTTGCGGGCATCGACGACGAAGATGTCGGTGGGCATGTGGATGGCGTCGAGGTCGGGGCGCTCGCGCAGTGTGGCGGAGACGACGGCCAAAGCCTCTTCATGCTGGTTGTTCTGCGGCCGCGAGATGATCTCGATGTCCTTGTATTTGGACTGCAAGGTCTCCTCGAAACCCTCCTTGCGGTTGCGCAGGGCGACCGCCGTCAGCGAGCCGTAATTGTTCAGCACGCTGCCCTTGGGCGAACCATATTTCTTGGTCAGCAGTTCGGCCGTCTTTTCGGCCGCCATGACGCCCGACTGACGATTGTCGAAGGTGACCGAAGCGGCGACGGTGCCGCCGGTGAGCGGCGTGTCGACCATGCCGACCGGAACGCCAAGCGACTTGGCCTTCTTCGTAAGCGGGATGAGCAGTTCGGAATCGAGCGCGTCCGAGATGAGGTAGCGCGGCTTCTGCAGCAGCAGGCTGTTCCAGTCGTTCACCTGCGCGTTGGAATCGCCGTTGGCATCCTTGCCGACGAATTGCAGTCCCAGGCTTTCGGCCTTGCGCTTCAACGCCTCCTGCAGGACGACGAAAAAGAAAAAGCCGAGATAGGGCGTTTCCCAGGCCACCACTTTCGAGAGCTCCTGCGCGCTGGCGGAACCGCTTCGGGTCATTATGCCAGCGGCGGCGCCCGCCGCGGCGCTTGCGAGCAAAGCTCGGCGGCTCAGTCTGAAATTCATGATGTTCGACATGGTTATCCTCCCTTCCCAAAGGCAATTGACCGGTCGCGGGTGCGACACGCACCAGCCCGCGAAACCGCTCGCTGGCCGGCAAAGGCTCCTCCACTGCCGGCTGCTACGACGGAAAAGCTAACCAAGCGAAAATGGCGATGCCACCACGCCCCTGACGCATGACCGATACTTTCTTGTGCTTCGAGCGCGACCGTGATGGCGGCGGTCCTGCGCTGGATGCAGAGGCAAGCCGCGAGAGCAAGAAAGTACCAGGCAGGCATCGGATTTCTGGTGGTGAAGCCAACCGCGCGTTGCTAGCGTTGCCGCTGCTCGATCCACGAGGAGGCGACGGGATGACCGGACATTGGATAGGAACGTGGGCCGCCAGCCCGATGAATGTCTGGCCGGGCGATGCCGTTCTTTACGGCTTCCACAACCAGACGGTCAGGCAGGTTGTGCGCATCAGCAAGGGTGGCACGCGCTTTTGTGTGCGGCTTTCGAACGAGCATGGCAGCGACCCGATCGACATCGGCGCGGCATCCATCGCCAGGGCCGCCGACGGCGGCAGCATCGAGGGCGGGAGTTTGCGCCGGTTGACCTTCGGCGGCTCGCGCGCAGCCAGGATCTTGCCCGGCGCGCCGCTTTTGAGCGACCCGGTCGAGCTCGCGGCCGGCGACCTTTGTGACGTCGCCGTCAGCCTGTATTTCAGCGGTTTCGCGCCGATCCAGACCTATCACTACGAGGCCCAGCAGACCGCCTATATTTCCGATTACGGCGAGTTCGTTCACGCCGAGCGCATGCCTTTGCAGCAGACCTCCACCAGCCGCTATTTCCTGACGGCCGTTCTTGTCGAATGCGAGGCCGACAGCCGCTCGATCGTCTGCTTCGGCGATTCCATAACCGACGGCTTCGGATCGACGGTGGATGCGAACGCCAGATGGCCGGATCGCCTGGCCGAGCGGCTTTCGGCGGCCGGACTGCTTGGCCGTCTCGGCGTTCTCAACCATGGCATCGGCGGCAACCGGGTGACCGCGAGCCGGGCACGCGGCGCGAGCGCGCTCGCTCGTTTCGACCGCGATGTGCTCGGCCTGCCCAATGTCGGCCAGATGGTGCTTCTGGAAGGCATCAACGACATCGGCTGGCCGGGAACGATGCTGGCCGGGCCGGCCGAGGCCGTCTCGCTGGAGGATCTGGTCGGCAGCTACCGGCAACTGATCGCGCGCGCCCACATGCGCCGCATCAAAGTCATCCAGGGCACGCTCACGCCCTGTGCCGGCGCGTTCGCGGGCGAGGCCCTGCGCACGTTCCACTCGCCCGAGAAAGAACGGGTCCGCCGCTCCGTCAACGATTGGATAAGAGCCTCCAGTCCCGCCGATGCCGTCATCGATTTCGACCGGGCGCTGGCCGACCCGAAAGACAGCTCCCGCATTCGTCCGGAATTCGACTGCGGCGACGGCCTGCACCCGTCCGATGCCGGCTACAAGGCGATGGCCGATCTCTTCGACCTCGATCTTTTCGGCCCGCCGACGACACAGGCGATCGAAGCACTTCCTTAACCATAGCGGTTCAGGATCGATCCCTGGTCAGTGGGGACACCCTGATTGAAAAAGCCGGCGCGCCCTCTTCGCCGCCTGGCGCTTCTCGCGGTGGCGGTTGCGCTGGGCACGGCGGCACAGGCCTCGGATTTCTCCGAGCCGTGGAAGAATGCCGACCGCCCGCTGGTGATCGACGCCTACGAATACAATTCGATCGACTGGCAACAACTCGTCACCGACAAGCGCATCGCCGGCTTCATCAACAAGGCGTCCGACGGGCTGCCGCCGCCCTATTTCTGCTTCGGCGCCGAGGCCGATGTCAAACTCTGCAAGGCGCAATGGAAACGCTACGCGGTGACGCGCGAATTGTTCCAGACGCGCAAGGTGGTGGCCAAGGCGCTCGGCTTGAAATGGGGCGCCTATCACCTCGCCCGCCCCGGCAACCCGGTCGAGCAGGCCAACAATTTCATCGATTTCGCCGAGCCGGCGCCGGATGAGCTGATGGCCCTCGACATCGAAGGCATCGACGCCACGCAATGGATGTCGCTGGAGGACGCCGAGGAGTTCGTGCGCCAGGTGCATCGCCGCCTCGGCCGCTTCCCGGTGCTCTATGTCAACGGCAAGACCGCCCAGTACATCGCCGAAAATCGCTACCAGTATCGGCTCCTGTCACGGCTGCCGCTGTGGTACGCGCGCTACAAGCCCGACATCGACGTGCATTTCCCGATGGGCAATTGGCAGGGCTACGCGCTGTGGCAATTCTCGGCGCAGGCCAATTGCGGCCGTTTCTCCTGCCCTTACCGCGTGCCGGGCACGCCCCACGACATCGACGTTTCCGTGGCGCCGATGAATGCAAGCGAATTGCGCCAGCAGTGGGCCTTCGGCGGGCTGATCGACGTGCCGACCGATTACCTGGCTTCGATCCCGGTGCCGCTGTCGCGCCAGGCGGCACTCGCCGGGGAAGTCACCATCACCTATGCCGATGTGGCGACGCCGCCGACCGTCGAGGAGATGATCGCGGTGCTCGGCGCGCGCTGGGAGAAATTCCGCGACGGGTTCCGCATGCCGGTGGTGAAGACGGTGCCGACGCGGCCGGGTTTCGGCATCGTGCAATATGTCGCCTGGAAACGGTCCGGGCAGCGCACGCCCGAGCAGATCGACGCAGCGTTTGCCGCGGCGGCCGACCCGGTCAGCACCGCCTCGACAACGCTCGAGGCCAAGCGCTGATATGCTTCAGCGGTGGTTGCCCAGGCTGGCATACATGCCGGTGGTGCGGAACTGCGTCGGATTGATGCCGTAACAGCGGCGGAAAACCTTGGAGAAGTAGTTCGCGTCCTCGAAGCCGCACAGCACCGCAACTTCCTTGACCGGCAGGAAATCCGCCTTGGTCAGGAGTTTCGCCGCCCGCTGCAGTCGCTGCTGCAGGACGAATTCAGCCGGGGGCAGTCCTTCACTCTCGGCGAAGCAGCGCGAGAAATGGGCGCGGCTGAGGCCGCTGATTTCGACCAGCTCCGCCACCGGCAGCGGCTTGTCGAGATTGGCGTTGATGTGGTCGATGACAGGCTGCATGGCGCTCTGCTTCTCTGCGAAGGCGTGTGAGCCGAAGACGTCGTCGTAAAGCGCCATCGCCGCCTCATAGGCGATCGCCGAGGCGGCGCCGGGCGAAGCCGCAACCTTGATGAGGCGCAGGCTGCAATCGGCAAGGTGATCGATGGTCGCCGGCTGCAGCCGGAACACCGGGCCCGAGACGCTGAGGATGGACTTGTGGATGCGTAGCGCCTCCTCGCCGTTCATCGAGATCCAGAAATATTCCCAGCGGTCGCCCTTGGCCAACCAATAGCGATGGTTGTGCGGCACCAGAACCAGCAGCGTGTCGTTCGCCTGCAGACGGTAGTTGCGGCTCTCGTAGCGCAATTGGCCGGTGCCGCTGATCGTATGCTGGAGGACCGTGAACGGGGTCTGGCCACGCTTTCTGCCGTCCCAGTCGTAGGTCTCGTCCTCGCGCAGTTCATAGCCCGTGCTGGTCGGCATGGCATGCAGGCGCTGGCGGCCGCGCGGCAGCGAGATCGTGCGCATCAGCTTTCCGTTGGCGATCAGGTCCTGCAGCACAAAATTACCCTCGAAAGCATAATCCTTCTCTGGCCGCGCCGGCGAATAAGCGCATAATCCGGCCCTCAAGACGCGAAAGACCCGCGGTCGAGGAGCGGGCGGGAGGAGAAAAGAGCCGGATTTCCGGCTTTGAGTGGCGGGCGCGCTGTTGCGTGCGGCCATATCCTCCCTTGCTGCTCCTTGCCTAGCATTCGATTGGATCGAGGTGAAGGTGATGAGTTTCAAAATCGCTATTATCGGCGCCGGCAGCGTCGGATTCACCAAGAAGCTGTTCACCGACATCCTGTGCGTGCCGGAATTCAAGGACATCGAATTCGCGCTGACCGATGTCAGCGAGCACAATCTGGCGATGATCAAGGCGATCCTCGACCGGATCGTCGAGGCGAACAGATTGCCGACCAGGGTGACGGCGACCACGAACCGCCGCGAGGCGATGGAGGGCGCGCGCTACATCATCAGCTGCGTGCGCGTCGGCGGGCTCGAAGCCTATGCCGACGACATTCGCATCCCGCTCAAATATGGCATCGACCAATGCGTCGGCGACACGATCTGCGCCGGCGGCATTCTCTACGGCCAGCGCAACATTCCGGTGATCCTCGACTTCTGCCGGGATATTCGCGAGGTCGCCGATACCAACGCCAAGTTCCTCAACTATGCCAACCCCATGGCCATGAACACATGGGCGGCGATCGAGTACGGCAAGGTCGACACGGTCGGGCTCTGCCACGGCGTCCAGCATGGCGCCGAGCAGATCGCCGAGGTGCTCGGCGCGAAATCGCCCAAGGAGCTCGACTATGTCTGCTCCGGCATCAACCACCAGACATGGTTCATCGAGCTCAGGCTGAACGGCCGGCCGATCGGCAAGGACGAGCTGGTCGCCGCCTTCGAGGCGCATCCGGTCTATTCGAAGCAGGAAAAGCTGCGCATCGATGTGCTGAAGCGCTTCGGCGTCTACTCGACCGAAAGCAACGGGCATCTGTCGGAATATCTGCCCTGGTACCGCAAGCGGCCCGAGGAGATCACGCGCTGGATCGACATGTCCGACTGGATCCATGGCGAGACCGGCGGCTATCTGCGCTACTCGACGGAAACCCGCAACTGGTTCGAGACGGAGTATCCGCAATTCCTCGAAGTGGCGTCGAAGCCGATCGATCCGGCAAAGCGCTCCAACGAACACGCCAGCCACATTCTGGAAGCGCTTGAGACCAATCGCGTCTATCGCGGCCATTTCAACGTCAAGAATAACGGCGTGATCACCAACCTGCCGCAGGACGCCATCATCGAGTCGCCCGGCTTCGTCGACCGTTTCGGCATCAACATGGCCGCCGGCATCACGCTGCCGGAGGCTTGTGCCGCCACCTGCATGGCTTCGATCAACGTGCAACGCATGTCGGTGCACGCGGCGATCGCTGGCGACATCGACCTGCTCAAGCTCGCCGTGCTGCACGATCCGCTGGTTGGAGCCGTGTCGACGCCGGAAGAGGTCTGGCAGATGGTGGACGAGATGGTCGTCGCCCAAGCGCAGTGGCTGCCGCAATATGCCGATGCCATTCCGGGGGCAAAGGAGCGGCTTTCGAAATCCAAGGTCAAGACCCGCGAATGGGCGGGCGCGGCGCGCCGCAGCGTCCGCTCGATCGAGGAATTGCGCGCCGAAAAGGCGGCGCTCAAACAGGCCGGCTGAGATCACCGGCTCAGCCGTCCAGAAAACAAGAGGCGGGCAGCAGGCGTCCAAACAACTGGGAGGAAACGATGAGGACCTTACGCAGAATTGGCTTTGCCGCCGGACTGGCGATGAGCGTTGCCGTTCCGGCATACGCCTTCGCATCCGAGCCGACGATCCCACCCGAGCCGGCGACGTTCCCGGCCGAGGGCAAGATCCACTATGTGGCGCGCGACTCCATCCTGGAGTTCAAGGCGCTGCCCGAATATCACGAGCCGGACTGGGTGACGGAGAGATACGTCAAGACCGGCAAGCTGCCGCCGGTCAAGGACCGGTTGCCCAAGGAGCCGCTGGTCTTCAAGACGGGCAACATGCCGGACGGCATCGGCGTCTATGGCGACACGATGCGCCATGTCATCGGCGGCCGGCCGGAGGGCTGGAACTACGGCGCAGGCCAGACGCAAGGTTGGGGCGGGATCGATATCGGCCTGTCCGAATGCCTGACGCGTACGGCGCCGCTGTTCCAGGTCGAGGCCAAGGACACCGAGCCGCTGCCGAACCTCGCCAAGAGCTGGGACTGGTCGAGCGACGGCCACAAGCTCACCATGCATCTGATCGAAGGCGCCAAGTGGTCCGACGGCGCGCCCTTCAACGCCGACGACGTCATGTTCTACTGGGATGACGAGGTCGTCGATCCCAACGTCTCGCCGCTGAACGGCGCCACGCCCGAAACCTTCGGCGTCGGCACGACGCTGAAGAAGGTCGACGACTACACCGTCGAGTGGACGTTCAAGGAGGCGTTCCCGCGGCAATATCTCTATGCGATGGCCTACGGCACCTTCTGTCCCGGCCCTTCGCACATCCTGAAGCCGCAGCATCCGAAATACTCGAAGAACACCTACGACCAGTTCAAGAATGCCTTCCCGCCGGACTATATGAATATGCCGGTGATGGGCGCCTGGGTGCCGGTCGAATACCGGCCGGACGATATCATCGTCATGCGGCGCAACCCCTACTATTGGAAGGTCGACGAAAAGGGCAACCAGCTGCCCTATCTCAACGAGCTGCAATACAAGCTGTCGACCTGGGCCGACCGCGACGTCCAGGCGGTGGCGGGCTCCGGCGATTTCTCCAACCTTGAGCAGCCGGAGAATTTCGTCGCCTCGCTGAAGCGCGCTGCCGACTCGAACGCGCCGGCCCGGCTTGCCTTCGGCCCGCGCCTCATCGGCTACAATCTGCGCATGAATTTTTCCGCCAATGGCTGGGGCAACCCGGACGAACGCGGGCAGGCGGTGCGCGAATTGAACCGCAACGAGGACTTCCGCAAGGCGGTGACCATGGCGCTCAACCGCAAGGCGCTGGGCGACTCGCTGGTCAAGGGTCCATTCACCGCCATCTATCCGGGCGGCTTCTCGTCGGGCACCAGCTTCTATGACCGCAAATCGACGGTCTACTATCCGTTCGATCTCAAAGGCGCCAAGGCCGAGCTTGCCAAGGCCGGGCTGAAGGACACCGACGGCGACGGTATCGTGAACTTCCCGGCCGGCACCGCCGGCGGCAAGAACGTCGAGATCGTGATGCTGGTCAACAACGACTACACCACCGACAAGAGCCTTGCCGAAGGCGTGGTCGCGCAGATGGAGAAGCTCGGGCTGAGGGTCGTGCTCAACGGGGTTAACGGAACGCAGCGCGACGCCATCCAATATTCCGGCCGTTTCGACTGGCTGATCCGGCGCAACGAGACCGAGCTGACCTCGGTGGTGCAAAACACCGAGCAACTTGCTCCCGTCGGCCCGAAGACCAGCTGGAATCACCGCGCGCCGGAAAGCGGCGAGGTCGACCTGATGCCCTTCGAGAAGGACCTCGTGGACATCGTCAACAAGTTCGTGACGACGCAGGACAACGACCAGCGTGCAGACCTGATGCGAAAGTTCCAGAAGATATCGACCGAGCATGTCTACAATGTCGGGCTGACCGAGTATCCGGGCGCGCTGATCATCAACAAGCGGTTCTCCAACATCCCGCAAGGCACACCGATCTACATGTTCAACTGGGCCGAGGATTCGATTGTCCGCGAACGTGTCTTCGTTGCCGCCGACAAGCAGGCGAAGCACGAATTGTATCCGGAGGAGCTTCCCGGCAAACCGGGTGACAAGGGTCCGATGTAAGGTTTACCTCCCCTGACGAGAGACGTCCGGCCGCGTCGCGGCGCGGCCGGACAACGAAACCTCCGAACGCACCTCAGGGAGCGACCGGCCAGAAAGGAAGCTGACCCCCCATGCTGCGATTCCTGCTTATGCGCATAGCGTCGGCGCTTCCCGTCCTCGCAATCCTGAGCCTCGTCACCTTCGCCATCATCCAGGCGCCGCCCGGCGACTATGCGGATTATATCCGCTCGCAGCTGATCAACCAGGGCGGCGCTTCCTACGCCGAGGCTGAAGCGCAAGCCCAGGCCTACCGCGTCGAGCATGGCCTCGATAAGCCACTGCCTGTCCAGTATCTCAACTGGATCGGCGGCATCGTCACGCGCGGCGATTTCGGCTACAGCCTCTACTACAACAAGCCGGTGGCCGATGTGGTGGGCGAGCGCCTGCCGCGCACCTTGCTTCTGGCGCTGGTCTGCCATCTGCTCGCCTCGGTGCTCGGCATCAGCTTCGGCATATGGGCGGCGACGCGGCAGTATTCCTGGATCGACTCGACGCTTTCGGCGATCTCATTCCTCGGCATGACGGTGCCGCGCTTCCTGATGGCGCTGATCATCGTCTATCTGCTGGTCTTCCAGTTCAACGTCTCCGAGATCGGCTCGTTCTTTTCGCCGCAATATGGCGGCGCGCCGTGGTCGTGGGCGAAGTTCGTCGACCTCATCAAGCATGTCTGGCCGGTGGTCGCGATCGCGACCTTCGGCGGCCTCGCCTACAATATGCGGGTCATGCGCGGCAACCTGCTCGACACGCTCAACGCGCAATATGTCGAGACGGCCAAGGCCAAGGGCCTGACCGGCGGCGCCGTCGTCATGCGCCATGCCGTGCCCAACGCGCTGCATCCGCTGGTGATGTATCAGGGCGTGGTGCTGCCCTATATGCTGACCGGCGAGATCGAGACGGCGATCATCTTCGCGCTGCCCACCGTCGGTCCGGCGATCGTCGGTTCCATGGCGGTCGGCGACGTCTATGTCACGGCCACCTTCATGATGGTGCTGTCGGCGACGCTGATCGTCGGCAACATCATCGCCGACATGCTGCTGGTTCTGCTCGACCCGCGCATCCGCCAGTTCGGGGAGCGCTAGATGCTGGCCCGCGATCCCTCACCCCCGCCCCCATCCCTTACGCCCTTGCCGGCCGAAGGCGTAACCAAAGCCGAAGCCGCGCATGGCAATGAGAGCTACATCGCGCTCGTCTGGCGCCGGCTGAAGCGCTCCTGGACCGGCATGGCCGGGCTTTGGCTGGTCGTCCTGCTGCTGGTCATGGCGGTGTTCGCCGAATTCCTGGCGCCGATGGACCCCAAGGCGACCGACGTCGCCTTCGCTCCGCCGCAGGCCCCTGTTTTCCACGACAAGGACGGCAATTTCGTCGCGCGGCCGCGGGTCTATGCGCTGGCCGATTCGGCCGATCTCGATCCGGTCACCTTCCAGCCGATCGTCGGCCCCGACTACGACCATCCAAGGCTGCTCGGTTTCTTCGTCGAAGGCGCGGCCTACAAGCTCTTCGGGCTCATCCCGATGAACCGGCACTTGTTTTCCTCGATGGACGGCCAGCCGGTGCATTTCCTCGGCACCGACAAGTTCGGCCGCGACGTGCTGTCGCGCGCCATCCACGGCTCGCGCGTGTCGCTGATGATCGCGCTGACGGTGGTCTTCATCATCACGGTCATCGGCACCAGCGTCGGCATGATCTCCGGCTATTTCGGCGGCCGGTTCGACGTCTGGATGCAGCGATTCGTCGAGCTTGTGCTCGCCTTCCCGCAACTGCCGCTCTATCTGGCCCTGACGACGCTGATCCCGGTCACAGCGCCGACGAATGTCTTCCTCGCTTTCGTCATCATCGTCATGTCGGCGCTGGGCTGGGCACAGATGTCGCGCGAGGTGCGCGGCAAGACGCTGGCGCTGGCGCGGATCGACTATGTGCGCGCCGCCATGGCGGTCGGCGCCACCGACCGGCGCATCATCATGCAGCACATCTTCCCCAATGTGATGAGCCATGTGATCGTCGCCGTGACGCTGGCGATCCCGACGGTGGTGCTGCTCGAATGCTTCCTCGGCTTCCTCGGCTTCGCGGTGAAGCCACCGCTGATCTCATGGGGCCTGATGCTGCAGGACACCGCGACCTATTCGGTCATCGGCACCTATCCATGGATCCTGTCGCCGGTCGGCTTCGTGCTGATCACCGTCTTTGCCTTCAACGCGCTGGGCGACGGCCTGCGCGATGCCGTCGATCCTTATTGAGGTGGCCGGATGACGACGATCGCGCTCGCAGACAATTTCGCACCGGCCGTCCGGCATGATCATGGCGGTCGCCATGATCAGCCCGTGATCGACGCCCGCAACATCGAGGTCGCCTTCAAGGTCGAGCACGGCACCGTCGAGGCGGTCAAGGACGTCTCGTTCCAGCTCTATCGCGGCGAGACGATCGCGATCGTCGGCGAGTCCGGCTCCGGCAAGTCGGTAACGGCGCGCACCGTCATGGGGCTGTTGTCGCGCCGCGCGACGGTGTCGCCGCGGTCGAGCGTCGACTATCTCGGGCAGAACATCCTGAAGTTCCCGGAGAGCTCGCGGCGCAAGCTGCGCGGCAACCGCATCTCGATGATCTTCCAGGAGCCGATGAGCTCGCTCAACCCGATCTACACGGTCGGCGGCCAGATCGTCGAAGCGATCCGGGTGCACCGCAAGGTGGGCCGCAGGCAAGCCTGGGCGCGCGCGCTCGAACTCCTGCGGCATGTCCAGATCCCTGAGCCGGAGGCGCGGCTGAAGCAATATCCGCACCAGCTCTCGGGCGGCCAGCGCCAGCGCGTCATGATCGCCATGGCCTTGGCCAACGACCCCGACGTGCTGATCGCCGACGAGCCCACCACGGCGCTCGACGTCACCGTGCAGGCGCAGATCCTGAACCTGATCCGCAACCTGCAGAAGGAACTGCGGATGGCGGTGATCCTGATCACCCACGACCTCACCGTGGTGCGTAAGTTTTCCGACTACGTCTATGTCATGCAGCATGGCGAGATGCGCGAGCACAACGTCACCGAGCGGCTCTTCGCCAATCCCCAGCATCCCTACACGCAGCGGCTGCTCGCCTCCGAGCCGCGCGGGCGGCCAAAGCCGCTGCCGGAGAGCAGCGGCACCATCCTCGAGGCGAACGGCGTGCGCGTCTGCTTCATGCTGCGCCACGGCTCTTTCCTGAAGCCGGACTGGCGCGAGCTGGTCGCCGTCGACGATCTCGACCTGAAACTTTGCCGCCATGAGACGCTTGGTCTGGTCGGCGAATCCGGCTCCGGCAAGACCACTTTCGGGCAAGCCCTGCTTCGGTTGCTCGACGCCAAGCGCGGCGAGATCCGTTTCGACGGCCAGCCGATAGAGGGTCTTACGCGGGCTGAGATGCGGCCGCTGCGCTCGCGCATGCAGATCGTGTTCCAGGATCCTTTCTCCTCGCTCAATCCGCGCATGACGATCGGCCAGATCATCGAGGAAGGGCTGGTCGTCAACCGGTTGGGCGCGACGCGGCGCGAGCGGAACGAGCGGGTGCGCGAGGCGCTGGCCAGCGCCGGCATGCCCGGCAACATCCTGTCGCGCTTCCCGCATGAATTCTCCGGCGGCCAGCGGCAGCGTATCGCGATCGCGCGGGCGATTGCGCTG
Organism: Mesorhizobium sp. B3-1-9; assembly: GCF_006439595.1. Classification (NCBI taxonomy): domain Bacteria; kingdom Pseudomonadati; phylum Pseudomonadota; class Alphaproteobacteria; order Hyphomicrobiales; family Phyllobacteriaceae; genus Mesorhizobium; species Mesorhizobium sp. B3-1-9. Next base: position 220,009 of record NZ_VFTJ01000007.1, read on the forward strand.
GAGCCCGAATTCATCCTGCTCGACGAGCCGACTTCGGCGCTGGACCTTTCCGTGCAGGCGCAGATCATCGACCTGTTGCGAAAGCTGCAGGACGAGCGCGGCCTGAGCTATCTGTTCATCTCGCACGACCTCAAGGTGGTGCGCGCGCTGTGCCACTGCGTCATCGTCATGCAGCATGGCAAGATCGTCGAGCAGGGGCCCGTCGACGAGGTCCTTTCCAATCCCAAGACCGCCTACACCGAACGGCTCGTCAGGGCCGCTTTCGACGTGGCTTAGAAAGTGCCGGAGGCTTTAAAGTGGCAAGAAATCCCAGGATCACGTTCATCGGCGCCGGCTCGACGGTGTTCATGAAGAACATCGTCGGCGACGTGCTGCAGCGGCCGGCGCTATCGGGCGCCACCATCGCATTGATGGACATCAATCCGCAGCGGCTGGAAGAGAGCGTCGTCGTCGTCAACAAGCTGATCGCGACGCTCGGCGTCAAGGCGAAGGCCGAGACCTATTCGGACCAGCGCCAGGCGCTCTCCGGCGCCGACTTCGTCGTCGTCGCCTTCCAGATCGGCGGCTACGAGCCCTGCACCGTCACCGACTTCGAGGTGCCGAAGAAATACGGCCTGCGCCAGACGATCGCCGATACGCTGGGCGTCGGCGGCATCATGCGGGGCCTGAGGACCGTGCCGCATCTATGGACAATCTGCGAGGACATGCTCGCCGTCTGCCCGGAGGCGATCATGCTGCAATATGTCAACCCGATGGCGATCAACACCTGGGCGATCGCCGAGAAATATCCCACGATCAAGCAGGTCGGACTCTGCCACTCGGTGCAGGGCACGGCGATGGAACTGGCGCACGACCTCGACCTTCCCTATGAGGAGATCCGCTACCGCTCGGCCGGCATCAACCACATGGCGTTTTATCTCAAGTTCGAGCATCGCCGGCCGGACGGTTCCTACCGCGACCTTTATCCCGATCTCCTGCGCGCCTATCGCGAGGGCCGCGCGCCGAAGCCCGGCTGGAACCCGCGCTGCCCGAACAAGGTGCGCTACGAGATGCTGACCCGGCTCGGCTATTTCGTCACCGAAAGCTCCGAGCATTTCGCCGAGTACACGCCCTATTTCATCAAGGACGGCCGCCCCGACCTGATCGAGAAATACGGCATCCCGCTCGACGAATATCCAAAACGCTGCATCGAGCAGATCGAGCGCTGGAAGGGCCAGGCCGAGGCCTACCGCTCGGCGGACCGGATCGAGGTTGAGCAGTCCAGGGAATATGCCTCCTCGATCATGAATTCGGTCTGGACCGGCGAGCCGTCGGTGATCTACGGCAATGTGCGCAACAATGGCTGCATCACCTCGCTGCCTTTCGATTGCGCGGCGGAAGTGCTGTGCCTGGTCGATGCTTCCGGAATCCAGCCCACTTACATTGGCGAATTGCCGCCGCAGCTCACGGCGCTGATCCGCACCAACATCAACGTCCAGGAACTGACGGTGCGAGCGCTGATGAGCGAGAACCGCGAGCACATCTACCATGCGGCGATGATGGACCCGCATACCGCGGCCGAGCTCGACCTCGACCAGATCTGGTCGCTGGTCGACGAGCTGCTTGCCGCTCACGGCGACTGGCTGCCGGCCTGGGCACGCAAGGGCGGCAGGAGCCAGGCCGCCTGATCAGGCGGCGCCTTTCTCACGCTCGACAGCGCGCCAGCCGATGTCGTGGCGGTAAAAGCCTTGCGGCCAGTCGATACGATCGATCGCCGCGTAGGCCTTTGCCTGCGCCTCGCCGACGGTGGCGCCCAAAGCGGTGACGTTGAGCACACGCCCGCCATTGGCGACCAGCGCGCCGCCATTGATGGCAGTGCCGGCATGGAAGACCTGGACGCCTTCCACCTTGTCGAGACCGCGGATGACGGAGCCCTTTTCCGGCGTGCCCGGATAGCCCCTCGCCGCCATCACCACGGTCAACGCCGTCTCGTCGCTCCAGCGCACCGACATATGCGCGAGCTGGCCGTCGACGGCGGCGTTGAGCAGGACGAGCAGATCGTCCTTCAGCCGCATCATCAGCACCTGGCATTCGGGATCGCCGAAGCGGGTGTTGTACTCGATCAGCTTGGGGCCGCTGTCGGTGATCATCAGGCCGGCGAAGAGGATGCCGGCGAAGGGCGCGCCGATATTGGCCATGCCGCGCATGGTCGGCTCGATGATCTCGCGCATGGTGCGCTCGGTCATTTCCGGCGTCATCACCGGCGCCGGCGAATAGGCGCCCATGCCGCCGGTGTTCGGCCCGGTATCGCCGTCGCCGACGCGCTTATGGTCCTGCGCGGTGCCGAAGGGCAGCGCCGTGGCGCCGTCGCACAGGCAGAAGAAGCTCGCCTCCTCGCCGGTCAGATACTCCTCGACCACCACCTCGGCGCCAGCGGCACCGAAAGCGCCGTCGAAACAGGCTTCGAGCGCGGCGTTCGCCTCGTCTAAAGTCATGGCGATGGTGACGCCCTTGCCGGCGGCAAGGCCGTCGGCCTTGACAACGATCGGCGCGCCGGTCTCCTCGACATAGGCCTTTGCCGAGGCGAGATCGCTGAAGCGGCCATAGGCGGCGGTCGGGATGTTGAACTTCGCGCAAAGATCCTTGGTGAAGCCCTTCGAGCCCTCGAGCCGCGCCGCCGCCTTTGACGGACCGAATACGCGGATGCCCCAGGCGCGCAGGTCGTCGGCGATGCCGGCGACCAGCGGACCTTCCGAACCGACCACGACCAGGTCGATCTTCTTCTCCTGGCAGAAGGAGGCGACGGCGGAGTGGTCGGCGACGTCGAGCTTGACCAGTTCGGCGACACGGCCGATGCCCGGATTGCCTGGCGAGGCGTAGAGCTTCGTCAGCAGCGGCGAGGCGGCCATCTTCCAGGCGAGCGCATGTTCGCGGCCACCCGAGCCGAGAAGAAGAACATTCATGGCCACCTCTTGCTGCCGATCGTCCTCGTCGAGAGAACCCGCTATTGGTCCGCGGGCGATGGGTCAAGGCATCTTGGCATTTTGGCGGCAATTGCGCACGGGAACATGGCCCGCATCGAGGGGAATGAGGCAAGTCCCGTCGCCGGCCGGGCCGGAAAAACGACTCAAGCCCGGAAGACGACTCTAGCTCTGGAAAACGACCGGGAACCAGTCCTCGCGCAATTTCTGGCCGGGCTTCATGTCGTGGCCGGTATAGGGCGGCGAGGTGCGGCCGGGACGCTCGACATAACGCGCGTCGTCGCCGACCCAGCGCAGCGACAGCGCCCGGCGGCGCGCCGAGGTCAGGTTGCCGCGCGCGCCGTGCGCCGTGCGGAAGTCGAACAGGATGGCGTCGCCGGGCTCCATTTCCCATTCGAGCACCTTCATCGAGGGATCGTTGTCGGGATCCGGCACCGGCCGGTAGTCGCCCTCGCCGGCATAGAAGTTGTCGTCGTTCAGCCAGCGCACCGGCAGCACCATCTTTTCCCATTTGTGCGAGCCGGCGATCAGCCTCAGCGTCGCTTCCTTCACCGGATCGATCGGGATCCAGAAGCTCACCGTCTGCCTGCCGTCGACGAAGTAATAGGGAATGTCCTGGTGCCACGGCGTCGGCTTCTGGGTGCCGGGTTCCTTGACCAGAACGTGGTCGTGGAAGAACTGGGCGGTGCGCGACTGCATGACCGCGGCCGCGAGCTCGGCGGCCGGCGATTCCCTGACGATCCTGACGAATTCCGGGATGCGCTCCCAGTTGCAGTAGTCGTCGAAGAAGCTGCCCTTGCCGCCGGCAATGTCGGAAGCCGTGGCGCTGCGGTTCTCAATGTTGCGCTCGATGCCGCCGGCGATGACATCGACCCAGTCCTTGAAGGCACCGCGGATGCAGACAGCGCCGTCGCGCTGATAGTCGGCAATCGTCGAAGCATCGATCTTTGGGCTGGCCATGGCGCTCTCCTTGATTAGGCGAGCGACTATCGCAAGCGCTGGACATCGCGTAAAATAATAACTTGTCATCTAGATTATAGTTTTTACCTATGAGACCGACCCTCACCCAGTTGCGCTATGTCGTTGCCGTCGCCCGCTATGGCAGCGTGACCGCGGCCGCCTCGGCGCTCAACGTTTCGCAGCCATCGATTTCGGTGGCGATCGACAATGTCGAGGACGCGCTTGGCCAGAAGCTGTTCGTGCGCCAGCGGGGAAGCGGCGTTGCGCTGACATCCTTCGGCCGCAGGGCCGTCGCCAAGGCAAGGCAGGTGCTGGGCGAAGCGGACGAGCTCGCGGCGCTCGGATCGCGCGATGCCGATGTCGGCGGCGAATTGGTGCTCGGCTGCTTCGAGGACCTGGCGCCCTATTTCGCGCCGGCGCTGATGCGCGCCTTCGCCGAGCGCTGCCCAGCCGTCACGGTCGTCATCGGCGACGAAACCTTCGACACGCTGGGGCGGCGGCTGGCCGACAGCGCCGTCGATCTCGGCCTCACCTACGATCTTGGTCTGCCCGGGCATTTCAAGCGCATTCTCCTGCATGAATTGCGGCCGCACGCGCTTTTGCCGGCCGGCCATGAGCTTGCGGACAAGCACGCCGTCAGCCTGGCGGAACTGGCGCAGCATCCGCTGATCACTACCGATCAGCCGCACAGTTGGCAGCACATGCTGGACCTTTTCCTCAGCCGCGGCCTGTCGCCGATCGCCCGGGCGGCGACGAGCTCGTTCGAATTGCAGCGCTCCATGGTGGCCAACGGCTTCGGCGTCGCGGTCAGCTATACGAGGCCGTATGGCGACCGCAGCTATGACGGGCTGCCGCTGGTCTGCAAGCCGCTTTCCGATCCGCTGCCCATGCAGCGCATCATCCTGACCCATGACACGCGCCAGCGCTTGTCGAAGGCGGCCGTGGCCTTCATCGACGTCGCCAAGGCATGGTTTGCCAGTCACGATGTTTTCACCGCCTAGGGCTTCAACGCACAAGTTTTCAACGCTTGAGCGACAACGCGGCCGCTTGACGGCGCCTCTTGCTGCTGCCACTCCACCGTGATGGAAACCATCCAGTCGAAAGCAGCACAGGGCCGGGTCGCCGACGCGCCGAGCGGCCATTGGGTCTACCGGGTGCTGCCGCGCTGGCTTTGGCCCTACGCGCAGCTAGCGCGCTGGGACCGGCCTATCGGCTGGCAGCTCTTGTTGTGGCCGTGCTGGTGGTCGGCGGCACTTGCCGCGGGCGCCTATCCGCGCCCGACCGACCCGCTGCTGACGCTGCTGCCGGCGCCCTGGTACCTGTTCCTGTTCTTCGTCGGCGCCGTGGCCATGCGCGGCGCCGGCTGCGCCTATAACGACCTCGCCGACGTGGACATCGACAACCAGGTCGAGCGGACCCGCTCGCGGCCGTTGCCGGCCGGCAAGGTCACGCGCCGCCAGGCCTGGGCTTTCGTCATCATCCAGGCGCTTATCGGGCTTGCCGTGCTGTTGCAGTTCAACAGCTTCGCCATTCCGCTCGGCATCGCCTCGCTGGCGATCGTGGCCGTCTATCCCTTCATGAAGCGCATCACCAACTGGCCGCAATTCGTGCTGGGGCTCGCCTTCTCCTGGGGCGCGCTGATGGGCTGGGCGGTCGAGTTCGGCGACATCGATGATCCAGCCATCATGCTCTATATCGGCTCGATCCTGTGGGTGATCGGCTACGACACGATCTACGCGCATCAGGATAAGGAAGACGACGCCATCGTCGGCGTGCGTTCGACGGCGCGGCTGTTCGGCGACAACACCAAGACCTGGCTGGTCGGGCTCTATGGCGGCGCGCTGGTCTGCTTCGCCATCGCCTTCGCTTCGGCGCAGGTGCCCGTGGTGGCGCTGGCCGGGCTGATCGCCGCCGGCGCGCATATGGCGCGCCAGATCATCCGGCTCGACATCGACAATCCCGACCAGTGCCTGAAGCTGTTCAAGTCGAACAACCAGGTCGGCTGGCTGATCTTCCTCGGCCTGATCGGCGGTTCGGTGTGGATATGGCTGAAGCCACTGGTGTAGTCTTCCTTCTCCCCGTTCCACGGGGAGAAGGTGGCGGCAGCCGGATGAGGGGCGGCGCCGACCTTGGAGGTAAGGCGAAAGGCACAGCGGCGATATAGCGTGTGTTGGATCAAATTTTGAGGTGGCCAAACACCCAGGTCGGCGCTGCCCCTCATCGCCCTGCCGGGCACTTCTCTCCGTATAGTGACGGGGAGAAGATTGTCACCGGCGGCTACTCCCTTGCGATAATCTCCTGGCCGTCGATGACCAGTCTCAGGCCAAGGTTGCCGGACTTGCGGCGGGCAAGGAAGCGCGGGCGTCGCATGTTGGAGACGCGGCCCTTGCGGCGCTCCTGCGGCGGCAGCGACTTGATGGCGGCGCCGAGCGATTCTTCCAGCGTGCGGGCTATGCCGTCGGCCTCGATCAGAAGCATCGGCAGGCGATAGGCATCGGCCCAGGCGCGCCAGTCGGCGGCGACGTCGTCGAGGTCGTCGGCGACCAGAAGCGGCACCGACAGCATCGGATCATTGTGCAGCAGTTCCAGCGTCACCGTGACATTGCCCTCCGGATCCTCCATGGCGCGGGCGGCCACGCCGCGGAACGCCTTGGCGGGCAGCGCGATGATCGCCGGCACGCCGCTCATCTCCAGCACACGGCGGATGACGGCGCCGCGCTGGTCGATGGTGAAGGTTACATCGCCATAGTCGTCGCGGGTGGCATAGCTCACCATCTGCGGTAGGCGAAACGGGTCGAGACGCATGTTGCGCCCGGCCCAGACTGGCTTCAGTCCAGTGTTCATCGATGTCTTCCCTGTTAGTCCTGAGGGCCGTTTTCCGGTTCTCTCAGGGCCGGTTTTTCCGGCCTCGTTATGGGAAGAAACATTAGCGCTCGCTTCTTACCGGCGCGCTTAAGAAAGTCGGTTAAATTTTGCTGATCTGAGCCGATGGTTATCGGAATGCGACCAGCGCCCGATGTGGTGAGGATCAGATAACCTTACCGGGATTCATGATGCCGGCCGGATCGAAGGCCGCTTTCACGCGGCGCATAAGGTCGATCGCCATCGGCGGCGCCGTGGCGATCAGCTCGTCGCGCTTCAACTGGCCGATCCCGTGCTCGGCCGAGATCGAGCCACGGAAGGAGCGCACGACATCGTGCACCGCCTTGTTCATGGGATGGTAGAGCTCGAGGAACGCCTCGTCCTGCCAATCCACCGGACGCGAGATGTTGTAGTGAAGATTGCCGTCGCCCATGTGGCCGAAGCAGACGACGCGCGCGCCGGGGCAGACCCGCTCAACCACGCCGGCCGCTTTTTCGATGAATTGCGGGATTGAGGCGATGGGCACCGAGATGTCGTGCTTGATCGAGGCGCCCTCCGGCTTCTGGCATTCGGGGAGCGTCTCGCGGAAGTTCCAGAAAGCATCGCCCTGGGCAAGGCTTGCCGACACCACCGCGTCGCCGACGATGCCCTGCTCGAGGCCGGCTGAAAGAATCTCTTCGATCAGCGCCCTGCCGTCTTCTTCGGAACGGCCGGAAGAGACCTGCATCAGCACATACCATGGCCAGTCGTCGGCCAGCGGCCGGGTGATGCCTTGCCCGTGCTTGAGCGTGAAGTCGTAGGGTCTTTTGCCGATCAGCTCGAAAGCGGTGAGCGAGGCGCCGGCGCGATCCATCGCCAGCGTGAACAGCGAAAGCGCGTCGTGCGGGGACGACGGCAGGCCGGCAAAGGCGACCTCCCTGCCTTTCGGCTTCGGGAAAAGCTTCAGCACCGCGGCGGTGATGATGCCGAGCGTGCCTTCGGCGCCGACGAAAAGGTTCTTCAGATCGTAGCCGGTGTTGTCCTTCTTCAATTTGCGCAGGTCGTCGAGCACCTCGCCGGTCGGCAGCACGACCTCGACGCCGAGGCAGAGCTCGCGCGCATTGCCGTAAGCAAGCACGCCAGTGCCGCCGGCATTGGAGGACAGATTGCCGCCGATCTGGCAGGATCCTTGGGCGGCGAGCGACAGCGGAAACAGCCGGCCAGCGGCGTCAGCCGCTTCCTGCAGCGTCTGCAGGATGACGCCGGCCTCGGCGGTCACCGTATTCGACAGGACATCGATCTCGCGGATGCGGTTCAGCCTGGACAGCGACAGCACGATGTCGTGTCCGGATTTGTCCGGCACCTGGGCGCCGACCAGCCCGGTGTTGCCGCTCTGCGGCACGATCGGCGTTCCGGTCTCGGTCGCAAGCCGCATGATGCGGCTCACTTCCTCGACGCTGCCGGGGCGCAGCACCAGCGATGTCCGGCCATGCCAAAGGCCACGCCGCTCGGTGATGTAAGGCGCGATGTCGGCCTGGTCGCGCAAGGCATATTTGTCGCCGACGATGGCCGTGAAGCGGTCGATGACGGCGGGATCGAGATCGAAGGGCTGGTCGTTCATGAAACAAACCCTAGGGCGCTCAGGCGAGCTTGTCACGCGGCGCGGCGGCGCGGGCAAGCCGGTCGTTGATCGCCTCGCCCAGGCCCTCCAACGGGATCGGCTCGACGGCGATGGTCGCGGCGCCGACACGATCGAGCGCCTGCATGAAGGCGAACAGATTGCTGGCTGCCTCGCGCAGGTCGCCCGTTTCGGAGAGATTGCGCAACGCAGCGGCCCGTTCCCAGCCCTCGGCGCGATTGCGGCCGAACGCAAGCAAAGCCTCGCCTTCGGCAACGTCCCCGACATTAAGCCGCATCGCGGTGCCCGGCGCGTAATGCGAGGCAAGCATGCCCGGCGCCTCGATGCCGCTCGCGCCGCGCGATAGTTTCGCGCCGGCCACCGCCTCGATCTCCTCGGCGCCGATGCCGCCGGGCCGCAGCAGCCGCAGCCTGCCGTCCTCGACCTTGACGATGGTCGATTCCAGTCCGACAGGCGTCGCGCCACCATCGACGACCAGCCTGATCCTGTCACCGAGATCGGCGGCGACCGCGCCTGCCGTCGTGCCGCTGATCTTTCCGGAGGAATTGGCGCTGGGGGCCGCGAGCGGCCGGCCGAGCCGCGCGATCAGCCCGCCGCCGAACCCGCGCGGCATGCGCAGCGCGATCGTGTCCAGCCCCGCGGTGACCAGCGGATGGATGCCGCTGTCCGCCCTGTGCGGCAGCACCAGCGTCAGCGGGCCGGGCCAGAAGGCTTCGGCCAATCTTGCCGACAGCGGATCGAAGCCGGCGATACGGTCCGCCATGGCGCGATCCGCGACATGGGCGATCAGCGGGTTGAAGCGCGGCCGGCCCTTGGCCTCGAAAATGCGCGCCACGGCAACGCCATTGGTGGCATCGCCGGCCAGGCCGTAAACCGTCTCGGTCGGAATGGCGACGACGTCGCCGCCTTCGAGCAGCGCCAAAGCCCGCTCCAGAGCCTCGCCGATCGCCAGTATCTCAGCCAAATTCGCCACCAGTCCTGCACATGCCGGTCCCGTAATACGGCCGCTTGCATCGGGCAAGTGCGGGCATTGGCGATTTATCAATCCCTAAAATGTTAAGTTTTCAAGCAAGCCGGCTTCAATGTGCCGGTCCTAAGGTGCGGGTTTGATGCGGTTGCGGGCTGGGGAGTTCTTGTGATGCGTTTGCTTGGAGCGTTCGGTATCAGCCTTCTGGCGATGAACGGCGCGGCACATGCCTCGTCGATCGTCGTGGTCGGACCCTCGACCTCGACGCCTTCCGTCGTCAGGCTGAATGCGATCGAGCCGACCAAGCTGTCCGCGGCCTCGACGCCGTCGATGATAGCGCTTGGCGACCCTATGCCCGCCGTCACCGATGAAAAGGTCGCGGCAATCCCCGAGAAATCCGGGCACCAGCAGGCCCCGATGATCATCCGGGGCGGTATTGTCGGCGGCGCTTTCGCAGCGCCGGCGGCGACCGCGTCGGCCAAGCCTGCAACAGCCACAACCACACCCGCCGCCACCGCGCCGGCAAACGGCACTTCGCCGGCAACGCCCGCGAACGGCACCGCGTCCGCTTCGAACGGCAGCGGCAAGACCGCCGCCCAGCCAGGCGCGACAGCCGATGCGCAGCCACAGGCGCAACCGCAAACTGCCCAGCCACTGCCGCGCGTCGGCAAGGCGATGTAGATCACACTGGATACCACCTCGATATGCTAGGCGCTTGAACTTTGTCCGATCTCCGTCATGCGGATCGGGCACGATGGCGCTGGCGTTTCAAAAAGGGGGATTTCATGACTGTTTCGAAAGCAATCGCCGTCGCCGGCCTGATGGCGGCAACCGCGCTGGGCGCGGGCACGGCGAGTGCCGATGATATGCTCGGCTCTTACACGGCGCGGATTTCCGATCGCGATCATCGCGCCAGCGACGGCTATCCGCTCGGCAGCGCGGCGCAGATGGTGCGGCAGGACCGCGCCAACTGGCACAAGTTCCATCGGCGCGACGGCGACGACCAGGGCGATCCCTGGTTCCGCAGCGACGGCTCGCGCGCCGACCTGCAGCGCATGCTGGGACGCGGCGGCGCCATGAGCAGCTCGACCCGGCGCGCGATCGTCAATGGCGAGCCGCTGATCGAGGTCGACGTCTATCCGGACAGCGTGCGGGTCAGCATCGTGGAAGACTGACTAGGTCTGCTTCTGAAGATTGACGGGTCGATCTTCCTGGAGATTGACGAGCCTGACGAAAAAGGGCGACGCGTAACGCGCCGCCCCTCATGCTTCACACGACAGGAGACGGCTCAGGCCGCTTCTTCCTTGTCGTCATCGTTGGACTCGTCGGCGTCGTCTTCATCGCCGTCGCCATCTTCATCCTCGTCGTCGGACTCATCGTCGCCCGAGGCTTTGGCTTCTTCGTCGGCGTCATCGTCTTCGTCGTCGCCGTCTTCGTCGTCATCTTCATCCTCGTCTTCCGACTCATCGTCGGCCGAGGCAGTGGCCTCCTCGCCGTCTTCGTCATCTTCCTCATCGTCCTCGGACGGATCGGCAGATTCGACCGCCGCAGCAGCGGCGTGGTCGAGGAGGTTTTCGGAAGCGGATTCGATGGCCTCGGCGGCGGCCGAGGTCTCTTCAATCAGGTCGATATCGTCAACGGAATTCATGGCATGCCTCCGTGTTTGGGAACGTCTTACGGCGCGCCGCGGGAAACGATCTCGGGGAACGCGCCTTAAGTCTTTGGTTGATGCATGTCGTTGCCCCAGAACCGCTCAGCGCTTCTGGGCGACATGGATCACTTCTCCCATGCGGAGGTCATCGCCGTATGACTGTAAGCCGGCTCCGGCGCATTAAATTTCGAGCGCCGAATTGTTCAAGCCTGCCCGCATCCTAGCGGATGCGACCGGTAGCGAGCCTACGATTTTTCGAACCGTCAGCCGACGATTTTGGAGAAGTTGGCGACCTGGTCGGTGGCGGCGCGGATGCGGGCAAGCAGCGCCAGCCGGTTGGCGCGCACGGCCTGGTCCTCATCATTCACGAGAACGCCCTCAAAGAATGAATCAACCGGTTCGCGCAACACGCTAAGCGCCAGCATGGCGGCGGAAAAATCTTCGTTTTGAATTGCTTGGCCGGCTTCCTTCTCGGCCTGATTCACCGCCGCAAACAACTTCTTTTCCGCATCCTCGCGAAACAGCGCCGGCTCAACAGTCTCGGCCACCACGGTTTTCTTCTTCTCCTCGGCAGCCAGGATGTTGGCCGCACGCTTGGTGCCGGCCAGCAGGTTTCTGCCGTCCTCGCTGTCGAGGAAGGAGCCGAGCGCCTCGACGCGGCGGACGATCTGGAGCAGATCGTCGGACGCAGGCGTGATGACGGCATCGATGAGGTCGTGCCTGGCGCCCTGGTCTCGGAGGTAGACTTTCAGGCGGTCATGGAAGAAGGCGAGGAGGTCGGACGACTGATCCGCGCCGCCTTTGAAGTTTGCAAAGGCCTTGGCGAAAACAGACGCCAGCGCCAGCCGGATACGGTTCTCGATGAGGATCCTGACCACACCAAGCGCTGCCCTTCTGAGGGCAAACGGATCCTTCGAGCCCGTGGGCTTTTCATCGATCGCCCAGAAGCCGGTCAGCGTGTCGAGCTTATCGGCGAGCGCCACCGCAACCGAGACCGGATCGGTGGGCACGCGATCGGACGGGCCCTGCGGTTTGTAGTGCTCCTCGGCGGCCGCGGCCACGGATGCATGCTCGCCCTGCAGCAGCGCATATTTGCGGCCCATGGCGCCTTGCAGTTCGGGAAACTCGCCGACCACTTCGGTCTGCAGATCGGCTTTGGCGAGCACCGACGCGCGGGCGACGAGCGCGCTGTCGGCGCCGACGACCAAGGCAAGCTCCTCAGCCAGCCGCTTGATGCGCGCGACCCTCTCCCCTTGCGTGCCGAGCTTGGCATGGAAGGTCACGTTCAGATGATCGAGCCGCGCCATGCGCTGGTCGAGCGGCTTCTTCAAATCCAGGTCGAATTTCGCCGCCGATTCCCCGAGTTGATCGAGGTCCGGCAGGTCGCCCTGATCGGTCTTCCAGAAATAGAGCGCGTCGGACAGGCGGGCGCGCACCACCTTGCCGTTGCCGTAGGCGATTTCCTTGCCGCCGTCGCTCGCCTCGAGGTTGGCGACCGGGATGAAGCGGTTTGACAGGTCCTCGCCTTTGCCCTGCGGCCGGGTGACGAAGCATTTCTGGTTGGCGCGGATGGTGAGGCGGATGACCTCGCCCGGAATGGTGAGGAAATCCTGCTCGAACTCGCCCATCAGCACGACCGGCCATTCGACCAGGCCGGAGACCTCCTCCAGCAAGCCCTCGTCCTCGACAAGATCGAGGCCGTTGGCGAAGGCGGTATTGCGGGCATCGGCCAGGATGATCTCCTTGCGCCGGTCGGCGTCGAGCACGACCTTGGCCGCTTCGAGCTTTGACACATAGTCGTCGAAGCGGCGCACGGTGATCGGGCCCGGCGCATGGAAGCGATGGCCGTAGGTGACGTTGCCTGAGCGGATGCCGTCGATCTCGAAATCGACCACCACCGGTTCCTCGGTCTCCGGGCCGAAGGTGCAGACGATCGACTGCAGCGGCCGCACCCAGCGCAGCGAGCCGGGTTTTGCCGAGGCCGGCCCCCAGCGCATCGATTTCGGCCAGGGGAAGTTCCGGATGATGCCCGGCACCAGCTCGGCGATGATTTCTTCGGCTGCCCTGCCCGGCTTCGCGATGTGGGCGACGTAGAAGTCGCCCTTCTTCGGGTCGGAATGGACATGCGCCTCGGCAATCGATGACAGGCCGGCCTTGCGCAGGAAGCCCTGCACCGCCTGCTCGGGCGCCGTGGTCGACGGCCCCTTGATCTCCTCGCGGATGTCCTTCGAACGCGCGGTCAGGCCCCTTATGTCGAGCGTCAGGCGCCGCGGCGTCCAATATTCACGCGCCGCCTCATAGGTCAGACCCGCCTCGACCAGACCGTCGGCCAGCATCTTCCTGAGGTCGCCGGCCGCCTTACGCTGCATGCGGGCGGGGATTTCCTCGGAGCGAAGTTCGAGCAGCAAGTCGGGCATTGGTTGGCTCCATACCCTCCCCTCGATGGGGAAGGTCGGCGCGTGGCGCCGGTGTCACGAATGGGGCGGGAAATAGCAACTCGGCCGGCCGCTGTCACCCCGCAAGCAGACCGCCTCTTCAATCGATTTCGCGGAATTTTGCCACCCACTGTCGGGTTGGCGCCGGCCCACCCGTCCTTGGAGCAGAACTTCCCATGAACCGAACGCTGCGCTGAAGCGACAAACGCTCAGGCAGAGACCTATTGGCTGAACGACGATGAAGACGGCATCGAGAACCCTGCAGATCCTGGCGCTCAGCGCCTGCTTCGCCGCCCAGGCGCATGGCACGATCACGATGCCGGGGGTCAGGCAGGCCATGCGTACGATCGACGGCGCAACGGCGCAGATCGCATTGCCGAGCGCCGCCGCCGCCGAGACCGTGAAAGCCGTGTCGGCTTAAGCCGCCGCCAGCCCGCCCGCCCGCGTCTTGAGGAACGCTTCACCGCACGCCTTGGCCAGATTGCGCACGCGCAGGATGTAGCTTTGCCGCTCGGTGACCGAGATCACGCCGCGCGCGTCGAGCAGGTTGAAGACGTGGCTCGCCTTGATGCATTGGTCGTAGGCCGGAAAGACCATGCGGTGCATCGCCAGATTGTCGCTCGGCTTGGGCGTGCCGGCATCGAGCAGCGCCTTGCATTCGGCCTCCGCGTCCTCGAAGTGTCTCAGCAGCATCGCGGTGTTGGCGAATTCGAAATTGTGGCGCGAATACTCCTGCTCGGCCTGCAGGAAGACGTCGCCGTAAGTGACCTTCTCGGCGCCTTCGCGGCCGTTGAAGTTCAGGTCGTAGACATTGTCGACGCCCTGGACATACATGGCGAGCCGCTCCAGGCCGTAAGTCAGCTCGCCCGCCACCGGCGCGCATTCGATGCCGCAGACCTGCTGGAAATAGGTGAACTGCGAAACTTCCATGCCATCGCACCAGCATTCCCAGCCGAGCCCCCAGGCGCCCAGCGTCGGGCTTTCCCAGTCGTCCTCGACGAAGCGGATGTCATGCAGCAGCGGATCGACGCCGATCGCCTCGAGCGAGCCGAGATAGAGTTCCTGCAGGTTCGGCGGATTGGGTTTCAGGATCACCTGATACTGGTAATAATGCTGCAGGCGGTTCGGGTTTTCGCCATAGCGGCCGTCCTTCGGCCGGCGCGAGGGCTGCACGTAAGCGGCGTTCCAGCGCAAGGGACCCAGCGCGCGCAAGGTGGTTGCCGGGTGGAAGGTGCCGGCGCCGACTTCCATGTCGTAGGGCTGCAGGATGAGGCAACCATAGTCCGCCCAGTAATTGTGCAAGGTCAGGATCAGCCCCTGGAAGGAGCGGCTGGGATGCATATGGGCGGGGATCTCGATGGTCACGGCGGCCTCGGCCTCGGAAAGCGCAGGATGACGCTTCCCTAGTTGCCGGGCCGGCAAGCGTCAAGGCGGCGGCTCGCGTCCCGCAAGTGGAAAGCATTGCGGCGGGCTGGCCCATTGCTGTCGAGCAGCGGCCACTGTTTGCTCCGTTGGTTCAACGACAAAGGTTTCGCCATGTCCGGTCAACTCACCGTCCGCCCCGTCACGAGGCAGGATTACGAGCAGTGGCTGCCGCTGTGGGATGGCTACAACGCGTTTTACGGGCGCTCCGGCCCGACGGCGCTTGCCGGCGAGATCACGCAGATGACCTGGTCGCGTTTCTTCGACGCCTATGAGCCGGTGCATGCGCTGGTGGCCGAGCGCGAGGGCAACCTGCTCGGTCTCGTGCACTATCTCTATCATCGCTCGACGACATCGATCGCGCCGAGCTGCTATTTGCAGGATCTCTTCACCACGCAAGCCGCGCGCGGCCAAGGCGTCGGCCGGGCGCTGATCGAGGGCGTCTACGAGCGCGCCAGGCAGGCGGGCGCGAACCGCGTCTACTGGCTGACGCATGAGACGAACCACACGGCGATGCAACTCTACGACAAGGTCGGCGAGAAGTCCGGATTCGTCGTCTACAGAAAGATGTTCTAGCTTCTCGACACAGGGATTTTGAAAGTCGCCATTTGTCGACGGGCAAGATTTTGGCCGGTCACTTCCGTGAAATCGGCACAAACGCTGAGGATTGGCTGAAGCCTCCCAACCTCGTCATTCCAAGGCGGAGCAGCCGCGAAGCGGCGTCGCGCAGACCCGAGGATCCATTCCGTGACCCTGATCAAGGAATGCAGCGGAGCAGAATTCTGCACCGCAGCAGCGCTCGGAAGTCACGGAATGGATCCTCGGGTCTGCGCGCGTCGCTTCGCTCCTTGCTCCGCCCGTGGATGACGACGGGGCGGGCATTTCGACCGATCTCCAACGCATGCCGCCTGCCAACGCCTAAGCTCGGCAGACGCCGAGCTAAACGAAAACGGGGCTCGTCGAGCCCCGTTTTTTTGAACGCTGGCAAGCGGTTTAGCCTTTCGGCGCGGGCGTCGGCTCCGGCTTCACCTTCGGGGTTTCCTGCGCGGTGTTGGATTCGATCGGCGGCAGGCCCTTGAGCAGCTTCTGTTGCAGGGTGGCGAGCACATCCGGATCCGGCTTCAGGTCACGCGCCTGGGTCCACTGATAGGTGGCCTCGAGCTTGCGGCCGACGCGCCAGTAAGCATCGCCGAGATGGTCGTTGAGGACCGGATCCTCCGGCTTCAGCGAGACGGCGCGCTCCATCTCGCGCACGGCGTCGTCGAAGCGACCCATGCGGAAATAGGCCCAACCAAGCGAATCGACGATGTAGCCGTCGTTCGGCCGCAGATCCACGGCCTTCTGGATCATCGCCAGGCCTTCCTTGAGGTTCATGTTCATGTCGACCCAGGAATAGCCGAGATAGTTCATGACCTGCGGCTGGTCGGGCTGCAGCTCCAGCGCCTTGCGGAAGTTCGGTTCCGCCTTCGGCCATTCCTTCAGCCGCTCATAAGCGATGCCGCGCTGGTAGAAGATGTTCCAGTTGGCGGCGGTCGGCGTCTTCAGCTGCTCGACGGCCTTGTCGTAGAGATTGGCGGCCGAGCGGAAATCTTCCTTCGAGCCATAGACGCCGCCAAGCGCCAGATAGGCGCGCATGTCCTCCGGATGCTTGTCGAGATAGGCCTTGAGGTGGGAAATCGCTTCGTCGTGCTTGTCGAGATCGGCAAGGTTGAGGCCGATCTGCAGGTCGGAGAGCTCTTTGAGCGGCGAGGACGCCGGAATACGGCGGTATAGCGCGACCGCGCCTTCACCGTCCTTGAGCTGCTCGGCAACGGCGGCAAGCTGCACCAGGGCCGCGTCGCTGTCCGGCTTCAGCGCCAGCGCATATTGCAGATAGAGGCGCACGAAAGGCTCGCCGCCGCCGCGGTTGAGCGCGGTGGCAAGGTCGAGCAGGATTTCGGACGCGCCGTCGGCCGGGCCGGCCACCAGCGGCTCGATCTTATCGCCCTTGGCTATGCGGTCACGCAACGTGGTGATTTCGAGCTTGCCCGGCGCGAAGGCCTCGGCCTGGTTCAACACCGCCAGCGCCTTCGACTTGTCACCCTTGCGGGTGAGGAACGAGGCATAGGCCTGCGCATTGCGCATCCAGGTTTCGGGCGCGGAGCCGCCGGCCGTGGTGTCGGCCAGGGTGGCGGCGTAGAGTTCATCGGCCTTGTCGTTCAGGCCGGCGGCGTCGGCGATCAGCGCGCGGTGGAACGATTTGAACAGGCCGAACCAGTCCGGGCCCTTGAGCTTGTCAACGGAATCCATGGCCTCGGACGCGTTGCCGGCGCCTTCCTTGGCCCAGCCGTCCATCACGCCGGAAAGCAGCCGGTCGAGATCGGATTCGAGCGAGAGCTTCAACCAGTACTGCGCCTTGGCGTAGTCCTTCTTGTGGAAGGAATCGATGGCCAGCGCCAAGCGCGAGAAGCGCTCGACATCCGGCACTTCCTTCAGCTTGTCGGCATAGACCAGCGATTCCTCGAAGCGGCCTTGCGCGACCAGAGCCAGCATCAGGCTCTGCTGCAGATCCTTGTCGTCCGGCGCAAAGGCCAGCGCCTGCTTGTAATAAGCGATCGCGTCGTCGAGGTCGTTGTCGCTTTCAGCGATATGAGCCGCGAGATACGCGCCCGAGAAAGACGTGATCTGGAGCGGTTGGGCATCTTCCTTGGCTTGGACCGGCAGCACCCAAAGCGCCACACCGGTCAAAAATGCCAGCCTCGTCAGCCAGCGCGCACGTCCTTGCCGCATCGTATCCCTTTCAGCCAGATGCGATCCCGCCCTTGGAGGACCGCCCACAGACTCGATCTTTTCCGGCCAAAGCATGGCCTTTTTGGGGTCGGGCTTCAATCGCCAAGCGAATCACAATGCAATCATCCGGCTTAAAAAACGATGCCGCGCCACCGAAAAATCCCGCGCGGAGGCCCGGGACGCCCATATGCCGGCATCGGGCTGCCTGGATCAGGATGACGTTGCGTTGAATCGCCATCCTGATCCAGTTCTTTTGTTGGAGCATGATCTTTCCCGAAAACCGCGGCCCACTTTTCGGGATCATGCTCTTTTTCGGGATCATGCTCTAAAGACGCGTGTCGCTGAATCCGCCGGCGGCAACCGCGTCGCACAGGCCGGACCATTCGCAGCCGGAGCACGCCTGGCGCATCAGGCCGGCGGAAAAAGCCTTGCGCATCCCTGCCAGCCTGGAGGCGTCCAGCACGAACCGGTCGCCGTCCTCGATCGGCTGGCCGAGGAAAGCCCCCACGTCGCGCGCGGCGAGCCCGTCCCGCTCAGCGGCGCTTTGGCGCAGGCAATGCGGCTCCGGTTCGCCGAGCAGCGGTGCGCAGATGTCGTCCGGACCGGAAACGATCACCACCCCCTCGCCCTCGCCCAGCCGCTTCACCACCTTGTCGTAGTTGGCGGTGAAGGCCGGCGAGTAGCCCTTGCCGACATAGGTCAGCAGGCAGAGCAGGTGATGGGCGCGCAGCCTGACGGTCATCGCGTCCCGGACGAGCGGTCGCGCTGTTCCGCCCGATAGGTGGAAAAGAGCTTCAGCGTCGCCGCGCCCAGCGCCGACTTGAGCAGGCCGCCGACAATGAAGGGCAGGAAGCCGAAGGTGATGGCCTTCTCGGCGCCGATCATGACGGCGAGCCAGCCGGTGCCGAGAACCAGGCAAAGCAGGTTGCCGATGAGCATGGCGGCGAAGGCCAGCATGACGCGGTTGCCGTTCCAGCCGCGTTCGGCCAGCCAGCCGACAACGGCGCCGACAACCGGGAAGGCGAAGAGATAGCCGCCGGTCGGACCGACGAAATGCTGAATGCCGGCCGCCCCGCCCGCCAGCACGGGAAACCCTGCCGCGCCTTCGACCAGCCAGGCGGCAATGGTGAGCGCGCCGAAGCGCCAGCCGTAGAGGGCACCGACCAGCGTGACAGCGAAGGTCTGCATGGTCACCGGCACCGGCACCATCGGCACCTCGATATAGGAGGACAGCGCCAGGAACAGCGAGCCAAGAATGACGGCGCCGATCTGCCAGGCGAGCGAACGGCTGTGCAGCCGCAGTGGGCTGAAGGAGGGTTTTTGGGCCGAAACGGCTGCGTTGGTCACGATGTCTTCCTTGGCTTGTGTGGAATTATAGATAATTTTTGAACTTCATCTATTATTGAATCCATATTTTGAAACGAATGGCAAGCGCCTGCCCTCGAACTCGTCATTCCAGGGCGGAGCAAGGGAGCGAAGCGACGCGCGCAGACCCCGGAATGACGAAGCTGAGCGGCCTCGGCCCATCGCCAATCACCGAACCTACCCCACGATGGCGAAGGTGTCTCGCGTTCTGCCGGAGGCGGTCTTGACCGGCTTCTGGCCGATCCATTGCACGTGACGCCCCAAGGTCGCGGCAGCCGATTCGGTGTTGCCTTGTCTCAGCGCGCTCAGGATCGCGCGGTGATCCTGGTCGGTGCGGATTTCCCACTCGGAGCGCCAGGCCGCGAACAGGAAACGCGCGCTCGCGGCGTGCAGGTCGTCGATGGTGGAGAGCAGGCGCGGCATGTTGCAGGGCGCCAGGATCAGCCGGTGGAAGGTGCGATTGGCCTCTTCCCAGGAGCGCACGTCGCGGGACTTGTCGCCGGCCTTGGTCGCCTCCTCGGCCAGGTCGAGGATCGACGCCGTCAGATGCGGCGCGGCATGGCGCAGCGCCAGCACTTCGAGCGCCGCCCGCATCTCGGCCACTTCCCTCACCTCGCCGAGATCGAAAGAAGCGACGCGCACGCCGCGGCGCGGCTCGCTGATCGCCAAGCCTTGCGCCTCGAGGCGGCGAAAAGCCTCGCGCACCGGGACATGGCTGGTGTTGAATTCCTCCGCGACATGATCCTGGCGCAGCCGCGAGCCGGGCTCGATGGCGCCCGAAATGATGCGGTCCGCCAGTTCCTTGCTGATGCGGACGGCGATCGTGTCTTCTGTGCTGGCCATATTTTATAGATAATTTGCCGGACCGCCCTTTGTCGAGACGGCCGGCGCGCGATTCACAGGCGCCCCGCCCGGCGGATGCCAGGCAAGTCCCGAGAAGACAGACCGGCTCAGTTGACGCGGCTGATGCAGAAATCGATGACGTCGATCAAAGCCGACTTCTGCGGCGTCGCTTCCAGCGGCGCCAGCGCGTCGCGGGCGATCTCGCCGAAATGGCGGGCGCGGCCGATCGTGTCGGCGATGGCGCCGTGGCGGGTCATCAGGCCGATCGCCTTTTCGAGCCCGGCGTCGTCGGCGACATTGTCCTCGATGGCGCGCTTCCAGAAGGTGCGCTCGGCCTTGGTGCCGCGCCGGTAGGCGAGGATCACCGGCAGCGTCACCTTGCCCTCGCGGAAATCGTCGCCGACATTCTTGCCGAGATCCTTGCTCGAGCCGCCATAATCCAGCGCGTCGTCGATGAGCTGGAAGGCCAGGCCGAGATTCATGCCGTATGAGCGAAGTGCGGCGCGATCGGTGCGCGAGGCCTGGGCGATGACCGGCCCGACTTCCGCCGCAGCCGAAAACAGCGCCGCTGTCTTGGCCTTGATGACGGCGAAATGCTCATCCTCGGTGGTCTCGAGGTTTTTCGCGGCGGCGAGCTGCATGACCTCGCCTTCGGCGATGATGGAGGCCGCGGCCGACAGGATGTCCAGCGCCTCCAGCGAACCGACCTCGACCATCATGCGAAACGCCTGGCCGAGCAGGAAATCGCCGACGAGCACGCTCGCCTGGTTGCCCCAGATCATGCGCGCCGTCTTCTTGCCGCGGCGCAGCGCGCTCTCGTCGACCACGTCGTCATGCAGAAGCGTCGCCGTGTGCATGAACTCGACCGCCGTGGCGAGCTTGACATGGCCTTCGCCGGAATAGCCGAACATCTGCGCGGCGGCGAGCGTGAGCATGGGCCGCAGCCGCTTGCCGCCGGACGAGATCAGGTGGTTGGCGATCTCCGGGATCATCTCGACGTCGGAGCCGGCCTTGGACAGGATCAGCTCGTTGACCCGCCCCATGTCGGCCGCCGTCAGATCGATCAAATCCTTGATGGAAGCGGGTTCCCGCTTGCCTTCGATGTTGAGAACGACACCCACCACGACAACTCCCGTCTCTTCAACGCGCACGAGTTAACGCGCACGACGGCACCCTTAATCCCGCACCGACTCTAGGGCGGCACAACCGGGCACGGCAAGAGGCGAATTGGCGCGGCTTCGCCGACGGTGTGTCTATCCGCACGTTTACAGGAACGCTGCAACCTGCGACTTTCGCTCCATGATCGAGCTTGTCCGGACCAACGACGCCGTCGTGATCTCCTTTGTCGAATCGCTGATGCGCGACGCCGGCATCGCCTGTTTCGTCGCCGACCAGAATATGAGCGTGCTCGACGGCTCGCTCGGCATCCTGCCGCGGCGGGTGATGGTCGATGCCGAGAAGGTCGATGCGGCGCGCCGCATCCTCAAGGATGCCGGCATCGAGAACGAGATCCGCAAAAAATAATGGCAGCCAACACCGCCCCCGTCCCGGATACGCCGGCGCACACGGTCGATGCCTTCCACCGCGGGCGCTTCTGGCTGGTGCAGCCGAGCCGGGGCGGTCATCGCGCCGGCATGGACGCCATGATGCTGGCGGCGGCCGTGCCGTCCGGCTTTTCCGGCCGGCTCGCCGATTTCGGCGCGGGCGCCGGCGCGGCGGCCCTTGCCGTGCTGTCGCGCTGCCCGGCGGCGCAGGCAGTGCTTGTCGAACGCTCGGCCGAAATGGCCGGGTTCGCCGCCGCCACGCTTTCGCATCCCGGCAATGCGCATCTCGGCGACCGCGCTTCGGTACTGGCGGCCGACGTGACGCTGGCCGGCCGGGCGCGTGCGGAAGCCGGCCTTGCCGACAACCAGTTCGATTTCGTCATTATGAATCCGCCGTTCAACGCCGCCGAGGATCGCGCCACCCCCAACGCGCTGCGCAGGGAGGCGCATGTCGTCGAGGACGGGCTGTTTGAGCGCTGGATCAGGAGCGCCGCCGCCGTCGCCAGGCCGCGCGGCGGCCTGGCCGTCATCGCCCGGCCCGAGCAATTGGTCGCCATCCTCGATGCGATCGAGGGGCGCTTCGGCGACGCCGAGATGCTGTGCGTGCATCCGCGGCCGGACGCGGCGGCGATTCGCATCGTCATCAGGGCGGTGCTCGGCGCGCGTGGAAAACTGTCGATCCGCCCGCCGCTCACCTTGCACGGACCATCGGGCAACGCGCCGGCGGAGCGGACGGAAATGATCAATAACGGCCTGGCATCGCTGTTCGGCGATTGATCCTTGAAGCGCGTCGCGTTGAAATGGATTCTAGCGACGCGCTTCAGGTTTTGTTTTATGCATGTCTTTTTCGCAAAACCGCTGCACACTTTTGCGCGACATGCACTGGCTGGCGATGCGGCATTGCCGTTGGCCAGCGAATTCCTACATGCCCAAAGCAAGCTGACGCCCGTGAAACAGACCAACCGACCTGATCTCATCTTGCTGCTTTGCAAATCGACCGGAGACATTCCTTCGTGAAACGCCTCTTCAACCGCCTGCTGCCGAAATCCTGGCGCTCGACAGCCGTCACCATTCCGGTCATCCGGCTGCAAGGCGCCATCATGGCGGGCGGCGGCCAATTCCGGCCGAGCCTGTCCCTCGCCTCGACGGCCGGCGTCATCGAAAAGGCATTCAGCTTCGATGCGCCGGCGGTTGCCATCTCGATCAATTCGCCGGGCGGCTCACCGGTGCAGTCGCGGCTGATCTTCAAGCGCATCCGCGACCTGGCGGTGGAAAAGGACAAGAAGGTGCTGGTCTTCGTCGAGGACGTGGCGGCTTCCGGCGGCTACATGATCGCGATCGCCGGCGACGAGATCTTCGCCGACCCGTCGTCGATCGTCGGCTCGATCGGCGTGGTCTCGGCCTCGTTCGGTTTCCCCGAGTTGATGAAGAAGATCGGCGTCGAGCGGCGTGTCCACACCGCCGGGCAGAACAAGGCCGTGCTCGATCCGTTCAAACCGGAAAAGAAGGAAGACGTCGAGCGGCTGAAGGCACTGCAGCTCGACGTGCACGAGACCTTCATCGACCTCGTCAAGGAGCGGCGCGGCAGCAAGCTCAAGGACGACCCGGACCTGTTCACCGGCCTGTTCTGGACCGCCAAGCGCGGCCTCGAGCTCGGCCTTGTCGATGCGCTGGGCGATATGCGCGGTGTGCTCAGGACGCGTTTCGGCGACAAGACGCAGCTCAAGCTGATCACCGCGCCGCGCGGGCTTTTCGGCCGATTTGGCCTGTTTGGCTCGCGTGTTTCGGCGCCGGATATCGCGGCGGCCGCCGCCAGCGGCGTCCTCGATGCGGCGGAAGAGCGCGCGCTATGGGCGCGCTTCGGGCTTTGAAAAAGCCATGAATGCGGCTAGCATGGCTGCTTGACCGACCCATTCGACCGGCCTTGCCGCGAGGACGCGGGAGGAGTTTTAGAGATGCCGCAGATCATTTTCTTCGCCGTTGTCGGCGCCGCCGCTTACTTTGGTTACCGCGCTTTCGTGCGCGAGGCCGAGCGCGTGACGGCAAAAATCCGGCGGACCGAGAAACAGGCGGCGAACGGCACGATGGGCACACTGGTCAAGGATCCCAAGACCGGCGAATACCGTCTCGCCAAGGACTGATCCCATCTCGCCAGCAGCCGACATTCTCGAGCCCGGCGCAGAGATCCGGACATGGCTTGCGCCAGCCAAGATCAACCTGGCGCTGCATGTCACCGGACAGCGCACCGACGGCTACCATCTCATCGACAGCCTTGCCGTCTTCACCCGCTTCGGCGACCGGCTCGAGATCGAGCCGGCGGAGCACGACGAGTTCTCGGTATCCGGCCGTTATGCCGCCGGCCTGCCGCTCGACGGCGACAATCTGGTGGTGAAGGCGCGCGACGCCTTGCGCCGGGAAGCCGGCGCGCAGCATGCGCCGCCGGTTGCCATCAAGCTGGAGAAGAACCTGCCGATCGCGTCCGGCGTCGGCGGCGGCTCCAGCGACGCGGCGGCGGCGCTCAACGGCCTTGCGCGGCTCTGGAAGCTCGTTATCGACGACATTTCGCTGGCGCGGATCGGCCTATCGCTCGGCGCCGACCTGCCGATGTGCCTGACGTCAAAACCGCTGGTCGCACGCGGCATCGGCGATGAGGTGTCACCGCTCTCCGCATTTCCGGCGCTTAGCCTGGTCCTGGTCAATCCGGGCGTCGCCGTCTTGACGCCGGACGTGTTCAAGGCGCTGTCCAGCCGCGACAACGAGGCGCTGCCGCCGCTGCCGAAGCGCCTCGACTTCCACGCCGTCCGCAACTGGCTGGAGACGACGCGCAACGATCTCGAGGCACCTGCCCGCTCGATCCAGCCGGCGATCGGCGAGGCGCTGAAGGCGCTCAAGCGCGCCGACGCAGCTTTCGTGCGCATGTCCGGCTCGGGCGCCACGTGTTTCGGCCTGTTCGAGACCGGCAATGTCGCCAAGCGCGCGGCGATCGAGATCCGCGCGCGCCATCCCGACTGGTTCGTCGCCGCGACGCGCAGCATGGAGGTGACAGATGGCGAAGCTTGACGAGAGCCGGTCCTTCATCCCGCTGCGCATCGCGGTGCTGACGGTTTCCGATACGCGCAGCCTTGCCGACGACAAGTCCGGCCAGACGCTGGCCGACCGCATCACGGAAGCCGGCCATACGCTTGCCGCCCGCGACATCGTCACCGACGACAGCGAGAAGATCCGCGACAAGGTTCTCGGCTGGTCGAAGGACGAAAACATCGATGTCGTCATCACCACCGGCGGCACCGGCTTCACCGGCCGCGACGTGACGCCGGAAGCGCTGGAGCCGATTTTCGAAAAGCGCATGGACGGCTTTTCGGAAGTCTTTCACCGCATCTCCTATGACAAGATCGGCACCTCGACGATCCAGAGCCGGGCGACAGGCGGCGTCGTCAACGCCACCTTCGTCTTCGTGCTGCCGGGCTCGCCCGGCGCCTGCAAGGACGCCTGGGACGGCATCATCAAGGCGCAGCTCGACTACCGGCACATGCCCTGCAACTTCGTCGAGATCATGCCGCGGCTGGACGAGCATCTCAGGCGTGGCGGCAAGACCTAAAGGCAAAACATCCCGACCGGCATCCGGTTTGCAGGCGGAATGGCGCTCTCGCCTACGAGCAGCCATTCCGAAGCCGCGACCGGCAAAGTACCTTGTGCTGCGAACAAGGGACAATCTGCCATGACCGTTCACAGCGGCGGATGCCATTGCGGCAACATCCGCCTCAGCTTCTCCACCACGCTCGGCCCGGCCGGACTGGAAATTCGCGCCTGCCAGTGCTCGTTCTGCACCCGGCATGGCTCGCGCGCGGCCGCCGATCCGAACGGACGCCTGAGCATCTCAGTCGAAGACAGGGCACGGCTGCAGGTCTACCGCTTCGGCCTGCGCACCGCCGACTATCTCGTCTGCCGCGAGTGCGGCGTCTATGTCGCGGCAATCGCCGGAGACGGTGACGACGCCACGGCGGTCGTCATTGTCAACGCGCTTGACGATCACGAGTTGTTCTCCCGCCAGCCGGTCGCCGTTCGGTTCGATGCCGAAACGCGCGAGCAGCGTGTCGCCAGGCGCCGCAGGGCCTGGATGCCCGTCGAAATCAGAGGGACCTGACTGGGCAGGGACAGCGCTTCTTCCTTCTCCCACAAGGGGGAGCCTGCATCACTTCGGCGGCGCCACCCAGATTTCGGCGTTCAGCCTTCTGGTGGCAAGACCACGCGCCAGGGCCTCGGCGCCGCGCGCGCTCTTTGCCAGGGCCGAGGCCTGACGCTTGCTGATGACAAGACCCTCGGCCAACGCGCGGTTGCCCGAAAAGACGCGGGCCAGGAAAGGCGCACGGTCGGCCCGGGCGCGTGAAAACCGCGCCGGCATGGTTTGCTTCGCCGTGTGCGCCACCACCTCGTCGATCCATCCCTCGGCAAGCCGCGCGCCGGGTTCCAGAAAAAGCAGCCAATCGCCCTTGGCCTTGCCGATGCCGGCGCCGATGCCGCCGGTCACATAATGGCAGCCGGCATGTTCGGCCACCCGATGCGTCTGGTCGGTCGAGCCCTGATCGCAGACGATCACGTCGCGCACCACACCCTCGACCGCGCCGCCGACCAGCGAGGCGAGCGTACGGGCAAGACCCTCTTCGTCGTTGCGGGTTTCGATGAGAACGCTGAGCATCCTTAGCCGAATAGCGGAAAGCCGCGACTTGCGCCAGCTACGGCTTTTCGCCGAAAAAGTTCTTGCTTTGTTCTCTTCGGTAAAATAGGAATAGTTTCATGAACAGAGCGATTCGACAGCCTGCCGACAGTCCCTGGGAGAGGGCGAAAATGGAACAGATCGTGCGTGCCGACATTGCTGCTTTCGGAGCAGGCAGAGCCGAGATGGCCAATGCAATGATCGAACAGAGCGGCATGCGCGTGCGGCCCGACCGCAATCGCGGCCGTTCGGCCGGCATCAACCCGTCGGGCCGGTTCGAGCCGGTCAGCCGGCATGTGTTCGACGACGGCTGGAACTCGCTGGAGGAACTGCCGCCGTTCAAGACGGAAGTGCAGGTCGAGAAGCCGCGCACGATCATCACCCGCAACGAGTCGCCGGACATCTCTTTCGACCGTTCGATCAACCCCTATCGCGGCTGCGAGCATGGCTGCGTCTACTGCTTCGCCAGGCCGACGCATGCCTTCATGGGCCTGTCGCCGGGGCTCGATTTCGAATCGAAGCTGTTCGCCAAGCCGGATGCCGCGCGCATGCTGGACAGGGAATTATCGAAACCGGGCTACCAGCCGCGCACGATCGCCATCGGCACCAACACCGATCCCTACCAGCCGATCGAGAAGCAATACCGCATCATGCGCGAGATCCTGGAAGTGCTGGAGGCGCGCGGCCATCCGGTCGGCATCGTCACCAAGTCGGCGCTGGTGACGCGCGACATCGACATCCTGTCGCGCATGGCCGAGCGCGGCCTTGCCAAGGTGGCGTTGTCGGTGACGACGCTTGACCGCATGCTGGCGAGAACCATGGAACCACGCGCGTCGACGCCGACGAAACGGCTGGAGGCGATCAGGCAGCTTTCGGATGCCGGCATTCCGGCATCGGTGATGGTGGCGCCGATCGTTCCGGGCCTCAACGATCCGGAGATGGAACGCATCCTCGATTCGGCCAGAGCCGCCGGTGCAAGGGAGGCGGGATACGTCATCCTGCGCCTGCCGCTCGAAGTGGCGCCGATCTTCAAGGATTGGCTGCTGCGCCACTATCCCGACCGCTACCGGCATGTGATGTCGCTGATCCGCTCGATGCGCGACGGCAAGGATTACGATTCCGAATGGGGCAAGCGCATGAAGGGCGCCGGTCCCTATGCCTGGCAGATCGGCCGGCGTTTCGAGATCGCCGCCAAGCGGCTCGGCCTCAATGTCGAGCGGCGGCAGCTTCGCACCGACCAATTCGTCGCAGGTTCGGGCGCCGGCGAACAACTGATGCTGCTTTAACCTCAGTGCCGGCCATGACGGGCCGGCGCTAAGCAATTCCAGGCCAAGCGATTTTCCGTTTGGAATTGCAGTCCTTTTGAAGAATCCCGTCCGGCCATTGTCCCCCCGGCCGCGAGACGGTGCCTTCCCGGTCCGACGCCCCATCCGACCCGGAAGGACTTGCGGAGAATCGGAGCCGATGCGAACCTCGCCGCACCATGGCTCGCGCGCGTTCCGATTCTCCGCTTCTCTTTGAAATGGTCGAGAAGCCCGACTTCTCGATCGAGACGAAGGCGATGGCCGACGGGCTGTGGCCAGTCGCCGGCATGGACGAGGCAGGGCGCGGTCCGCTCGCCGGACCGGTGGTGGCCGCCGCGGTGGTGCTCAACCCCGCCAATATCCCGGAAGGCCTCGACGATTCCAAACGCCTCACCCATTTGCAGCGCGAGGCGCTGTTCCTCAAGATTCTGGGGTCGGCGCTCAGCGTCTCGATGGCCTCGATCAGCGCCGAAGGCATCGACAACAGCAACATCCTGAAAGCCAGCCTCGAAGCGATGCGCCGCGCCGCCGCCGGCCTGTCGTTGCAGCCGAAGCTCGCTTTGGCCGACGGCCGCGACATTCCGCCAGGTCTCGCCTGCGAAGGCCGGGCGCTCATCAAGGGCGACCAGCGCTCGCAATCGATCGCCGCAGCCTCGATCGTCGCCAAGGTGATGCGCGACCGCATGATGTGCGGCTGCGGCGGACACCACGAACATTACGGCTTCGAGGTGCATATGGGCTACGCGACGGTCCGGCACCGGACCGCGATCGAGATGCATGGGCCGGTGGCAAGGCTGCACCGGGCCTCGTTCGCGCCGTTCAGGCTGGGTGGGGCGGAAATGGTGGAAGAGGAAGAGAGCTTGGCCGGGCTGGAGTGAGCGGGAGCGATGGTGACGGCCAATCTCCCCACAAGGGGGAAGATCGGCAGCGTCGCCGTCCCGCTCTTCTCTCGAACAAAAAAGCCGCCAGGTGGCCCGGGCGGCTTCATGTCGGCGGTCTAAATCCGCTCAGTTCAGCTTGGCCTTGACGTCATCCAGCGCCGACTTGAACAGGTCCGCGCCTGCCTTGACGTCGACCTTGGCGGCGAGCAGCGCGCGGGCGGCCTCGACGGCGATGTCGACGGCCGAGGCGCGCACTTCGCTGACGGCCTCGCGCTCGGCCTGGCTGATCTTCTGCTCGGCAAGCGCGGTGCGCCGGGCGACATAGTCCTCGGTCTTCTTGGCCGCTTCGGAAGCAAGCAGCTCAGCCTCGCGCTTGGCGGCGGCGACGATGTCGGCGGCCTCCTTCTCGGCTTCCCTGCGCTTCTGCTGATACTGGCCGAGCAGTTGCTGGGCCTCTTCACGAAGCTTGCGCGCTTCCTCGAGCTCGCCGCTGATCTTGGCCGCGCGGGCGTCGAGCGACTTGGCGAGCATGCCCGGCACCCTCAGGTAGACGACAGCGCCCAAGAAGATGAGCATCGCAATGGTTGCCCAGAGCGTGGCGAGTGATGTGGCGTCCATGATCCTCGCTCCTCACCGGCTCGCGGATTTGACCGCAGCCGCGATCTCGGATTTGTCGGTCTTGCCGCCGACAAGCGCCTCGACGATGGCCGACGTGGTGTCCTCGGCGATCGTGCCGACTTCCTTCATCGCCTTGGCCTTGATCGAGGCGATGCTCGCCTCGGCCTCGCCAAGCTTCTTCTCGAGCTCGGCCTCGAGCTTCTTGCGCGTACCCTCGGCTTGCGCCTTGGCGGCGTCGTTCGCCTGCTGGCCGATCTTGTTGGCATTGGCCTTGGCCTCCGCCAGTTCCTGCTCATAGGCGGCAACCGCGGCGTCCGCCTCGCCCTTCAGCCTTGCGGCATGGTCGAGATCCTGGGTGATGCGGTCGTTGCGGACATCGATGATACCGCCAAGACGCGGCATCACAACCCGCTTCAGGAACAGGTAGAAGAGCCCGAAGGTGATGACCAGCCACAGGATCTGCGACGGGAAGGTCTTGGCATCGAACGGCGGGAACGTTTCATGCTCCGCGGCAGGCACGGCGGTGCCTGCATGCGTATCGCCCTCGGCCGCGGCCGGCGCTGCTTCTTGCGCATAGGCAGATGTCACGAACATCTCATTCCCCTGTCCCTAGAACGGGGCCGCACCATGCGGCCCCTTTCGTCAGCTCTGGCTCTTACTTGAAGACCAGGAGCAGAGCGATCAGGAGCGAGAAGATGCCCAGAGCTTCGGTCACGGCGAAGCCGAAGATCAGGCGGCCGAACTGGCCGTCGGCAGCCGACGGGTTGCGGAGCGCACCCGAGAGGTAGCTGCCGAAGATGTTGCCGAGGCCGATGCCCGCGCCGCCCATGCCGATGCAGGCGATACCAGCGCCGATAGCAGCTGCTGCAGTTGCGTCCATTTCAAAACTCCTGTGGTTTCTCTATTCGTTGCAGTTGGTACGTTGGGTAAGCTGGCGCCGGGGCGCCGGTGAAAATCAGTGGCTCGGGTGCAGGGCGTCGTTCAGATACATGCAGGTCAGCACCGCGAACACATAGGCCTGCAGGAAGGCGACCAGCAGTTCGAGCGCGGAGAGTGCAACGGCCATGGCAAGCGGCAGCACCGAGCCGGCGATACCGACGGCGCCGAACGCGCTCAGGCTGACGACGAAGCCCGAGAACACTTTGAGCGTGATGTGGCCGGCCAGCATGTTGGCGAAGAGACGAACCGAGAGGCTGACCGGACGCGAGACGAAGGAGATGATTTCGATCGCCACCACCAGCGGCAGAAGGTAGCCCGGCACGCCCTGCGGCACGAACAGCTTGAGGAAGCCGAAGCCGTGCTTGGCGAAGCCGTAGACGAGGACCGTGCCGATGACCAGGATTGCCAGCGTGAAGGTGACGATGATGTGGCTGGTCACGGTGAAGAAATAGGGGAACAGGCCGATCAGGTTGGCGACCAGCACGAACATGAACAGCGAGAACACCAGCGGGAAGAACTGCATGCCCTGCTTGCCGGCGGCGTCGCGCAGCATGTTGCCGACGAATTCGTAAGCCATCTCGGACACCGACTGCAGGCGGCCCGGAATGAGCGCGCGGCTGGCCGTGCTCATGTAGAGGAAGGCCGACGCCAGCACGATCGTCACGACCATGAACAGGGAGGAGTTGGTGAAAGAGACGTCGTAGCCGCCGATATGCAGCGGGATGATCGGATGGATCTGGAACTGGTGGATCGGATCGACCTTGTCAGCAGCAGCCACTTTAAATCCCCGTCAAAGCCACAACCGGCTTTTTAAGTTCACTTGGCGCCCTGCGGCGCCCCACTTCATTCTTTCGGCTCGCGCGGCTTGCCGCCCTGGCCGAATTCGGATGCAAGTCCCGCCGAGCGCAGGACATTGAGTATACCAGCGCCAAAGCCCAGCAACAGGCCGACGATCAGACCCCAGGGCGCTGTTCCCGCCAGGCGGTCGATGATCCAGCCCAAGCCGACACCAACCACCACTCCGGCGATGAACTCGCTGGACAGTTTCAGCGCCTGACCGTAACCGGTCGCAGCTCTCGCTTCGTCTTTCCCCTCGAACCGGTCCGTGCGTCTCGTCGCAAGCGATGCTTCGAGACTACGCCGGCGGCGCTCAAGTTCGTCGTCGCGGATGGTGGCTTCTGGCTGCCTGCCGCGGCCGGTTTCTCCGGTTCCGTCTGGCCCGGTTTTGTCGGCCATCGCAACCCCCCTGCCCGGGCAGACGATTGCCGTCCGTCCGCTTCTAAAGTCGCCGGCAACATAGTTAGAGGGTCCGCCCCCGTCAAGCCACGGACCGAACTTCCAAGCGATGTATTTTTGGTAGTTAAATCAATGATTTATCGAGGTGCGACATCGTGCCCTTCACGGCCGCGTGAGGACTCGGCGCGAATCCGCGCAACAAGGCGCGTCCGCCGAGGCATTGCCGGGCGTCGAAGGAAGGATAGCCGGGGCGGTGGTTAAGGCGGCTCAGCTCGAGCCGCCAGCCGGCTCAACTCCAGCCGCCGCCATAGGTGCGGTAGAAGATATGCAGGCCGATCCTGGTCATCTTGTGCATGGCTCGCGCCCAGCCCGGATGGACGTAATTGGCGTAGTAATGCGTCGATGAGCCGACCTCGGGAATGAAGATCTTGCCGGCGGTCACCGCCATGGCGACCTCCTGGGCGGTCTTGTAGGAAGCCTGGTCGGTGATGGTCTTCTTCCTGCCGTCGCAGGCAAAGGAGAACTGGCAGCGGTTGAACCAGTCGTCGTTCTGGTAGACGACGCCGCAGATCGTCTTGGGATAGGCGGGGTTGCGGACGCGGTTGAGGATCACCTGGGCGACCGCCGCCTGGCCGCGCACGGGCTCGCTGCGCGCTTCGAAATAGATGCCCTTGGCGAGGCACGCCTGTTCCGGCTGGGAGAAGACGCTTGCGGGCAGCGGGTTCTGGATCCACGAATGGTCGCCCTTGCCCATCGGCGGGATGAAGCGGCCATCGTTCGGATCGTCCTGCAGCAGCGCCTCGAAGGGCGAGGCCTTGGCATAGTCGGGCGCGGACTGGGCATAGGCGGTGGCGAGGATATCCGGCTTGTCGTTGTTGACGAGGGCGACAAGTGCCGCCGGCAGCGCCGGATCCGGCTTCTTGTCCTCGCGAAGATGGAAGGCCTGGGCGATCTGGACTTCCTTGCCCTTGATGCCAGGCTTGGCGAAGGTGAGCTTCAGCCCGCTGTCCATGCTCGGGCGAAGCAGCGAGGAGGTGCGCTCGAAAATCGAGCCGGCGCTGAAATTCTTGGGCGGCGCGACCGGCGAGACCTTGACGATGCGACCCTTCTTGTCGGCCCGCATGACACGATCCTCATCGGGCGTCACGCCCACGGCGCTGCCCTTGCCGCGGAAGGCGACGGTGCCCACCCCCGGCAAATTCACGCCGGAGCCGGAGAGCGAGCCGGTGGTGAGGGAATCGACAAACGGCATTTCGGCGGCATGCACCGAGCCGGCGGCGGATTTCTCGATATAGGCGTTCCAGCGGGTGTTGGACGATTCCAGGCCGGAGATCAGGCTTGCCATATCCTGATAGGCGACGGCCGACGGAAAGCCGATCCAAATGCCGAGCCCGAGCACCAAAGGAGGAAGAAAGGAACGTTTTTTCGCAACGGCGGCGGCGGCAAGCCGCAATGAAACGCGTCGATGCACGGAACTCTCCAGAACGCTACTGACCCCGGAGAGTCAAAATGAAGCATTAACCTTGATGGGGGGTTAACGACATCGATCGTGTTCTTTTCATGTTTGAGCGAAGCCGGCTTGCCGTTTCCGCGGCAAGCCGGCGAGGAATCAGACTGGTGAATCAGGCCGGGCGCAGGAAGATCGGCCAGGCGGCCGCCGCGCAGATCGCGGCCGCGAGCCACACGCCCGGCCATGCGAAGAACACCAACAGCCACGGAATGGCGATCGGCACCACGCAGAAACCGACGAACACAAAACTGTTGGCCAGGCTGAGCGCGGTGCCGACATGGCCGGCACCGGCAAGCGTGGCAAGTTCGGTATAGGCGACGCCATGCCAGGCGGAGACGGATATGCCGGCAACGACGACCATCAGCGGGAGCAGCGGCACCAGCGACGGTGCTCCGGCGGCGCCGATCACCAACAGCCAAAGCACCAGGAATGCCAGCGTGCTCAACGCGCTGCAGAGTTTCAGGAACGGCCGGCGGTTGCCATGCCGGTCGGTGAAGCGCCCACTCCAGATACGCATCACCATTGCGCCGGTCTGCACGGCGGCGAGGCTGGCGCTGGTCACAAAGGTGGCCATGCCGGCGAAGTCGTGCAGGAAGACCGAGGCGAAGGTCAGCACCGCGACCTGCGGGAAGCAGAGCAGGCCGATGGCGGTCGAGATGCGCCACACCTCGATGTTGCGCAAGGGTGCCGGGCCGCTTGTCGCGGCGGCGGCGCGGCCGCCGCTTGCCACCGGCGGCTCGTGCAGCCAGCGCCAGGCAAACCAGGCTGACAGAGCGGAGACGGCCGCAAGCAGGCCGAAGACCGCGGTGAAGCCTAGGGCCAGCGCCAGGGACGGCAGGACGAGAGCGCCCAGCCCGCCGCCAAGCGGCACCGCCGTCTGCCGGATGCTCATGGCGAAGCCGCGCTCGCCCTCGCCGAACCAGCCCATGATGGCGCGGCCGCTGGAGCCGTTGACGCTGCCGCCGAGCAGGCCGGCGACGAGCAGGCTTGCCGACAGCGGCGCGACGCCGGGAATGGCCGTTTTTGTCGGCACGACAAGCATGGCCATGATGAGAAGCCACGCGGCTGTCGCGCCAAGTCCGGTCAGGAGCACGCGGCGGTCGCCCCAGCGATCGGTGAGCACGCCCCAGGGCAACTCGCTGAGCGCCACGCCGAGGCCGAGCAGCCCAAGCGCCAAACCCAGCGCGGCATTGTCGAGGTGAAAGCCCTGGCGCATCGCCACCGCGGTCGCCGGGATGCCGGAGAAGGTGGCGGAGAAGCCGGCATTGGCGGCGACGCCGATGCCCAGC
Organism: Mesorhizobium sp. B3-1-9; assembly: GCF_006439595.1. Taxonomy (NCBI): domain Bacteria; kingdom Pseudomonadati; phylum Pseudomonadota; class Alphaproteobacteria; order Hyphomicrobiales; family Phyllobacteriaceae; genus Mesorhizobium; species Mesorhizobium sp. B3-1-9. The sequence goes on from NZ_VFTJ01000007.1 coordinate 253,896, forward strand.
ACCTTCCAGCGATGATTGGGACCGAAGGCGCGGCGAGCAGGGTTGCCGGCACTTTCTCCCGCGGGCGGCTGGCAGTCGTTTCGTGTGACGATGGCGGACATGGTTCCATTCCCGAGACGGCCGGCTGACGGCTTGACGGACGGGATGTAGCGCCATAGCTTTATCCATAAAATCAGGAAGTTTTTGATCAACAATCCTGAAAATCAGGACAATCTCATGCGCCGCGTCACTTTTGACCTCGACGTCCTCAGGACCTTCGTCACCGGCATGGAGCTGGGCAGCTTCGCCAAGGCGGCCGAGCGGCTGGGACGCTCGACGTCCGCGGTCAGCGCGCAATTGAAAAAGCTCGAAGAACAGGCGGACACGCCGGTCTTCCGCAAGGCGGGGCGCGGCCTGGCGCTCACCGAGGCCGGCGAGACGATGCTTGGCTATGCGCGGCGGCTGATCGAGCTCAACGACGAGGCGGCCTCCGCCATCCGAGACATCGAACTGGAAGGCTGGGTGCGGCTCGGCCTGCAGGAGGATTTCGGCGAGGCCGTGCTGCCGGACGTGCTCGGCCGCTTCGCCCGCGCCCATCCCAAGGTCCGCATCGAAGCGCGGATCGGGCGCAGCCACGACCTGGCCGAGCGCGTCCTGTCAGGCAATCTCGACATCGCGCTCGCCTGGCATGACGGCATGACGCTGCCCTACAGCCGCCATGTCGCCGACGTGCAGGCGCGCTGGATCGGTCCGGCAAAGCCGATCGAGGCCGGTCCGCGCAAGGGCGAGCCGCTGCCTCTGGTGGTGTTCGAGGCGCCGTGCCTGCTCAGAACCGTGGCGACCGAAACGCTCGACCGCGCCGGCATGCCCTGGCGCATGGCCTTTTCCAGCCCTAGTCTCGGCGGCATCTGGGCGGCGGTGGCGGCGGGTCTCGGCCTGACGATCCGCACCGATATCGGCCTGCCCGCCAATGTCAGGGCGATCGCACCGGGGATTCTGGGACTTCCCGCCCTGCCGACGATGGCGCTGCATCTGCACCAGAAGGACGCCGAGCTCGATCCGGTGGCGGCGCGGCTGGCCGAGATATTGCTGCAGGCGGCGATGGAGACGTTGCCTGAGGGGGCGCGAACCCGCGATGGGTTGCGAGAGGTCGCTTAGCTTTTTCGGACAGGTAGTGCTGCGGATCGAAGTATCCGGCGTCGCGTTCCGTCACACCCCCCCTCTGTCCTGCCGGACATCTCCCCCGCAAGGGGGGAGATCAGACGTCACGCAGACTTTCGCTACTCTCCCACGTTGCAGGATCGGCGGCGCGCCGAAGCTGCCAATCTCCCTCCTTGCGGGGGAGATGCCCGGCAGGGCAGAGGGGGTGCTGTCCCGCCAGCATTGTGAGGATTTTACCCGCGACGGGAATAGACCTCACCGCTTCTTCGCCCTGCCGGCAAACGGATTGTCCGACGTGCGCAGCGCCATGCGGATCGGCACGCCCGGCATGTCGAAGGCCTCGCGCAGGCTGTTGGTCAGATAGCGGACGTAGGATTGCGGCATCGCGTCCGGCCGCGAGCAGGAGACGACGAAGCCCGGCGGGCGGGTCTTGGCCTGGGTGACATACTTGATCTTCAGGCGGCGGCCGGCGACGGCGGGCGGCGGATGATGGGCGAGGATGCCTTCCAGCCAGCGGTTGAGCTTGCCAGTCGAGACGCGGCTGTTCCAGACCTTGTGCGTCTTGATGACGCTTTCCATCAGCTTGTCGAGGCCGCGCCCGGTCTCGGCCGAGACCGTCACCGCCTGGATGCCGCGCACCTGCGGCAAGAGCCGCTCGGTCTTTTCGCGCAACTCAGCCAGCAATTCCTGCGGGTTGTCGATCAGGTCCCATTTGTTGAAGGCGATCACCGGCGCCCTGCCCTCGCGGGTGATCAGGTCCGCGATCTGCAGGTCCTGCTTCTCGAAGGGAATCGTGGCGTCGAGGACGATGATGACGATCTCGGCAAAACGGATGGCGCGCAGGCCGTCCTGCACCGAGAGCACTTCCAGCTTTTCATGGATCCTGGACTTGCGGCGCATGCCGGCGGTGTCGAACAGCTTTATGCGGCGGCCGCGCCAGTCCCAGTCGACCGAGATCGAATCCCGCGTGATGCCGGCTTCCGGACCGGTCAACAGCCGCTCCTCGCCGATCAGCGCGTTGATCAGCGTCGACTTGCCGGCGTTCGGGCGGCCGACGACGGCGATGCGCAGCGGCTTGGTATCGTCATAGGATGCTTCAGCGTCCGGGTCGGCGATGTCCTCGCCGATCAGCACTTCGCTCGCGGCGATCTCGTCGCTGCCGTCTTCGTCGTCGTCGCCGAAGGCGCGCTCCTCGCCAAGCGCCGCAATCACCGCGTCGCGCAGGTCGGGCATGCCCTGGCCGTGCTCGGCCGAAACCGGGATCGGTTCGCCGAGGCCGAGTTCCCAGGCCTCCAGCATGCCCCCTTGAGCGCCGCGCGCCTCGGCCTTGTTGGCGACGAGCACGACCGGCTTGCCCGATTTGCGCACGACGTCGGCGAAGGTGCGGTCGTCGGGCAGCAGGCCGGACTTGGCATCGATGGTGAAGAAGATGAGGTCGGCTTCGCGGATGGCGATCTCGGTCTGCTGACGCATGCGGCCGGGCAGCGTCGATGCGGCGGCATCCTCGAAGCCGGCGGTATCGATGACGTCGAAGTGAAGGTCGTAGAGCTTGGCGGCGTGGACGCGGCGGTCGCGCGTGACGCCCGGCGTGTCGTCGACAAGCGCCAGCTTCTTTCCGACCAGCCGATTGAAAAGAGTCGATTTGCCGACGTTAGGCCGGCCGATGATGGCGACTTTGAAGCCCATCCAGGATCACGACGCGTTGCCCGACCCGCGGATCAGCTCGGACATCAGCTGCGCCCGCTGGCGCACATTGCGCGGGGCGGCTTCATCCGAAGAGATCTGGTCGAACAGTTTGAGTGCGTCCGCCGACTTGCCGTCCTTCCAGGCGGCAAGGCCAAGCGCCTCGCGCGCCGAGTGGCGCAGCGGATTGGTGTCGGCGGTGAGCGCCTCGATGCGGCTGGAGACGTCGGCGTAGGAACCATGGTCGACGAGCAGCAGCGCCGCCCTCAGCCGCGCGATGTCGCGAATGCCGGCCGGAATGGCGTTGTCGGCGGCGACCTCGTCGAAATCCCTGACCGCGCCGTCGACGTCGCCCTTGTCGGCCTTGACGGTCGCGGCGCGCATGCGGGCGAGCAGCGGATAGGCGCCGTAGCCGTCCTTCTCCAACTGGTCGAGCGCAGCGATCGCCTCGTCGTTCTTGCCGTCATTGGCGAGCTTGAGGGCCGCCGAGAAGGCGTCGCCGGAGCGGTTGGCGCGGGTCTCGTCCCAGTAGCGGTAGCCGACGACAGCGGCGGTGCCGAGCACGATGAGGATGGCAAGGCCGAGAATGGCCGGGCCAAAACGGTCCCATAGCTTCTGCGCCTGCTCGCGACGCATCTCTTCGTTGACTTCGCGGATAAAACTGTCGTCCGACATCAATCAAAACCATTGCTGCCCCGGAAGGGGGCGCCTCTTGAGCCCGCGTTTTAGCGAAATTTTGTCGGCATGGAAGGGGGCGGACCGGAAAATCGGCTTGGAATGCCGGGCGCCCACAGCCCTTGCCTGAACGCAACCGCGCCACATTTGCGCGATAGCCGGCTTCCGATCAGCCGGAGACGTCCCGCCAGAGGTTGCCAATGCTTCGTTCGTACCGCGTCCTTGCGTTCAGTCTCGCCTCGCTTGCCTCAGCCAATGCGGCCTTCGCCGATCCGCCGAAATCGCCAATCGTTTCGCCGGCCAAACCCAAGCAGGTGGTGCTGATCTCGTTCGACGCCGCCCGCGAGATCTCGCAGTGGCAACGCAGCCGTGCGCTGGCAAAGCGCACGGGCGCGCATTTCACCTATTTCCTGTCCTGCGTGTTCCTACTCTCGCCGGAGACGCGGCAGGACTATGCCGGCCCCGGCAAGGCCGCCGGCAAATCCAATGTCGGCTTCGGCGCCTCGAAACAGGACGTGGCCGACCGGCTGGAGCAGGTCCGGCTGGCCGCGGCCGAGGGTCACGACATCGGCAGCCATGCCTGTGGCCATTTCGACGGCAAGGCCTGGAGCAAGGCGGACTGGCTGGCCGAATTCGCCTCCGTCCGGCGCATTTTCGAGAACGCCTATGCGATCAACGGCATCCAGGAGCCGGCCGACTGGCACGATTTCGCCCATCATGCGCTGGTCGGGTTCCGCGCGCCCTATCTCTCGACCGGCAAGGCGCTTTACGAAGCCCTGCCCGAGGCCGATTTCCAGTATGACGCCAGCGGTGTCTCCAAAGGCCCGACCGTCCCGCCGACCCTGAATGGGACAACCCGCTTTGCCCTGCCGCTCATCCCGGAGGGACCGAAGGCGAAGCCGGTGGTCGCCATGGATTACAATCTTTATGTCCGCCACTCGGACGGCACCGAGAGGCCGGCCATGGCGGACGCATTCGCCGAGCGCGCCTACCAGGCGTTCCATGCCGCTTTCGAGGCTCAGTACAATGGCAAGCGCCTGCCGCTGGAACTCGGCTTCCACTTCACGCTGATGAACGACGGCGCCTACTGGAACGCGCTGGAACGCTTCGCCGGGGAGGTCTGCGTCAAAGCGGATGTGGAATGCATCAGCTTTCGCGACTATATGGCACGCCAGCATGCCGGCGAGGCGCAGACGACCGTCGGCGGCTGAGCCGCCCGCCGGATCGCTTATCTTTACACTCTCCTGGGTTGCTCCAGATCAGGCCGGGTCCTCAGCGCCCTGCCGAGCCAGATAGCGCCGGTCGATGTCTGGAAGCGGCTCGCCTTGGAGTGTCGCCTCGAAGGCGCGCAGGCGCTTGTGGACCGACTGCAGTTCGACGATGGTCGACCAGGAATTCAGCAGGAACTGGAGCGAATTCGTCACCTTGCCGAAGGCATTCGAAATCTGGTTGAGCGCGCCGAAGGTGATCTTATGGGCGACCAGCGATGGGCCGAGGATCAGCAGCGAGAAGATGTTGTCCGCCTGCAGGTACGTGTACCGGACGACGTTGAAATAGATGTAGTGGAAATAGAGCCTGAAGTAGTTGCGGCGCACATTGGTGAACAGCTCCGCCGTCGTCGCCGGCTGCGCCCGATCGGGATGATCCTCGCCGTAGACAAGTTCCTTGCGGTAAGCCGCCTCGACGCGCTGATTGCGGAACTGGAGGCCCGGCAGCTTGATGCCCGCGAGCATCACCGAGGCCGTGCCGAACAGGCACCAGCCGAGAGCCGCAACGACCAGAGGCTGCGGCACCGCGCCGATGATCGGCAGCTCGGTGATGTGCGCCTGAAGCTGGATCATCACCGGCAGGAAGGCGATCAGGGTCATGATCGACTGGACGAAGCTGGAGCCCAGGTCCTCCATGATCTGCGAGAAACGCATCGTGTCTTCCTGGATACGCTGCGAGGCGCCCTCGATATGGCGCAGCCGGCTCCAGTTGGCCACGAAGTAATTGTTCATCGCGGTTCGCCAGCGGAAGATCCAATGGCTGACGATGAAGGCGTTGATCACCTGCACGTTCATGCCGACCAGCGCCAGCCAGGAGAAGTCGGCCAATCCCTTGTAGAATTCGGTGTCGGTCGAGGCTGTCGTTCCCGACATCAGGCCCTGAACGTAGTCGAAGAAAGGACCATACCAGTTGTTGACCGCGACGGAGACCTGCACGTTGAAATAGATGAAGAACAGGATGACGGCGGTCATCAGGATCGACCAGTTCTGCCACGGATGCGGCGCATACCAGCTCCAGAACGCATAGAAGACCGCCACGCAGGCCGCGAAGTAGATGTAGAACCACAGGAAGGGCTTCGACCACAGCACCGCGATGCCGATGATGGGCGGCGCGCCGGCCGCAGCGGGAGGGAAGCCTAAGACGGCTCCCAGTTGCTCGCCGCCGAAAAACCAGAACAGAATCGCCGCAAGGCTCCAGACGGCGGCCGAGGTGAAGAAGAGCTTCGGCTGCGGGAAAAAAGATACGAACACTGTGGCGGGTTTCCTCGGTCTGACCGCAAATCAGCGGCGTTGCTGTTCGGCGGGCATAAGGTCACACATTAGGGGGAAAGAAAATGCCCGTGCCCGATGCCCGGCATCGAACAAGGCCGCAAATCATGGCGATTTTGGCGCAGCCGACCAGGCAATGACGCCGGAGAGCAGCAAGGCCGCCGCCGCCATGATCGAGGCAAGCACGTAATTGCCCGATGCCTGAGCAAGCAGGCCGGCGGCGATCGGGCCGACGATCTGGCCAAGGCCGAAGGCTGCCGTCATCACCGCGAAGATGCGGCGCGGCGCCCGCGGCGCGAGCTGCCTGCCCATCTGTATGCCCAGCGCCGTGAGGGCGATGAAGGTGCCGCCGAGCAGGACGCCGGCAATCAACGGTCCGGCTGCGCCCTTGACGACGACGCTGGCGGTGACGCCGACCACCTCGACCAGGCAGCTCGCGGCATAAGCGGCATAAAGCCCTATCCGGCCGGCGAGCTTCTGCCACGCCCAAGTCGAGGGAAAGCCGGCAAGGCCGGCGACCATCCAGACGGTGGCCTCGAAGACGCGCCCGCCGCCGCCTTGGCGCACGATGGCGACCAGGAAAGTGGCCGTCACCACATAGCCGAAGCCGAACAGCCCGTAGGCGACGATCATCTTCACCAGGGAGCCGTCCTTCGGCAGCGCCGGCTCGCGCCCGTCGGTGACATTGGCCGGCGTGGTCGAGCCGGCGAGCAACATGACGACGAGCAGCCCGACCGCCGAAAGCGCTCCGGACCAGAGCCAGCCGGCGGCCCAGCCCGCGTGTTCGGAGACGAGAATCGCCAGCAGCGCCGAGGACGCGGCAATGCCCAGGCCGACGCCGCCGAAATGCAGCGCCTGCAAATCGCCGCGGCCAGCCTCAGCCAGATGGCTGAAGACGATCGAGGCCATGAACACCATGACGAAGGCGCTGGCGAGGCCGGCGAGGAAGCGGATGACGAGGAAGGCGGCCATGGTCTCATTGAGCCCCATGAGGGCCGCGAGCACGGCGCTGCCGGCAAGGCCGGCGAACATCAGCAGGCGCTCGCGGCCATGCGCCCAGCCGCCGGCCGCGGCGAGCGCGCCGATGAGGTAGCCGAGATAATTGGCGGAAGCGATCCAGCCGGCGTCGGCCGGCGTCAGGTGCAGTTCCTCCATCATGCCGGGCAGGATCGGCGTGTAGACGAAGCGGCCGATGCCCATGGCGACGGCGAGCGCGACCATGCCGGCAAGGGCAAGGCGCAGCGGCGATGGCGAGGTGGCGTTCATTGCGGCGCACAATAAGTGCGCGCGTCCGCGAAACAATGTGCTTGCGTTGGGCCAGCGCTGCCCCGCAACCGGGCCGAATGGCGTCAGAGACAGGTTGTGCCCACGATCTCGTATGCGGTGCGGCGCGCCGTCAACCGGAACGGCATGTCGCCAAGCTCGCGCTCCGACATGGTGTCGAGCACCGGATGCGACAGCGGATCGGTGATCCAGCGGGTCATCTCATCGTCATCGTCATCGCGCGGCCTCGCCTCGGCGCCGGAAAGCCCTTTCAGCAAGGATAAAATCTTCATGGGACCACCTCCTGGCTCAAGGCTACTCCTGTTAAATTCCGCCCTTTTCTGTCGGGTTTCAATTGAGATTCCGATCCATCTACTTTAGAAAAACTGAATGGCTATGCTCAATCGCGTCCATCTCAACGGCCTGCGTGCCGTGGAAACCGTCGCTCGGCTGGGATCGCTGGCGGGAGCGGCCGCCGAACTGAATGTCTCGGTCAGCGCCGTCAGCCAGCAGGTCAAGCGCACCGAAAAGCAGCTGGGGCAGGCGCTGTTCGAACGGACGCCGGGCGGGCTCGTGCCGACCGAATTCGGTGCCGCCTTCACGGCGCTGCTCAGCGCCGGCTTCCGCGAGCTCGCGCAAGCGGTGGCGCTGGCCGACGAGGCCAACGAATGCACGCTGGTCGTCTCGGTGGCGCCGGCCTTCGCCTCGAAATGGCTGCTGCCCCGGCTATCGCGGCATTTCGCCCGACACCCGAACGTGCTTTTGCGCATCGACGCCTCGGCCAGGGTCGCCGATCTCGACCGCTCGGACATCGATATCGCCATCCGGCTTGGCGATGGCAAATGGCCGGGCGACCGCGCCGAGCTTCTGCTTGCCCAGGAAGTGTTTCCGGTCTGCGCGCCATCGATCGCGGCCAGGCTGAAGTCGATCGGCGATCTGGCGCAGACCTGCGCCATCACCGACGAACGGGCGATGTTCAGCTGGGACGGCTGGTTCGAGGCGGCCGGCGTCGAGCCGGTCACCTTCCAGAAGGGAGCGCGTTTCACCGATCCGATGCTGTGCCTGGAATCGGCGATCGCCGGCCACGGCGTGATGCTCGCCTGGCAATTGCTCACCGCCGACGCGTTGGCCGACGGCCGGCTGATCGCGCCCTTCGGTGTGCGGGCCGAGAGCGGGCTGGGTTACTGGCTGGTGACCTCAGCCACAAAAAGCGAAAGCCGCAAGGTGCGCGACTTCAAGGCCTGGCTCCGCGAGGAGATCGAGGCGACCATGGCGCAGTTCCGGGCGCTGGACAGCGCCGCCTGAAATCAGGCCCAGTCGATCGCGGTGGAAAGGCCAACCGCAGCGGTCTATGTAGGAACAGGACCCCAACAAATGGCAGGCAGGACCCATGACCACACATTCGCGCGGCGTTTCGGCAACCATCGACCCGGTGAAGCTCGACAGGCTGGCGGAAGTCGCCATCAAGGTCGGGCTGCAGCTGCAGCCCGGACAGGATCTGGTGCTGACCTCGTCGATCGCGGCGCTGCCGCTGACCCGCCGCATCGTCGAGCACGCCTACAAGGCCGGCGCCGGGCTGGTGACGCCGATCTTCAACGACGACGAGATCACGCTGGCGCGTTTCCGCTACGGCGCCGACGCCGGCTTCGACCGCGCCGCCGGCTGGCTGTATGAAGGCATGGCGAAGGCCTTCTCGAACAATGCGGCGCGGCTCGCCGTGCGCGGCGAAGATCCGTCGCTGCTCTCCTCGCAGGATCCGGCCAAGGTGGCGCGCGCCAACAAGGCGAACTCGATGGCCTACCAGCCGGCGCTGGAAAAAATCACCGGCTTCGACATCAACTGGAACATCGTCGCCTATCCCGACCTTGCCTGGGCAAAGCAGGTTTTTCCGGGCGAGGCGGACGACGTCGCGGTGGTCAAGCTCGCCGACGCCATCTTCTCGGCCTCGCGGGTCGACGTCGAGGACCCGATCGGCAACTGGAAGGCACACAACGCCGCCTTGGCCGAGCGCACGAAATGGCTGAACGGACATAATTTCCACGCGCTGCATTTCACCGGTCCAGGCACCGACCTGACCGTCGGGCTGGCGGACGGCCATGAATGGATGGGCGGCGCCTCGACGGCGAAGAACGGCGTCACCTGCAACCCGAACATCCCGACCGAGGAAGTCTTCACCACGCCGCATGCAAGGCGCGTCGAGGGCCATGTCTCCTCGACCAAGCCGCTCTCCTATCAGGGCACGCTGATCGACGAGATTTCCGTGCGCTTCGAGGGCGGGCGGATCGTCGAGGCCAAGGCCTCGAAGGGCGAGGACGTCTTGAAGAAGGTGCTCGACACCGACGAGGGCGCGCGCCGCCTCGGCGAAGTGGCGCTGGTGCCGCATTCCTCGCCGATCGCGCGGAGTGGGCTGTTGTTCTTCAACACGCTGTTCGACGAAAACGCCGCCTGCCACATCGCGCTCGGACAGTGCTATTCGAAGTGCTTCGTCGACGGCGCTTCGCTCAGCCAGGACGAGATCGCCGAGCGCGGCGGCAACAAGAGTTTCATCCATATCGACTGGATGATCGGCTCCGACAAGATCGACATTGACGGCGTCGCCAAGGACGGCGGCCGCGTGCCGGTGATGCGCAAGGGCGAGTGGGCGTAAGAGGTCTCTCGCTCATTGGAGGTATGATGGCCTTCGACATTGCGGTGAAGCGTGTCTATGAGCCGCCGGCGAAAGCCGACGGCCAGCGGGTGCTCGTCGACCGTATCTGGCCACGCGGCGTCAGCAAGAAGGACGCCGAACTGACGCTGTGGCTGAAGGACATCGCGCCGAGCGACGCGCTGCGCAAATGGTTCGGGCACGAGCCGGAGCGCTGGGCAGAGTTCCAGAAGCGGTATCGGGCCGAGCTCGACGCGAATGGCGACGCGGTGGCAGAGCTGCGTGCGCTACTCGGCAGGGGCAAGGTGACGCTGCTCTACGGCGCGCATGACGAGGCACATAACAACGCGGTGGCGCTGGCGGGATATTTTGAAGCCCAACCATAATTTAATTTTTGGAAGCCAAGCATAATTTAATTATTGAGACGTCGAGTTCCTTCGCCCCCCTCTCTGTCCTGCCGGACATCTCCCCCTCAAGGGGGGAGATCAGCCGTCACGCCGGCCTTCGCCAATCGCAGACGTTGCAAGACGAGCGCCTCGTCAAAGCTGCCAATCTCCCCCCTTGAGGGGGAGATGTCCGGCAGGACAGAGAGGGGGGCGAAGGAACTCGACGTAAGAGGGAGGGTTCTTAGCGACTACTTTCCGCCAACCGCCTCCTCATAGACCTCCGGCTTGAACCCTACCAAAACCCGCTCCCCGACCTCCAGTACCGGGCGCTTGATCATCGTCGGCTTGGCGAGCATCAGCTTCTTCGCCTTCTTCTCGTCCAGTCCGGCCTTGTCCGTCTCCGTCAGCTCACGAAAAGTGGTGCTGCCCTTGTTGAGCAGCTTTTCCCAGCCGACCTTGCCGACCCAGCCGTTCAGCCTTTCCGCCTCGATCCCTTCCGCGCGGTAGTCATGGAAGCGATACGGCACGTCATGGCTTTCCAGCCAGACGCGCGCCTTCCTGATCGTGTCGCAGGTGGTGATGCCGTACATGGCGATGGACAAGGCAGGCCTCGGTGGGTTTGCGAATCTGAGCGAATCCTAGGCCCGCCGCGGCAGCTTTGCCAGCGCTTCACGGCGGCTCGGTTTTGGCTCTTGCCAACACTAAGGTTTTTCCCTAAGTATTATTCGCAACGCCAGGACCGAGAGCCAATGATCAGCCTCGATACCGCCAGCCAGAGCCCGCCGCCCATCGACGGCATTTTTCGCGCGCTTGCCGATCCGACGCGCCGGTGTGTCGTGGAGCGGCTGAACAGAAGCCCGGCCTCGGTCAGCGAACTGGCGGAGCCGTTCGAGATGGCCCTGCCCTCCTTCGTCGAGCATCTCAAGGTGCTGGAGGGCTGCGGGCTGGTGCAGTCGCAAAAGACCGGCCGCGTCAGAACCTACAGTCTTTCGCCCGAGCCGCTGAAGCTTGCGGAAAACTGGCTCGCCGAACAGCGCGCGCTGTGGGAGCGCCGCCTCGACCAGTTCGACGCCTATGTGATGAGCCTCAAGGAGAGTGAAAAGTGAGCTATCCGTTCAAGCCGAACCCGAAACTGGACCTGACGCTGGAGCGCTTTCTCGATGCGCCACGCGAATTGCTGTGGCGCGCCTGGACGACGCCGGAGCACGTCAAGCAGTGGTTCACGCCAAAACCGTGGGTCATCACCGATTGCGAGATCGACTTCAGACCGGGCGGCCTGTTCCGCACGCGCATCCAGTCGCCCGACGGCAAGGAGGTGAGCGACCGCCATTGCTGCTATCTCGAGATCGTGCCGAACGAACGCTTGGTGTGGACCGACGCGCTGCTGCCGGGCTACCGGCCGTCGGGCGAGCCGTTCATCACCGCGGTCATTACCCTGACACCGGAAGGCAAAGGCACGCGCTACACCGCCACCGCCATCCACCGCGACGAGGCGACGCGCAACAGCCACGAGGAGATGGGTTTCTTCGACGGCTGGGGCGCGGTGGCCGACCAGCTGGCTCAGTATGTGAAGACGATTTGAGAAGCTGGCATGGCGACCGGAATATCTGCCCGGTCGCCATCCCTGATTTCAAATTTACGAGCGAAAGGAAGCAAAAAGCCTCAGCGCATCGGCCTCAATAGTAAAAACGCTCTTCGCTGATCTTGCCGTTCTTGACCGTGTAGAGGCCGACCTCGTCCATTTTGACGCGTTCGCCGGTGGATTTGGGCGTAATGTCGAAGCTGAAGCGCAAGGCGAACTGGTCGCCATTGACATAGGGACCCTCGACCGAGCCGCCATGGACCTCGTGGTTCGCTTCCCACCACTCGCCCTTCTGCTTGACGGCTTCCTTGCCGTTGCACACGGCCATCGGGCCTTCCATGGCTTCGTAACTGACGATGTCGTCGGCATTGTATTTCGCGGCGGCGCTATGACTGTCGCCCTGCTTGAGCAGTTCGGTGAAGTCCTTGGCAATTTCGGCAGTGGTCATGGGATCCTCCCGGTTTGGACCAGACATCAAGTAGGTATCGATCGTTCGCCCGCCACGGCTCGGTCGCTTCGCAGGTGACAATTCCTGTCAGCATGGCGAGGCCTGCGCGCTGACGATAAGGACGATTTGAGATGCTCACATGACAGCATGCGCGTCATCCTGACCGTTCAATTGCCAGCGTCTGATGACCTGATAGCGGTCCTGACGCAGGAAGCTGTGTATCAGCACGAACTCGCGCACGGTCCAACCAATCGGCTCAATTGGCCGCTCATTGACTTTCGGAACACGCACTTTGTCACGCAGCAATGTGACGTGCGGCTCGATCGACTTCCCGACAAGCGGCTTAAACGGGCTGTCGGACAGCACAGCGGCGAGCGCTCGCCAGAAGGCCTGCAATGCGGGAACGCCGTCACTGCCGCGCAGAACGAGAGCGCCGCCACCAAAGGCCGACAGACGGTCAAACGACACATCAAAGGCTTGAGCTCGGACGAGAGAGCCTGCCGAGCAAGCGGCGTCGACCAGAGATCTTGGCAATCCATCGTGATCGCCGAGCATGACAAGCGAAATATGCAGATGCCTGGTTCGAATGAGCTTTCCGCCGAGCCCTAACTCCCGCTGCCAAGTCACGGCTCGTGAGGCCAGCATACGAGCAATCATCTCTTCGAGAAGGATGGCGAAGAACAGTCGGTCGTTGGGCTCCTGACTGGGCTCGTCCCAACGAAAAAAAGCCTGCCCATTCCTGCCGATCCCGAACCACGGTTGTTCGTTCATGGCTGATCCCTTTCGGATATCGTCCAAAGGATCAGATTAGAACAAATCAGGAACAAACTACAAGGGCGAATAGCACCCGCGCTCGATCGCAAGCCGCCGCACCAGCGCCAGCACGCTGTCGATGGTCGGCGTCGGCTGGCCGGTCAGGCGCCCGAGCTCCTGCACGGCGGTAACCAGCGCGTCGATCTCCATCGGGCGGCCGCGTTCGAGGTCCTGCAGCATCGAGGTCTTGTGCTCGCCGACATCGCCGGCGCCCTTGATGCGCCGGTCGACGGGGATGAGGAAGCGCACGCCGAGGCTCTCGCCGATCGCCTGCGCCTCCAGCATCATGGCGCGGACGACGGCGCGCGTCGCTTCATCGGCGACGATCGCCGCAAGCGTGCTGCCGGTCAGCGCCGAGATCGGGTTGAAGGAAAGATTGCCCCAAAGCTTCACCCATATCTCCGAGCGGATGTCCTCGCGCACCGGCGCCTGCAGCCCGGCCTTGACCATTTCGCGGGCAAGCGCGGTGGCTCGCTCGCTCTTCTGGCCCGACGGTTCGCCCAGCGAAAAGCGTGTACCCTCGACATGGCGGATCAGGCCGGGCGCGTCGACCTCCACGGCGGGATAGACGACCGAGCCGATGATCCGCTCCGGCCCGATGCGCTCCCAGATCGCACCGCCAGGATCGACCGCATCGAGCCTCGTGCCTTCGAGCGCGCCGCCGGCCTTATGGAAATACCACCAGGGCACGCCGTTCTGCATGGTGACGACCGCGGTCCCCTCGCCCAGCAGCGGCGCGATCTGATCGAGCGCCGGCGCCAGCGAATGCGCCTTCAGCGCCAGCACGACATAGTCCTGTGCGCCGAGTTCCTCGGCGTGTGCCGCCGCCCTGACCCGCGCCACCGTTTCCTTGCCGTCCTCGATCAGGCGAAGGCCGTCGGCCTTGATCGCCTCCAGATGCGTGCCGCGCGCCACGATCGACAGATCGACCGAGCCGGCGATCGCGAGCTTCGCGGCGAGATAGCCACCGATGGCGCCGGCGCCGAAGACTGTGATGCGCATCAGCCGAGCCCGAGCTTGGCCGCCAGTCCGATGCGCTGCAGCTTGCCGGTCGCGCCCTTCGGGATCTCGTCGAGGATCAGCACCTTGCGCGGCACCTTGAAATCAGCGAGCCGGGTGGCGGCGAAGCCGCGGATATCGGCCTCGCTGGCGCTCTGGCCTTCGCGCAGCACGACAGCGGACGCTACCTCTTCACCCAGCTTGTCATGCGGCATGGCGAAGGTGACGACCTGCGCCACCGCCGGATGGTCCATCAGCACTTCGTCGACCTCGAGCGGCGAGATCTTTTCGCCACCGCGATTGATGATCTCCTTCAGCCGGCCGGTGACGCGCAGGTAGCTGTCCTCGTCGAGCACGCCCTGGTCGCCGGTGTGGAACCAGCCATGAGCGAAGGCGCTGGCATTGGCGTCCGGGTTCTTCTCATAGCCCGCGGTGACGTTGGGGCCGCGAATGACGATCTCGCCGATCTCGCCGGGTTTGAGCAGCCGCCCGTCCTGCGCCATGACGGCGATTTCCGGTCCCGCCGACGCGCCGACGCTGCTGGGCTTGCGCAGTCCGGGCGGCAGGCGGTTGGACGCCATCTGGTGCGCGGCCTCGGTCATGCCGTAGGCCTCGATAACCGGACAGCCGAAGGTGGATTCGAGCTCGGCCATCACTTGTGCCGGGAGCGAAGCCGAGGACGAGCGGATGAAGCGCAGCTTCGCCTCGGCGAGTTGTTCGGGATTGCGGGCGGCGCGCGGCAGGATCGCCTGGTGCATGGTCGGCACGGCGGTGTACCAGCTGGGCTTCGCTTCGGAGAGCCACTGGAAGAAACGCAGCGCGTTGAAACCCGGTGTGCAGAAAACGCTGCCGCCGGCGGCGAGCGAGGAAAGTACCGCGGCGATCAGGCCATGGATGTGAAACAACGGCATGATGTTGAGGCAGCGGTCGGCTGGCGTCAGGCCGAGCGTCGCGCCGATATGCGTTGCCGACGCCGCGAGATTGGCGTGGCTGAGCGGCACCAGTTTCGGACGCGACGTGGTGCCGGAGGTATGCAGAAGGAGCGCGACATCGCCGTCGGCGGCCAGGCCCGAGGCGACCGGCGGCCCGGCGGGATCGCCCTCGATCGTGAACACGCCGGACGGCGCGCCTTGCGGCGCCGCCAGCCGCAGCACCGGGATGCCGAGGCGCCCGGCGACTTCGACCGAAGGGCCCTGCTCGTCCCTGCCGACGAGGATCGCCTTGACGCCGATGTCGCTCAGATAGAAATCGAGCTCGTCGACCCGGTAGGCCGGATTGAGCGGCGCGGTGGACGCGGCCGCAGCAACGGCGATGAAAGCCGTCGCCATTTCCGGACCGTTCGGCAGCACGATGGCGACACGGTCGCCGCGGCCGACGCCCAGCGCGTTGAGCCGCGCCACGGTATCGCCGATCAGGCGGCGCAGTCCGCCATGCGAGAGGGCCGTCCGTTCGGGCGCAGCGATGGCCGGCGCGTCATCGGCGCCTGGTGCAAGGCGATAGGCGAGATCGGTGGCGTTTTCGCTGTTTGTCATGGTTCCAGACTATGTTTCGAACGATCGGCCGATGTCCAGCGCTGCTCAATATCCGAGCGCCAGGCCGTCCTTGCGCGGATCTGACGCGCCGGTCAGCGTGCCCTTTTCCCAATCGATCAGCACCACCTGACCGCCGCCCAGCGGATGACCGGGCTCGACCACCTTGTGGCCAAGCCGGCGCAAGTCTCCGATCGTCTCGGCACGCACGCTTCGCTCGGCCTCGACGACGTCGTGGTTGTAGAACACCCGCGCGGCATCGATCGCCTGCTGCGGGTCCATGCCGAAGTCGATCATGTTGGTCAGCACATGAACATGGCCGAAGGGCTGATAGCCGCCGCCCATCACGCCGAAGGGCATCAAGGCGCGGCCGTTCCTCGTCATCATGCCCGGCATGATCGTGTGCATCGGCCGCTTGCCCGGCGCGATTGCGTTCGGGTGCTTCGGATCGAGGCGGAAGCTGGAGCCACGGTTCTGCAGCACGACGCCGGTCTTCGGGCCGACGACGCCGCTGCCGAAGGAATAATAGGTCGAGTTGATGAAGCTGACCGCATTGCGGTCGCGATCGATGACGCTGATATAGACCGTGTCGCTGCCCGGCAGGTCGAGACGCGGCAGATCGGTCATGGCGCGCTCGGGATCGATCGCGGCGCGCAGGCGATCGGCATAGGCGCCGGAAAGCAGCGCCTTGACCGGCACGTCGACATGATCTTGATCGGCGAAAAACGCATCGCGGTCCTGGTAGGCGAGCCGGCCCGCCTCGATCTCGAGGTGCAGGCGCGCGGCGCCGTCCGGATCGAGCTTGCCCAGATCAAAGCCCGAGAGCAGGTTAAGCATCAGAAGCGCTGTGAGGCCCTGATTGTTGGGCGGCATCTGGTGGATGTCGTAGCCGCGATAGGAGGTGCTGACCGGGGTCCGGTAATCGCCCTTGGTGGCGGCGAAATCGTCGAGCGTATGCAGGCCGCCGAGCGCGCGAAGCCGCCCGACCAGATCGTCCGCGACCGCGCCCTCGTAGAAACCGGCGCGGCCTTTCCTGGCGATGACGCGCAGCGTCTCAGCCACCTCCGGCTGGCGATGGACGTCACCCGCCCTGGGCGGCTTGCCGCCCGGCAGGAAGATGCGCGTCGCGACCTCGTCGGCCGACAGGTCGGTCTCGGGATCCTCCCAGTCGAAGGCGACGCGGTCGTGCACGACATAGCCTTCTTCCGCGTAACGAATGGCCGGAGCGAGCGCGTCGGCCAAACCCTTGCGGCCGTGATCCTCCAACAAGCGGCACCAGGCGTCGATGGCGCCGGGAACGGTGACCGCGTGCGGCCCCTGTTTCGGCAGTTCGCTGAATCCCTTGTCCCGGTACCAGTCGACGGTCGCGGCGGCGGGTGCCCGGCCCGAGCCGTTGAAGGCCAGCACGTTGCCGTCGCCCTTCGGGCAATAGAGGACAAAGCAGTCGCCGCCGATGCCGGTCGATTGCGGTTCGACCACGGCCTGCACCGCGGCCGCGCAGACCGCGGCGTCCATCGCGTTGCCGCCGGAGCGCAGCATGTCGATCGCGGCAAGCGTCGCCAACGGATGCGAGGTCGCGGCCATGGCCTCGGTGGCGCGGACTGGCGAGCGGCCAGGAAACTGGAAGTCACGCATGCGGTTCTGGGTATCCCTGTATCAACGTCCGCGGCCGAAAAGCTGGGCAGCGGACAACAAGACGATCGATAGCACGATCAGGCAAGTCGAAATGGCGGCGATCGTCGGATCGATCTGGTCGCGCAGCGCATTGAACATGCGGCGCGTCAGCGTCGTGGTCTCGCCGCCGGAGATGAACAGCGACACCACCACCTCGTCGAAGGAGGTGATGAAGGCGAACAGCGCGCCCGAGACGATGGAGAATCTTATTTGCGGCATCGTCACCTGGAAGAAGGCGGAGAAGCGGCCGGCGCCGAGGCTGCGCGCGACCATCTCCTGGTTCATGTCATAGGACCGCAAGCCCGAGAGCACGGTCAGCACGACCAGCGGCAGCGCCTGCACCGTGTGCGCGATGACGAGGCCGGTCAGCGTGTTGTTGAGGCCGATGCGGGCATAGAGAAAGAAAGTGCCGATGCCGATCAGGATGACCGGGATGATCAGCGAGGCGGTGAGCAGCGCGTTGATGGCGCCGGTCAGCCGCAGCGTGCGGGCGTTGATGGCGTAGGCCGCGGCGGTGCCGAGCAGGGTTGCGACGACCGCCGTCATTAACGCCACTTTGACCGACACGATGGTGGCGTCGCGCCATTCGACGGAGCCGAAATAGCTCTCATACCAGCGCAGCGACCATTCCTGCGGCGGGAACTGCAAGAGCGTCGAACCGGAGAAGGACATGATGACGATGATCACCGACGGCGCGATCAGGAACAGCATGACAAGCCCGCCGAGCGCGTAGAGCCAGAGGCGTTGCCGATGCGAGATGGGCAGGGCGTTCTCCATGCTCATCGCTCACTCCAGACCCCGGTGGCACGGGCGCCGAGCAGCCACTGGAAGAGGCCGAGCAGCGCCAGCGTGACGCCAAGCAGCACGACGCCGAGCGCGGCGCCCGCGCCCCAGTTGGAATAGAGGCTGGTGGTCTGCTCCATGCGCATCGCCCACATGATCACCTTGCCGCCGCCCATCAGCGCCGGGGTGACGAAGAAGCCGAGGCACAGCACGAAGACGATGACCACGCCCGAGGCGAGACCGGGCAGCGACAGCGGCAGGAAAATCTGCCGGAAAGTGGCGGCCGGGCTGGCGCCGAGATTCATGCCGGCGCGCAGGCAGTCGGTGTCGATGCTCTTCATCGACGCGTAGAGCGGCAGGACCAGGAAGGGCAGCATGATGTGGGTCATGCCGATGACCACGCCGGCGAAATTGTTGGCGAGCGGCAGCGGCTGGCCGATGACGCCGAGGTCGATCAGCCACGTGTTGACCAGGCCCTTGCGCTGCAGGATGACCAGCCAGGCATAGGTGCGCACCAGCACCGAGGTCCAGAACGGCAGGATGACGAAGACCAGGCAGACCCCGGCGGCGCGGCGCGGCAGCTGCGACAGCATATAGGCCAGCGGATAACCGAACAGCACGCAGGCGCCGGTGACGACGAAGGCCACCTTGAAGGTGGTGACGAAGGTCTTGATGTAGGAGGCCTGCTCGAAGAAGCGCGCGTAATTGGCGGCGCTGAGTTGGCCGGCTTCGTCGAACAGCGACAGCCAGAACAGCCAGCCGATCGGCACGATGATGACGGCGAAGACCAGAAGCAGCCCGGGCGACAGAAGCGCGAGCAGGCCACGCGCCTCCCGGCGCGCGTCGGCGTTGAGCGCATCGGCATTGAGCGCGCGATGAGACCTGCCGACATGATCGAAACCGGCGGATGCGAGGCTCATTGATCGGCCACCAGAACGACGTCCTGCGCGTCGATGCCGAGCGTGATCGGCTCGCCCGGCGCCGGCAGTTTCGCCAGCACGTCGGAACGGCAATAGTCGCGCAACGTCACCTGTCGCCCGTCCCTGAGCGTCGCGTAGCAGACGAAGCTGTCGCCCTGGTAGATGACATCGCCGACAATTGCCGGCAGCGCATTGACGTCGCCTGCGGGTTCGCCAGCGATCACGCGCAGCTTTTCTGGCCGCACCACCATCAGGTGCCGGCCCGATGACGGCATTGGATTCTTCATGCGCAGCTTGCTCCCCTCATGCCAGACGCCGCCATTGCGGCATTCGACCGGAATGAAGCTGGATTCGCCGATGAAGCCGGCGACAAATTTGGTCTTCGGCCTCGCATAAAGGGCTTCGGGCTGGTCGATCTGCTCGATGCGCCCGGCATTCATGACGGCGACGCGGTCCGACATGGTGATCGCCTCGCGCTGGTCGTGCGTGACATAGACCGTCGTCATGCCGAGCCTTCGGTGCAGGTTGCGCAGCTCGATCTGCATATGCTCGCGCAGGCTCTTGTCGAGCGCCGACAGCGGCTCGTCCATCAAAACGATGCGCGGTTCGAAGACAATGGCGCGGGCCAAGGCCACACGTTGCCGCTGGCCGCCGGAGAGCTGGTCGACGCGGCGCTCGCCGAGGCCTTTCAGCTGCACAAGGTCCAGCGCCCTCTCGACACGCTCGGCCGTTTCGGCCGTCGACACGCGGCGCTGCTTCAGCGGAAAGGCGATGTTGTGGAAGACGTTCATATGCGGGAACAGCGCATAGTTCTGGAACACCATGCCGATGTTGCGCTTGTGCGGCGGCATGGTGATGATCTCCTCGCCACCGACCTTGATGGAGCCGGCATTGGCTCGGACGAAACCGGCCAGGATCATCAGCAGCGTCGTCTTCCCCGAGCCGGACGGCCCGAGCAGCGTCAGGAACTCGCCGGCGGCGACATCGAGGCCGAGGTCATGCAGCACGGACACGCCGCCGAAGCGCTTCTCGATACCGCTGATACCGATGGGAAGCGCGGTCTGCGCGAGAGACAAGAGCATCTCCTTCAACTCCGGATCATTTTTCGCGAAACGATACGGAGCGGCGTCTCGCCGACGCCGCTCCAACAGGATCGCTATTGCTGGATCAGGTTGTTGAACTTCTCGGTCGCCTCGACGAGGGTGTCGCGCCAGAAGGCTGGATCCTGCAGCACCTGCTTCTTGACGTTCTCGGGCGCGGAATTGATGTCCTTGATGCGCTCCGGCGGGATTTTGCCGGTCTCGAAGGCCTTCTCGTTGGCGGGGCCATTGTCGACATAGAGGGGCAAATTGGCCTGCAACTCGGGGCTGACGAACTTGGCCAGCGCCTTCATCGCGATGTCCTTGTTCTTCGAGCCCTTCGGGATGACCATGCAGTCGGCGGTGAGCACGCCCTGGTCGAAGGAGAAGCTCACGGGCGCGCCTTCCTTCTTCAAGGTGCCGGCGCGGCCGTTCCAGATGCTGGCCATGTCGACCTCGCCGTCCTTGACGAGCTGCATGGCCTGCGCGCCGGATGTCCACCAGGCATCGATGTGGCCGCGGATCTTGTCCACCGACTGCAGCGCGCCGTCGATGTCGACGGGATAGACCTTGTCGATCGGAATGCCCTTGGCGAGTGCCGCAACACTCAGCGTTTCGGTCGACTGGCTGCCGGAAAGCGCGCGGCGGCCGGGGAATTTTTCGACGTCCCAGAAATCGGCCCAGGTCTTCGGGCCTTTGTCGCCGAAGACATCGGTGCGATAGATCAGCACCACGGAGGTGTAGGAGATGCCGACCCAGTCGTCGTGGACAAGCTTCGGGTTGATGCCGCTCTTGTCGATGACGTTGTAGTCGAGTTTTTCGAACAGACCTTCCTTGGAGCCGCGCGCGCATTCGTCGGCGCCAAGCTCGGTGATGTCCCATTTGACGGCATTGCCGGTGACCTGCAGGCGCACGTCGTCGAGGCCGTTGGTGGTGTCCTGCTTGATGGTGATGCCGAGTTCCTTGGCCGTCGGATCGAAGAAGGCCTTGGTCTGCGCTTCCTGGTAGGTGCCGCCCCACGAGGCGACGGTGATGGTGTCGGCGGCCGACGCCGGAACGGCGACTATGGCCAGCAGGCCGGCGACGGCCATGCCGTGAATACAAAGTCTCTTCGTCATTTTCGCTTCTCCAACCGGTGTTCCCGTTATCGTTGATTTGGTATGCGAATTTGTATACAATTTTGAGTGTATTTTTTCGGAGGCCGATGTCAACTCGGGTTTTCGCGTTTTTTGGTTGCGGTAGAGGACGACCGTTCCGCGGGGGCAATGCCTCCGGCGAAATGCTCCTGTTCAAGCCTGCCCTAAAACGAACTAAGCTCGCGAATCCGTGACGCAACGTTGGAGACGGAACGCTTGAAGGAGAGAAAGAACACGCTGCGCGACTCGGTGTTCGAGGCGCTGAAGGCGTTGATCATCACCGGCCAAATTCCGCCGGGCGGCCGCGTGACGGAAAATGAGATCGCCGAGCGCCTGAAGGTGAGCCGCACGCCGGTGCGCGAGGCCTTCAACCGGCTGGAGCGCGACGGGCTGGTGATCGGGCGGCCGCGCCAAGGCTATGTGGTGGCAGAGTTCAATCTCACCATGTTCCGCGAGGCTTTCGACATCCGCGAACTGCTCGACGGGCGCGCGACCGAACTGGCGGCAGCCAACGCGACCGCCGCCGACAAGGCGAAACTGCGCGACATGCTCGCCGAGTGCGAACGGCTGGCGGCGATCCCGGATCGCAGCACCAGGGAGAAATTCGAGGAGTTGCAGGTCGGCATCGACCTGCACCGGGTGATCGCGGAGATCAGCGGCAACGAGATGCTCCACGGCATGCTTTGCGGCATCCTCGACAAATGCCAGCAATATGTCTGGACCGAGCTTCTGTGGCTGGACGAATGGAAGCTCACCCGCGAGGAACATGCCGGCATCGTCGACGCGATCTGCGCCGGCGATGTCACGCTGGCCGGCGAGCGCGCCCGTTCCCATGTGCGCGGCTCGCGCGAGAACATCCTGCGCCTGCTGCAGGCCAAGTCCGATTATCAGGGATTCTTCGCCAAGGCGTCTTGAACCAACGCTATCGCATCAGTTGGAAAGCATGGGACAGTTGGCGCCGCGCCGCAGGCTGACATGCGCCACGTCGCCGACGCTGAATTGTGAACCGGCGGCACGGCGCGGGGCATCGATGACGATCGCCGTCCCCTCACCCAGTTCGGCATGCAGGCGCAGCGTGCGGCCATGGAAGACGACGCCGCTCACCCGTGCCGGCGCGGTTCCCTCGGCGGCTTCACCGGCAGCCAGAAGATCCTCCGGCCGCACGCCGATGGTGCGCGTGTCGCCGACAGCCGGCGTCTCGCCGCTGTCGGATGTAGCCTCCAGCGGCAACTCACCTGCGGCGAAGCGCAGGCGCTCGCCGTCGCGTCCGACGAAATGCGACTGTAAGAGGTTCATCGTGCCGATGAAGGAAGCAACGAAGCGCGTCGCCGGCCGATCGTAGAGCGTCGCCGGCGCAGCAGTCTGCTCGATGCGGCCCTTGTTCATGACGACGATGCGGTCCGAGATCGACAGCGCCTCGGTCTGGTCGTGGGTGACCATGACGAAGGTGGTGCCGAGCCGCGACTGCAGCCGCTTCAATTCGACCTGCATCTGCTCGCGCAGATGCGCGTCGAGCGCCGACAGCGGCTCGTCGAGCAGCAGCACGCGCGGCTCGCAGACGATGGCGCGGGCCAAAGCGACGCGTTGGCGCTGGCCGCCGGAAAGCTCGGACACACGGGCACGCAGCTTGTCGGCGAGGCCGACCATGTCGAGCGCCTCGCGGACCCGCTTTGCCTGCTCGGCGCCGGTGAGTTTGCGCAGCGACAGGCCGAAGCCGACATTGGCCGCGACGTCCATATGCGGGAACAAGGCATAGTCCTGGAAGACGGTGTTGACCGGGCGATCGAAGGGCCGCAGCCCGGTGATGTCGCGGCCATCGAGCAGGACATTGCCGCTGGTCGGACTTTCGAAGCCGGCGATGACGCGCAGGCTCGTCGTCTTGCCGCAGCCGGATGGACCGAGCAAGGTCAGGAACTCACCGCTGGCGATATCCAGATCGACGGCATCGAGACCGACCACGCCACCCGGAAAGACTTTCGAGACTTTCCGCAGCCGAACCAATGGTTCTCGCAATTCCGGACGGAAAACTGCTTCACATTTTTCCTGGAATTGCTCTGGGGCATCAGGCGCCATCGCGCACCTCTGACGGTTTTGTCGTGTTGACCCACAGGATCTGACAGCGCTCGGCGCCAGGATTGCGGAAGGCGTGCAGCAGCGTGCTCTTGAAGGCAAAACTGTCGCCGGCTTTCAGCACATAGGTCGTGGCGTCCACCACCAGCTCGACCTCGCCCGCCATCACGAAGCCGAATTCATGGCCGGCATGGGCATAGGCTTCCGCGGTGCCGCCGCCGGCCTCGACCGTGACCAGCATGCCGGTGAGCGTCGCGGCAGGCGGCGACAGCAGCGCCTTGGCGATGCCTTCGGATTTCACCGGGATCTGCCGCCGCTTGTCGGCGCGCACGCAATAGAGGTCGTTGACCGCTTCGTTGCCGTCGGCGATCAGCGCCGACGGTTCGATGTCGAGCGCGGCGGCGAGCGGCCAGATCACCTTGACGCGCAGCGAGGACATGCCGCGCTCGATCTGGCTGAGCGCGCCGATGGAGATGCCGGCCTTGGCCGCGAGTTCGGCCAGCGACAGCTTGCGCTCGAGTCTGAGCGCCCGGACGCGCCGGCCGACGCGGACGTCGGCATCGTCTTTCGGCTTTGCCGCCGCTTCGTCGAGAATGTCCATGCAATGGTCCTCGTTGCAGTCAATTAGGCCGGCAATTGACCAAGCCGGCCTCATTATTAAGTTTCTTATCCTGCCGGACGCTGACGCCAGTCCTGCGACGAGGTGATTGGCGAAACCGCCGGCGACAGCGCCCCTCTCCCCGTCACTATACGGGGAGAGGATGCCGGCAGGCAGGTGAGGGGCAGCGCAAAACTTCGGCAATTAATCGCTCAGCCCCCTGCCTTCACCTTTTCAAACATCTTGGCCACGTCGTCATTCTGCTTCATCGGGCCGGTGAAGATGGTGCTCTTCAGCATCACGTCCGGATCGGCCGGCAGTTGCAGCTTATCGAGTTCCTCCTTCGACACGCCGGCGAAGGCGGTCGAGAGCGAGCTGCCATAGCCGTAGGACTGGATCAGGAACTTGCCGGAGTCGGCGTCGAGCCGGCTGTTGATGAAGTCATAGGCGAGATCGACATTCTTGGCGTCCTTGAGCATGACGAAGCCGCAGGCCCAGGTCAGCATGCCTTCCTTCGGCTTCATGAATTCGACAGGCACGCCCTGCTTCTTCAGCGAGGTGGCCGAGGCATTCCAGGTCATGGCGGCGACCAGCTGGCCGCTCGCCAAAGCCTGCTCGACCGAGGTCATGTCGGTGGTGTAGCTCGACAGCAGCGGCCGCTGCTCGCGCAGCTTTTCGGCCACCTTGTCCATCTGGGCCGGCGTCATGTCGAAGGGGTTCACGCCGGCCAGAAGAGCCGCAACGATCGGCGTGTCGTGCACGGCGTCGATGGTCGCCATGCGGCCAGCATATTGCTTGTCCCACAGCAGGTTCCAGCTCGCCTCGGGGTTCTTCACCAAGTCGGTGCGGTAGAGGATCGAGGTGTTGCCCCAGTCCCACGGCACCATCCAGACCTTGCCGTCGCCGGCCTGCAGGTCGGGCAAGTTCTTGAACACCGGGAAGATCGAATCCCAGTTCTTGATGCGCTTGGTGTCGATCGGCTGCAGAAGGCCTTCCTTGTTCCAGCGCGCCACCTTGTCGTAGCAGGGGTGAGCGATGTCGGGGCGGAAGCCGGCCTTGACCTTGGTGAAGGCGTCGTCGTCATCGCCGAAGATCGTCGCCTCGACGCCATCGGGATGCGCGGCAAGGAAGCTCTTGTTGAAGTCGGGCAATTCGTAGCCCGACCAGGTGAAATATTGCAGCTTGTCGGCGGCAAGAGCGACCGTCGACGACAGCGCGAGCGCCAGTGCGGCAAGGCCGGCCCGGGCTTTGTGTCCGGCGATCGATTTCAGGTGGAATGTCATTTTCGTTCTCCTCTTCTTTGTTGTGGTTCAGGCTGGATTGCGGCGCGCAGTTCCAAGACCGCGGTGGCGAAGGATTTCGGCGGTGCCGGCGATGATGAAGGAGACAGTGAGGATCACCGTGCCGAGCGCCATCACGGTTGGCAGCGAGCGCGGGAAGCGCAGCTGGCTCCAGATGTAGAGCGGCAGCGTCGGCTCGGTGCCGGCGAGGAAAAAGACGACGATGAACTCGTCGAAGGAAATCAGGAAGGAGAGCATGAAGGCCGACAGCACGGCTGGCAGGCTGAGCGGCAGCATGACGCGCCGGAACGTCGTCCAGTCGGAGGCGCCCAGGTCGAGCGCCGCTTCGCGGATCGTCTTCGGGATGGCGGCGAAGCGGCTGCGCATCACCACCACGGTGGTCGGCAGCGCGACGAGGATGTGACCGAGCACGATGGAAACGCGCGACGGGCCAAGGCCGATGAGGTTGACTAGGATCAACAGCGAAATGCCGACGATGACGCCCGGGATGAGGATCGGCAGCCGGGCGATGGCGCTGATCGTGGCGGCGAGCGGCGAGCGGCCGTAGAGGTCTATATAGGAGACGGTGATGCCGCAAAGCGTCGCGCCGGAGGCGGCGATGACGCCGATGACCAGGCTGTTGGCCAAAGCGCCGGAAAGCGCCGGGTTGCCGTAGAGCGTGCGGTACCATTCGAGCGTGAAGCCCCGCAGCGGAAACGCCGCCTGGATGGAGTTGTTGAAGGAAAACAGCGGGATCAGCAGCACCGGCAGATAGAGGAAGACGAGATAGCCAAGTACATAGAGGCCGAGCCAGCGGCCGTCGCTGCTGGTGTCAGCCCGGGCGCTCATGTGCGACTGCCAAATCTGCGGTCGGTGCCGCGCGCCACCAGCACCACGCAGAGGATGACCAGCATGACGCAGACCGAGAGGGCCGCCCCGAACGGCCAGTCATTGGCCTTGCCGAACTGCGACTGGATCAGCGTGCCGATCATGGTACTGGCCGGGCCGCCGACCATGGCCGGCGTGACATAATCGCCGACCGTCGGCACGAAGACGACGAGTGCTGCCGCCAGCACGCCCGGCATGGAATTCGGCAGCACGACGCGGCGGAAGCTGGTGAACGGCCGCGCACCAAGATCGGACGCGGCTTCGAGCAGCGATTTCGGGATCGTGTCCAGCGCCACATAGATCGGCAGAATGGCGAAAGGTGCGTAGGCGTGGGCGAGCGTCACCACCACCGCTGCCGGCGTGTTGAGGAAGGCAAGCGTCGGCTGTGACCAGAGGCCGGTCTCGATGAAGGCCGAGTTCAGAACGCCATTATAGGCGAGCACGATCTTCCAGGCGAAGACGCGCAGCAGATAGCTGGTCCAGAACGGCAACGTGACCAGGAAGAGCAGCAGGTTGCGCCGCCGGCCGGCGTGGAAGGCGAGGTAATAGGCGACCGGATATGCAGTAGCGACGGTGGCGAGCGTCACCAGGCCGGCGATGACCAGCGAGCGCAGCGTCACCGTCCAGTAGAGCGGATCGGTAGCGACGGTGACGAAATTCTCCGCCGTCAGGCCGACGCCGAGCAGCGAGCCGTCATTCCCCCTGAAGGCGAGGAAGACCACCAGGCCAAGCGAGAACAGGATCAGGAAGAAGGTGACCAGTCCGCCCGGCAGCAGCATGGCGAAGCGGAACACCGGCGAGATGCGGTTTTCCGGCAGGGGCCGCGTTGCAGCGATGGTCGACGACATCGAACTGTCCATCGAAATTCTGAAATCACCAAATGATTTTTCATATTCCTGAAATTGTCAAGCTGAATCGCTTGTGCGCCGCACGCGTTCGGGGTCAGCGCTCGAACGCGTCGAGCATCCGGTACCAGGTGATCGCCGCGGCGACGCCGACCTGGCGGAAAGCATGGAACGGGATCGGCCGGATCGGCGACAGCGGGAACGGCAATTGCCTGGCATCGCCGCTCGAGAGGTAGCCCGCCATGCGCTTGCCCAGCGCGCTCATCAGGCCGACGCCCCTGCCCTGGCAGCCGACGACCGCGAGCAGACCTTTCTCCGGCTCATGCAGATGCGGCAGATGATCCGGTGTCAGCGCCACGCGGCCGAACCAGCGCTTTTCGATGGCGACGCCCGCGAGCGCCGGATAGAGGCGGGTGAGCGCGCGTTCGCAATGCGCCCAGTCCGCAGGGCTGGAGGGCAGCGCCATGCGGCCGCGGCCGCCCAGCACCATCCGGCCATCGGGACTCCGGCGATAGTAGACGAGGATGCGACGGGAATCGGAAACGGCTTGCCCGCCCGGCAGGATGCTGGCTGCAAGGTCCGCCGGGAGCAGCGCGGTGGCGATCTGGAAGGAATGCAGCGGCACGATCGTCTGTGCGAGGCCAGGCAGCAGGCCATCCGTATAGGCGTTGGTGGCGAGCACGACCGACTTGGCGCGCAATTCGGCGCCGCCTTGCGTCGAAACCCGCCAGACGCCGGCCTCCTTGGCGAGTTTCACCACCCGTTGCTGCTCGGCGATCTTGACGCCGGCGGCCGAGGCGACGCGCGCCAATTCCATCGTGTAGGACAGCGGATCGATGACGCCAGCGCGGCAGTCGAGCCAGCCGCCGAGATAGCCCCTGGCGCCGGTCATCGCCGCGATCCCTGCCTTGTCGAGCAACTCGACGTCGGCGCCGCGCGAGCGCCATTGACGATCCCGGTTCGCCGCCGCCTTCAGCGCGGTTTCGGTGTGGGCCGCCTGGATCCAGCCGTTGCGCGTGAACGGCACGGTCAGCTTCTCGTCGCGGATCACATCGAACACGGCGTCGGCTGTCGCGGCGGCGAATTCCACCAGGGCTTCGCCGCGCTCCTTGCCGAAATGCCTGAGCAGCCATTCCGGATCGTATTTGAGGCCTGGAATGACCTGGCCGCCATTGAGGCCCGAAGCGCCCTGCCCGATCGCGCCGGCGTCAAGCACCTGAATGGAAAGGCCCGCGCGCGCCGCATGCAGCGCCGTCGATAGTCCCATGATGCCGCCGCCGACGATGACCGCGTCAAGCGTGCCGCCAGCCGACAAGCCCGATTGAAATGCCGGGGCAGCCTGCGGCTTTTGCCAAATCGGATCGGAAAAGGCTGCGGGCAAAGATTACCTCGGCGCTGGAGCTTCGTGAAAATCCTATTGTTCATTTCACGAATTTGAAAGCGCGTTCGATGGGCCAGCCGGCTACGCTTTTGATGACAGGGACAACTGGCCCACGAACCGGGTTACAAAACGGCATGCACGTTTGACCCAAATCCGGGGAAAGTGCCGCGCGACAGTTGAGAGGAAGCATCACCATGACCGATCCGACCCGCCTGCCCGCCGACGGCCTCTTCGTCGGCCGCGCCAGGACAAGCGAAGCTACTCATCCGCTGGTGGTGACGGTGCGGGACGGCCAGGTCATCGACATCACCTCGAGCGCGGCGCCCACGGTGCGCGATGTCTGCGAGCTGAAGGATCCGGCCGGCTATCTGCGCTCGGCCAAGGGCAAGGCGATCGGCGCGATCGCCGAGATCGCGGCCAACAGCCTCGAAGACAAACGCGATGCGAAGAAGCCGATCCTGCTCTCGCCCGTCGACCTGCAGGCGGTGAAAGCTTCCGGCGTCACCTTCGTCGTCAGCCTGCTCGAGCGCGTCATCGAGGAACAGGCGCGTGGTTCGGCCGAAAAAGCCGACGCCATACGCGCCGACATCGCGGGGCTGATCGGCCACGACCTGTCGAAGCTCAAGCCCGGCTCGCCCGAAGCGATGGAGATCAAGACCAAGCTGATTTCGCGCGGCGCCTGGTCGCAATATCTGGAAGTGGGCATCGGCCCGGACGCCGAGATCTTCACCAAATGCCAGCCGATGGCTTCGGTCGGCTTCGGCGCCGATGTCGGCCTGCATCCGGTCTCCACCTGGAACAATCCGGAACCGGAGATCGCCATGATCGCCGACAGTTCGGGGCGCATCGTCGGCGCCACGCTCGGCAACGACGTCAATCTGCGCGACGTCGAGGGGCGCTCGGCGCTGTTGCTCGGCAAGGCCAAGGACAACAACGCTTCCGCTTCGCTCGGCCCCTTCATCCGGCTGTTCGACGAGACGTTTTCCATCGCCGATGTGAAGCGCGCCACGGTGCGGCTCAGCGTCGAGGGCGAGGACGGCTTCGCGCTGCAGGGCGCGAGCTCGATGGCGGAAATCAGCCGCTCGCCGGAAGAGCTGGTCAAGGCCGCGATGGGGCCGCATCACCAGTATCCGGACGGATTGGCGCTTTATCTCGGCACCATGTTCGTGCCGTCGAAGGATCGCGGCGAGAAGGGCAAGGGCTTTACCCACAAGGTCGGCGACATCGTCACCATCTCGTCGGAAAAGCTCGGCGCGCTCACCAACCGCGTGCGCCTGTCGCCGGACTGTCCGCACTGGACCTACGGCGCCAGCCACCTCATGCGCGACCTGGCCAAGGCGGGCCTTCTCTGAAGACGCACCAGAAGGGCGGTTTGCTTGGAGGCCACCATGCAGCGGATGGTCGATAGTGCCGCTTGCCCAACGAATATCACCGTTGCTGATGCAATCTGATGGGATTGGTGATGGCGTGCGCGCCTGTGCCAACATCCACTGACGATGGAGGCTTGCCACCGCCCGAAAAAGAGAATGCTCTGGACGTTCCGGTCGGCGCTGGCAGGAGATGCGGGTTCCAAGGTCGCATCGCGCTGATCCAGGAGGAGAGTTTCAACATGGGAGGAAATCGAATGCTTTCGCGGCTAAGACTACTCGTGCTTGGCTTGATCGCGGCACTCGCCATTCCGGCGATGGCCGAGGCCAAGACGTTCTACTGGATTTCGCATGGCGGCCCGGCCGATCCGGTCTGGACCTATTTCCTGGCCGGAGCCAAGCAATGGGCCAAGGACACGGGCAACACGGTCAACACCTCGTTCCACAATGGCGACGTCGCGTCCCAGCAGGAAGCCGTGCGCGCCGCGATCGCGGCCAAGGCCGACGGCATCGCCACCACCAGCCCCGATCCGGGCAGCCTGGTCGAGATCGTCAAGGAAGCCCGCGCGGCCAACATCCCGATCATCAACTTCAACACGCCCGATCCGAAAGCCAACTTCAACGCCTATGTGGGCGGCGACAACGTCACCTTCGGCAAGCACTGGGCGCAGTATCTGGTCGACAAGGGCCTGGTGAAGAAGGGCGACTTCGTCTGGATGCCGGTCGAGATCCCCGGCGCCACCTATGGCGTGCAGGAAGAAGAAGGCATCAAGAGCGTGTTCGAGCCGGCCGGCATCACCTATGAGGTGACCGAGGCGACGCTCGACCAGGCCGAAGCGATCAACCGCATGGTCGACTACCTCACCGCGCACAAGGGCAAGGTGAAGGCGATCATCGGCCTCGGCGATCTCGTCACCGGCTCGATCAAGCGCGTGTTCGATCAGGTCGGCGTCAAGCCGGGCGAAATCCCAGTCGTCGGCTGGGGCAACTCGCTCGACACCACACAGGAAGTGCTGAACGGCTACGTCAATGCCGGGCAGTGGCAGGACCCGCAGGCGACCAGCTATATTGCGCTGTCGATGGCCAACATGGCCGCCAGCGGCATCCCCCCGGGCTTCAACGTCATCACCGGCGCGCTTTACGAGAAGGACACCGCCGGCGTCTACGACAAGATCCTGTCCGGCAAATAATCCTCAAGCGAAACGGTCGCGACACCCTGTCGCGACCGTTTTTCCTTCTCCCCGCGCCGTCCCCATCGGACGGCCGCGCTTACGTCGCGGGTTCAATGGAAAACCATTCCTTCGTCCAACGCCTTGTCGCGCGGCCGGAATTCGGTCCGCTGGTGCTGCTCGTCGTCGAGCTCGTCGTCTTCTGGGGCATCAATCCCGACTTCCTGTCGCCGCAGAACATTTCGAACATCCTGGCCTTCACAGTCGAGCTCGGCCTGATCGCGCTGGCAATGACCTTGCTGATGACATCCGGAGAATTCGACCTCTCGGTCGGTTCGCTGTTTGGCTTCTCGCCGGTGCTGATGTGGACGCTCTTCAACAGCGGCGTCACTTCGCTGGAGATGGGCCTGCTGATCGCGCTGATCGTCGCTGCCCTGGTCGGGCTGGTGAATGGCTGGTTCGTCACGCAGCTCAAGATCCCGTCCTTTCTGGTGACGCTCGGCATGCTGCTGGTCGTGCGCGGCACGGCATTGTTCATCACCGACGGCTTCCCGCAGCGCACCTGGAGCGCGGAAGGCAGTTGGCTTGCCAATATCCTGGTCGGCGACTTCTATGTCGGCCCGTTCCGAATCTATGCCTCGCTGTTCTGGTTCATCGGCGCCGCGATCGTGCTCGGCTATGTGCTGACGCAGAGCCGCACCGGCAACTGGATCCAGGCCGCCGGCGGCAATCCGAACGCGGCGCGCGCGCGCGGCGTCAACGTCAACCGCGTCAAGGTCGGCCTGTTCATCCTGTCGGCGGTGATGGCGTCGCTCGCCGGCGTCATCTCGTCGCTGCGCACGTCCGCGGCCAACCCCAACAGCGGCACCGGCTACGAGCTCGAGGTCATCGCCATGGTGGTGATCGGCGGCACGGCGCTGACCGGCGGGCGCGGCACCATCATCGGCACGGTGCTCGGCATCTTGATCCTGCGCGTCATGCGCAACGGCATCGTGCTGATCGGCGTGCCGGGGCTCGCCTACAACATCTTCATCGGCGCGATCATCCTCGGCATGATGGCGCTGCACTCCTGGCTCGAACGCCGGCACCAGGCAGGGACCTGAACCATGGCCGAACCGCTGATCCGCATGGAAAACATCCGCAAGTCCTACGGGCGCGTGCAGGCGCTGGTGGACGCCAATTTCCACGTCAACGAAAAGGAGATCGTCGGCCTGCTCGGCGACAACGGCGCGGGCAAGTCGACGCTGATCAAGGTGCTGTCGGGCGCCGTGCCGCTGACCAGCGGCGACATCTTCATCCGCGGCAAGAAGGTCACGCTGCGCAGCACCAGCGACGCCATCGCCCACGGCATCGAGACGATCTACCAGGACTCGGCCCTCGTCACGCAGTTGTCGATCGCGCGCAACCTGTTCCTCGGGCGCGAGCCGATCAGGGCGCCGCGCTTCTTGAACCGCATGGACCAGGACGCAATGAACGCGGTGGCGCGCGACCTGCTCAGGCAGGTCGGTATCACCAAGAATATCCCGCCGACGACACCGATCGGCTCGCTGTCGGGCGGCGAGCGGCAGGCCGTGGCGATCGCGCGCGCCATGCATTTCGACAGCGATCTCATCATCCTCGATGAACCGACCAACAATCTCGGCGTCGCCGAGACGCAAGGGGTGCTGAGCTTCGTGCGCAGCGCCCGTGATTCCGGGCACTCCTGCATCTTCATCGCGCACAACATCCATCACGTCTTCCAGGTGGTCGACCGCATCGTGGTGATGCGCCGGGGCAAGGTGGTGGCCGACGACATCGATCCGAAAAAGACTACGGTCGCCGAGGTCGAGCGCGTCATCACCGGCATGTCGGACAAGGAGATCCGGGACGCGATTTCCGACGGTCCGCAGCGGCATGGCTGACGGTCTGGCGTCGATTTGGCCCGGCGTCGGTTTGGCCTGACGTTGAATTGTCCTGACAGGGGCTCGCTTCCCATCCTATGACTGGACTCATGAAAGCCACGGTAGCCGACATCGCCAGAAGCTGCGGCCTGTCGACCGCGACCGTCGACAGGGTGCTCAACAACCGGCCAGGGGCAAGTGCTGCCAACCGGCAGCGGGTGATGGAGGCGGCCAAGCAGCTCGGCTATCTGCCGACGCTCGATCAGGTCGTGCTGCCGTCGAAGCCGGCGCACCTGGAATTCTTCCTGCCGATCGGGTCCAACGGCTTCATGGCCGATCTTGCGCATCACATCGAGGATTATGCGGCACGCCTGCCGCTGGTCGCCTCCTGCCGCATCCACAACCTTGCCGGCATTTCGCCGGGCGCGCTGCAAAGCGCGGTGGAGAATCTGTCGCTCAAAGCCAACGGTGTCGGCGTCATCGCCGTCGACCACCCGCGCACGCGCAACATCCTGCGCGAGCTGGTCGATGCCGGGATCAGGCTGGTCACGCTGATCTCGGATGTCCCGGCGGCACCCCGCTCGGCCTATGTCGGCATCGACAACCGGGTGGCGGGCCGCACCGCGGCGCTGCTGATGGGCCGCTTCCTCGGCGGCCGTACAGGACATCTGGCGATGGTGGTCGGCTCGCGCTCCTATCGTGGCCACGAGGAGCGCGAGATGGGTTTTCGTTCGGTGCTGAGCGAGGAGTTTCCCAACCTCACGGTCTCAAGCGCCGCCGAAAGCAATGACGACCCGGACGCCAGCTACCGCGCGACCATCAAGGCGCTGCACAACGAACCGGACCTGCTCGGCATCTATTGCGTCGGCGCCGGACGGTCCGGCGTGGCCAAGGCCTTGCTCGAGGTCAAGCCGCGCAAGAAGCCGGTCTTCATCTGCCACGACCTGACCAAGGAAACGCGTCGCTATCTCGTCGACGATCTCGCCGACGTCGTGATCGACCAGAATGCGCGGCTGATCGCCGAGCAGTCGGTGATCCGCCTGCTCGGATCCATCGCGTCGTCGGCGCCGTATCTGACGAAAAAGTTCATCGAGCCGCGGCTGATCTTCAAGGAAAACGTGCCGGTGCAATAAACCAGCGGGTGGGCGCACGAAGGCGGCCTTAATGCATGTCGCGCAAAAGTGTGCAGCGGTTTTGCGATAACGACATGCATGAAAACACAGGCTTAAAAGCGCGTCGCCTGAATCCGCTTCAGCGCGACGCGCTTTAGCATTTGTCTGACGATTGATCCCGCAATTCTGCACACCAGCTATGCAGGTTTCGCAATTGCCGAATCGTTAGGCAACCCGTATTTACCTGGGTGTCGGCCGTCTCCTCCTCCCAGATGTGATGCCGACGCTGAGTACGGTACACCTCCTCCCGTGCCGTATTCGAAATCAAGCCCGCTGCCACCTCCTCCCGGCAGCGGGCTTTTTCTTTGCCCGCACGGCGATGATGCAAGGGCGGCGCCAACCCCGTGGAGCGAGCCTCCATCTGACGTTACGGCGAAGGCGCCGAGCCCAACCGCTCACACTTTTCCTTGAATTGCTCTA
This sequence comes from Mesorhizobium sp. B3-1-9, assembly GCF_006439595.1. Classification (NCBI taxonomy): domain Bacteria; kingdom Pseudomonadati; phylum Pseudomonadota; class Alphaproteobacteria; order Hyphomicrobiales; family Phyllobacteriaceae; genus Mesorhizobium; species Mesorhizobium sp. B3-1-9. The sequence continues at coordinate 288,257 of NZ_VFTJ01000007.1, forward strand.
GGCTTTGGCTGTCGCCAGGTTGGCGCTGAGTTCGAAAGCGACTCCCGATCCATCGGAGTGGGACTGCAGCACGGCAGCGCTCCCGCTTACGATGTCCTCCACAACGCGCTTGCGTTCCTGATCGGTCATTGCCTTGCAGGCAGCACTCATGCCGACCAGCGCCATCGTATTCAATCGCAGGAGGGGCGCGCCGTCCTCAAAGCGTATGATACGCGATATTGTCCTTGATCGAACGTCGTGGAAGCCGACGTCCCGGAGCAGCGCCTCGAGCGGCGCCGAGTTCCCAAAGCTGTGGCGCAGGTCTGCGATTGGGCCGAGGAGTCGCTCGGCGACGCGGCGGAGTTCTCGAAAGAAGGGGATTTCCTCATCGGACCGCCAAGTGGCAACCGCCAACATGCCGCCCTGCGCCAGCGCTCGCCGCATCTCCGCCGCCGCAGCGGGCTTGTCGGGAACGAACTGCAGCCCCTGCTGACAGACGACCACGTCGAACTGCTCTCCGTCACGGAGCGGCAGCGCACTGGCATTGCCGGCGCGCCAGTCGATGTCCGGCGCCACGGTGCGCGCGACGGCGAGCATATCCGGGCTGATGTCGATGCCGACAACATATCCGGCGGCACCAAGCCGTTCCTTGGCAACGCGCGCAACTATCCCTGTGCCACAAGCGATGTCCAAGACACGATGGCCTGGGGACAGCCTTACCTCTTCGAAGGTCACTTCGGCCCAAGGGCGAAAGAGAGGACCCACGAGCCAGCGCTCATACATCTCCGGAAAACTTGCCTGACCCATTGCATGGCTGGGCGCCTGATTCTGAGACAGGATCACAGAGTCAGGATGAGGCGAAGACATCAGCGCGCCCGGAACGAGGCGATCAGGCTTTCGGCCATGCGCACGAACTGCGCGCTCGGGCCTTCGGCGCCGACGCTCTGCATCGAGACGCGCGCGCCTTCGAGCAGCAGCGAGAGTGTGTCGGCGAGCAGCTCGGCTTGGCCGATGCCGGCATCGCGGCAAAGCGCAACCAGCTTCTCGCGCTGGGCCTCCTTCAGTTCCTTGATGACGCGCCTGGCCGGGTGATCGGTCTCGGTGAGCTCGACGGCGGCATTGGCCATGTCGCAGCCGCGGCTGTCGGCGCTGAGCAGTTCGGAAGCCTTTTGGACCCAGGCATGCAACTGGGCGAGCTTGTCGCCGGGATGCTTGGCCTCGAACTCGTCCCAGATCCTTGACGCCTTCGCCGCCGTGGCGCGCAGGCATTCGACGATCAATTCGTCCTTGGATTCGAAGTGACGGTAAAGCGTCATCTTGTTCGTGCCGGCAGCCTCGGTGATGGCGTCGACGCCAACACCCTTGATGCCGTGCTTGTGGAACATGTCCTGCGCCGTCTCCAGGATTCGATCCCGGGGGCGGGAACGCTCCGCGACGCCGTCAGTCATCATGATCTCCTTTCGTCGTTTCCAAAAAAACCGTCGCCACCTCTTGACTAGGGTGTTACCGGTCTGTAACTTCCAGCATGTTACTTACTGGTAACACCTATATCGCTCGCCGTCAAACGACAAGGCCTCCGATAGCCCTGCCAGAGTGAGATAGGACGCAAAACCTGCCTGTCATGCGGCTTCGGCCGGTGAAGAACGAGAAAAAAGCGGTCCGTGATCAATCGATGCGGGCCGAGCAAGGAGCCGCTCCTATGCAAAAGCGCAAAGACCTGACGATCGACGAAGCCATCCGGGATCCGATGATCCGGCTGGTGATGAAGGCGGACGGGATCGACCCAAAAGCCTTCGAACGGATGCTGCGCTCGCGCGCGGCGGAACAGGCGCCGGGCGACGATGACCCGCCATCCTTCCTGGCGGATTCCGGCTCCGGCCGGGCCCGGCGCCTGCGCCATTTCGCAAAACCGTTCGGCGAGGCGTCCGCATCATGGTGAACTTCTTCATCCACCGCCCGATCTTCGCCTCGGCGATCGCCATCATCATGGTGCTCGCCGGTGCGATCGCCTATTTCCTGTTGCCGGTCTCGCAGTTCCCCGACATCACGCCCCCGCAAGTCGTGGTCAGCGCCCATTATCCGGGCGCCAGCGCGCAGGTCGTGGCCGATACGGTCACCACGCCGCTCGAGCAGCAGATCAACGGCGTGCAGGGCATGACCTACATGTCGTCGACGAGCTCGAATGATGGCTCCTCGACCATCACCATCACCTTCGACGTCGGCTATCCGCTGAGCACGGCGGCCGTCGACGTGCAGAATCGCGTCTCGCAAGCGGCATCCTCCCTGCCGGCCATCGTCAACCAGGGCGGCGTGACGATCAAGAAGCAAAACCCCAATTTCGTGCTGATCGTCGACCTCACCTCGCCGGACGGCTCGGTCGATCCGGTGGCGCTGAGCAACCTCGCCTATCTGCAGGTGGTCGATCCGCTGAAGCGCCTGCCCGGCGTCGGCGACGTCCAGATCTTCGGCGAGCGCCGCTATTCGATGCGCGTCTGGCTCGACCCGGACAAGCTTGCCAATCTCGGCATCACCGCCGTCGACGTGCAGAACGCGATCGCCGAGCAGAACGTGCAGGTGGCGGCCGGCAAGATCGGCCAGTCGCCGGCGCCCGCCGGCACCGCCTTCGAAATGCAGGTCAACGCGGTGGGCCGCCTCAGCGACCCGAAGGAATTCGGCGACATCGTCGTGCGCGCCAACTCCGAGAATGGCTCGCTGGTCAGACTGCGGGACGTTGCCCGCATCGAGCTCGGCGCGCTGCAATATTCGTCATCCGCCTTCTTCGGCAAGGACCCAACGGTGGTTTTGGCCGTCTACCAGATGCCCGGCTCCAACGCCCTCGACCTGCAGCAGCGGGTCAAGGACAAGATGCAGGAGCTGTCGCAGCGCTTCCCGAAGGGTGTCAGCTACGCCATGCATTACGACACGACGCGCTTCGTGTCGGCCTCGATGCATGACGTGCTGATCACGCTCGGCGAAGCGCTGGTGCTGGTCGTGGCGGTGGTATTCGTCTTCCTGCAGAGCTGGCGCACCACGATCATCCCGACCATCGCCATTCCCGTCTCGCTGATCGCGACATTGGCGATCATGTATATGCTGGGCTTCTCGCTCAACATGCTCTCGCTGCTCGGCATGGTGCTGGCGATCGGTCTTGTGGTCGACGACGCTATCGTCGTGGTCGAGAATGTCGAGCGACAGCTGGAGGCCGGGCTCAAGCCGCTTGCCGCGACACGCGCGGCGATGGCCGAGGTGACCGGGCCGATCATCGCCACCACGGCGGTGCTGATGGCGGTGTTCGTTCCCGTCGCCTTCATCCCTGGCGTCTCCGGCCGGCTCTACAATCAGTTCGCGTTGACAGTCGCGATCTCTGTCGGCATTTCCGCCTTCAACTCGCTGACGCTGTCGCCTGCGCTGAGCGCCGCCTTCCTGCGCCATCGCGGCGAGACGCAGTTCGTGCTGTTCCGCTGGTTCAACGCCGGCTTCGACTGGTTGTCGCATGCCTATGCGCATGGCGTGCGCATCCTGATCAAGCTGCGCTGGGCGATGCTCGGCCTGTTCGCGGCGGGTCTGGTCGCCACCTATTTCGTCTGGCAGAAACTGCCCTCGACCTTCCTGCCGGTCGAAGACCAGGGCTATTTCTTCGTCGTCATCCAGCTGCCGGACGGCGCTTCGCTCGAACGCACGGATGCGGTGGCGCAGAAGGCGCGCGACATCCTGCAGAACACGCCCGGCGTCGACATCGTGGGCTCGATCAGCGGCCTGAACTTCCTGACCAGCGCCGCCCAATCGAACTCGGCCGTGGAGTTCGCGATCCTCAAGCCATGGGACCAACGCGGCCCAGACCAGAGCGCGTCGAAACTGGTCGAGCAGGTGCGCGGCAAGCTCCTGCAGATGCCGGATGCGTTCGCGCTGTCCTTCGACCCACCCTCGATCCCCGGCATAGGCACCACCGGCGGCTTCGAGTTCCAGGTGGAGGATCTCTCCGGACGCGGCAGTGCGGCGCTGAACGATGTCACGCAGGCGCTGATCGCAGAAGCGCGCAAGCAGCCGGAGCTCAACCCGCAACAGCTGTTCTCGTCCTTCTCGACCTCGACGCCGCAGTTCAACTACGACCTCGACCGCAGCAAGGCGAAGCTTCTCGGCCTCAACCTGCCGGATGTGTTCAATACGCTGCAGATCTATCTCGGCTCGCTCTACGTCAACGACTTCAACCTGTTCGGCCGCACCTTCCGCGTGACCATCCAGGCCGACAAGGACGCGCGCGCCGACGCCACCGACATCTCGCGGCTCTATGTGCGCAATGCGTCGGGCGGCATGGTGCCGCTGAGCACGCTGGGCAGGCTGGTGCCGATCGTCGGTCCGGAGACCGTGCCGCACTACAACAACAATGCCTCGGCCCTGATCAATGGCGGCGCTGCCCCCGGCTTCTCGTCCGGGCAGGCGGTGGCGGCCATGGAACGGGCGGCGGCGAACGTGCTGCCGCGCGACTTCGGCTACGAGTGGACCGGCATCACCTATCAAGAGCTCAAGGCCGGATCGATCGCTTCGGTCGTGTTCGGGCTGGCGATCGTCTTCGTCTTCCTGATCCTGGCGGCGCAGTATGAAAGCTGGGCGATGCCCTTCATGGTGCTGCTCGCCGTGCCGCTCGCTTTGTTCGGCGCCTTCGTGGTGCTCCTGCTGCGCGGCATGCAGATCGACATCTACTCGCAGATCGGCTTCGTCATGCTGATCGGCCTGGCGGCCAAGAACGCGATCCTGATCGTCGAGTTCGCCAGACGCCGGCGCGAGGAAGGGCTCACCATCGTCGAAGCGGCGATGGAAGCCGCGAGGCTTCGCCTGCGGCCGATCCTGATGACGGCCTTCGCCTTCATCCTCGGCGTGCTGCCGCTGATGTTCGCGACCGGCGCCGGTGCGGCCAGCCGTCAGTCGATCGGCACCACCGTCTTCGGCGGCATGGTGGCGGCGACGATCCTGTCGCTGGTCTTCGTGCCGGTCTTCTACGCGGTGATCGAGCAGCTGCGCGAACGCGGCGAAAAGGAACCGGCCAAGGGCCACCACGACGACCCTCGGCCAGAAGAAATTGAACCGACCGCCGAGCCGGCGCTTCAGCCGCTGGCCCAGGCGGCTGAATAGCTCGCCAAGCGGCTGAATAAGGATTGGAGATCAAAATGCGTAGATGGAAAATCGCTTTGGGGACGGCCGTCGCGCTGGGCGCGATCTCGGTGGCAAGTGTCCACCTGCTCGACATGGGCAATCTCAGCGGAGGCACGGCGGGCGCCGCGCCCGCGCCGGCAGCCTTCGTCATGCCGGTGCCGGTGGTGAATGTCGTGAAAAGGACGCTGCCGATCTATCTCGACTACGCCGCGCGGGTCGAGTCGATCCGCAGCATCACGCTGCAGGCGCGCGTGCCGGGCTATCTGCAGGAGCAGACCGCGGCCGACGGCAGCGACGTCAAGCAGGGCGATATGCTCTACCGAATCGCGCCCGATGACTATCAGGCCGCGCTGGACCAGGCGAAGGCCCAGGTGCAGCGCGATACCGCGACGCTCGACTATGCAAAATCCAATCTCGGCCGCGGCACCGATCTTGCCAAGGCCGGTTACCTCGACAAGGACAGTTTCGACCAGCGCACCAGCAATCTGCGCACGGCGCAAGCCGCCCTTGCCGTCGACCAGGCGGCGGTGCGGACGGCCGAGCTCAATCTCGGCTATGCCGAGATCAAGGCGCCGTTCCCGGGTCGTATCGGCCGCAATCAGGCCTCGGTCGGCACGCTGGTCAGCGTCGCCGGAACGGTGCTCAACACGATGGTGCAGCTCGATCCGATCTATGTGACCTTCAATCCGAGCGAGACCGACCTCGTCCAGATCGAGCAGGCGAAGGCCAATGGTCCGATCGCCGTCGACGTGCTCCTGCCTGGCGAGACCCAGCCCAGCCAGAAGGGTGAGCTCACCTTCATCGACAACACGATCGACCACTCGACCGGCACGATCACGGCGCGCGCCACGATCGGCAACGCCAAGTTCACGCTGCTGCCGGGACAGTATGTGCGGGTGCGCCTGCATGTGAAGGAACAGCCCAACACGCTGATGGTGCCGCAGGTGGCGCTGGGTTCCAGCCAACTCGGCAAGTACCTCTATGTCATCGGCAAGGGCAACACCGTCGACCAGAAGCTGGTGTCGCTTGGGCCCACCGATGGCGACCTGATTTCCGTGACCTCCGGAATCTCCGAGTCCGATCAGGTGATCACGGGCAATCTGCAGAAAATCGGACCCGGAATGCCGGTCTCTCCCTTGCCGCAACCGAAACCGGCCAGCTGATAACCCCCATCAGTTTCCGGTCCGACGGCGCCCTCGACACCCACGTCGAGGGCGCCGTTTTTGCTATGAGGGTTCAGGCGGCTCCCGACGCTGGCTCCGTGCGCGGCTTAGTGGAATTACTTGCCAAGCAGCGCGACCAATCCCGCAACATCCGCGCGTTCCGCCTTCGCCGGCAGCATGAAGGCGCAATAGGGCTGGCCGAGACGAACCGAGACGGACGACAGCGCGATCAATCGGCCGGCTTCGAGATCCGCGGTCGCCATTGCCTTCTGTCCCAAAGCTACCCCCAGCCCCAGCCGCGCCGCGCCGATCGCCAGGCTGGACAGGCCGACGCGGCGGCCATGCGAAGGGTCCGGCGCGCGGCTGCCGCCGGCGGCGGCGAACCAGTCCGCCCAGCTCGGGTGCGAGGCATAGTTCGGCCCCCAATTGGTGTGGATGAAGTGGCTCTCATGCACGTCCGCCAAGCTGGCGGCGCCATTGCCGTGACGCTGCCAGAAATCGGGCGCGGCGACCGGCAGCACCTCGTCATGAACGAGCCGCACCATCTTCAACGCCGGATAGTGGTAGTCGCCATAAGAGATGCGCAGGTCGATGTTCTGGCGCACCACGTCGACTGGATCGTCCTCGACCCGGACATCGATCGCCATCCGCGGAAAACCGTCGAGTAGCACGCCAAGCCTCGGCGCCAGCCACAGCTCGGCCAGCGAGAACGGCACGCTCACCACGAGGCGCATGCGCAAGCCGCCTTCCAGCATGCGCCGGCCGACCGCCGCGATCTCGCCCAGCGCGTGCGCCGTCTGCGGATATATGGCGTGGCCGGCATCGGTCAGCGCGATGCGATTGCCGTTGCGCATGAAGAGCTGCTTGCCGAACCAGCCTTCCAGGTTGCGGATCTGCTGGCTGACCGCGGCCGACGACACGCCGAGCTCGCTTGCGGCGAGCGTGAAGCTGCCGGCGCGCGCGGCGACCTCGAAAGTCCTCATCGCATTCAATGGCGGAAGCTTTTCCACATTTTCCTCGAAAGTTTTTCTTGAGAGAGCCTAACAATTTTCCGCGTTGCTGCAAAGATTTCCTTGCGGTGTAGTGACCTCAGATTTCGGAGGACGCTATGATCGAAAACATTCTCGACCTAGACCGCTACCCGCTCGACCGCGAAGGCAGTGCCGAATGGCAGCGGCTGGTGGACGAGTCCAAGGCCGCGCTGGCGGCAAACGGCATGTTCAACCTGGAAGGGTTCCTGCGCCCGGGCATTGCCGAAACGGCGGTCGCCGAGATCCGGCCGGTGATGGACACGCGCTCGCATGTCCACAGGCGCATGCACAACATCTACTTCAAGCCGTCGATCCCGGAGCTTTCGCCGGACCATCCGGCGCTGCGCAAGGTCGAGACGATCAGCCATACGGTCTGCGCCGACCAGATCCCGGGCAGCACCGTGCTTTCAATCTACGAATACCCGCCGCTGGCGCGGTTCCTGGCGGCGACGATGGACAAGCCGCAATTGCATGTCATGCAGGATCCGCTGGCCCGTGCCAACGTCATGGGCTACCGCGCCGGCGAAGCGCTCAACTGGCATTTCGACCGCTCGGAATTCACCACGACGTTGTTGCTGCAAGCCCCGGAGGTCGGCGGCGACTTCGAATACCGCACCGACCTGCGCTCGGACGACAACCCGAACTATGACGGCGTGGCCAAGCTGCTCGAGGGACGCGATCCCGAAGCCAAGATCCTGCGCATCAATGCCGGCACGCTCAACGTCTTCCGCGGCAAGAACACCGCGCACCGCGTGACCACCGTCGAAGGCAATCGCGAGCGCATGATCGCGGTGTTTTCCTATTACGAACGTCCTGGCGTCATGTTCACCGATGAGGAGCGGATCGGCTTCTACGGGCGAGCGGCTTGAGCTGCCGGTTCAAAAATCCGGAATTCACGGAAATCGGCTCTTGTTAGATTGTCGACAATCTGCTTGTCTTGCAGAAGTTCCTCTCGGGAGTCGACACATGGCAAAGCCGGATTTCAGTCCGATCGCGGATACGACGCGCAGGGCGGAGATCGTCGCCCTGCTGAGGCGCGCCATCCTGACCGGACAGCTGGAACCGGGGCAAAAGCTCAACGAGCTCAGGATTTCCGAACAGATGCGGGTGAGCCGCGCGCCATTGCGCGAGGCGATGCGCGAGTTGGTGCAGGAAGGCATCCTGACCAGCATCCCCTATGCCGGAACCTTCGTCATCGAGGTCACCGCCAAGGATATCGTCGACGCCTATTCCCTGAACCAGGTGCTGGACGAGTTCGCCATCGAGAAGACCTGGCCGCAGCGCGACCAGCGCTTCTTCGACGAGCTCGACCGCCGCCATGAAGCGGTGAAGCAGGCGACGCGGGCGAAGGACACCACGCGCCAGATCGAGATGGCGCTGCAGCTGCACGGGCTGATCTACGAATGGGCCGACAATTCGGTGCTGCTGGAGACCTGGCAGCGCCTGACCAGCCGGCTGCAGATGTATTTCGCCCTGCACCAGCGCGCCCGCAACGAGCCAGTGCCGGCCGAGGATGTGCACGAAACCTATGTGGCGCTGATGAAGGGCTCGGACATGCGCGCCGCCCAGCGCCATGCGCGCGAGCATATCGGCCTCGATTTCGAAGAGCTTCTTGCCTATGCGCGCGGCCTCGAAAAGCGCGCATCGAAGAACTGACAGACGTACGGACAACGGACACGAACATGAAGATCAAGAGCATCAAGGCCTATCATGTCGTCCAGCCCTTCGTGGACGGACCTTACCGCATGTCCAAGGGGCGCGTTGCCGACTGCTTCGACGCGGTGATCGTCGCCATCACGTCCGACAGCGGCGTGACCGGATGGGGCGAGATGGCGCCGCTCGGCAATTTCTATTCGGCCGCGTTTCCGGCGGGAACACGCGCGGGCGTGCCGGAGATCGCGCCGCATCTCATCGGCCAGGATCCGCGCGGGCTGGCCGGCATCGGCCGGCTGATGGACACGGTGTTCAAGGGCCATCCCTACATCAAGTCGGCGCTCGACATGGCGTGCTGGGATCTCGCCGCCCGCGCGGCCGACGTGCCTCTGGTGACGATGCTCGGCGGGCGCGAGAGCGACATGGCGGAGACCTACCGGGTCGTCACCCACGGCACGCTCGACCAGATGTCGGCGCTGGCCAAGCGGATCATCGCCGAAGGGTGCCGGCGCCTGCAGGTCAAGGTCGGCGGCAATGTGCATGACGACATCGAGCGGGTCACGGCGGTGGCCGCCGCCGTGACGAAGGGCACGGTGATCTTCTGCGACGCCAATGCCGGCTGGACGCCTTACCAGGCGCGGCAGTTCGCCGACGCCACGCGAGGCATCGACTACACGTTCGAGCAGCCCTGCACGACCATCGAGGAGAACATGTCGGTGCGCCGCATGCTCGACAAGCCGATGGTGCTGGACGAATCCGTCACTTCGCTGGGCGAAATGCTGGAGATCCACCGCAGGGGTGCCGCCGACGGTTTGACGCTGAAGATTTCGCGCTTGGGCGGGGTGACGCAGACAAGGCTGATCCGCGACGTTGCCGTCGATCTCGGCTTCATGATCACGGTCGAGGATACGGGCGGCGCCGAGATCGACACCGCGGCCATGGCGCATCTGTCGCTGTCGACGCCGCAAGAGCGCCGGCTGCATGCGATCGCTTTCCACGAATGGGTGACGGTGCGCACCGCCAGGAATGCTCCGCCGGTGACCGGCAGCCATATGGGCATTCCCGACGGCGCCGGCCTCGGCATCGACGTCGACCCGGGCCTGCTCGGCGAACCCTTCTTCGAGATCGGCTGAAATGAAGATCAGGCGCGTCAAGGCAACACCGATCAATTACAGGCTGGAGGCCCCTTATATCTGGGTCTTCGGCGAGCTCGACGGTTTCTCGCCGACCATCGTCGAGGTCGAGACCGAGGACGGACTTGTCGGCATCGGCGAGGCGCCGACGCCAGGCGCGGCCGCCGTCATCAATGACGTGCTGGCGCCGAGGCTTGCCGGGCGCGACGCCTTCGACATCGCCGGAGCGGAGGAAGTCTGCCTGCCCTTCTGGAGCGGCGTGCAATCGACCAACGACCGCATCCGCATCATGGCCTTCGGCGCCATCGAGATGGCGCTGTGGGACCTGCGCGGCAAGGCCTGGAAGCAGCCGCTCTATCAGTTGCTCGGCGGTGCGATGCGCAAGGACATTCCCTTCACCGACTATTTTTCGCTGCGCGGCGATGGAGCCAAGGTGAAAGGCGAGAAGACGCCGGAAGAAGTCGCCGACTACTGCGTCGAACTCAACGAGCGCCACGGCACGACCTTCTTCGAGGGCAAGTTCTCGACGCACGATCCGAAAGTTTCGCTGAAGATGGTCGAGCTCATCCGCAAGAAGCTTGGCGACGATGCGATGATCCGCATCGATTCCAACCAGGCCTATTCGCTGGCGACCGCCAGGCAGTTAACGCGGCCGCTGGAAGAGCTCGGCGTGCGCAACTGGGAGGATCCGGTGGCGACCAACGAGGAGATGCGCGAGCTTCGCCGCCACACCTCGATCCCGTTCTCGACCCATAACATCGACATTGCCCGCGCCATTGAGCTGAAGGTTCCGGACGCCTTCGTCGGCAACCCGACGGCGCATGGCGGCATAAACCGGATGCTGCGCTTCGTCGGTGCCTGCGAGCACGCCGGCATCGATTACTGGTGCTACAGCGGCGACACCGGCATCGGCAGCGCCTGCTACCTGCATCTGTGCGCCGCGCTCGGCTGGATCAGGGAGCCCAACCAGTCGCTGTTTCGCATGCAGCCGATGGACATCATCGAGGAAGGCCCGTTCGCGCCGAAAAACAACGTCGTACGGGTGCCTGAAGGCCACGGCCTCGGGGTCACGCTGTCGCGGGAACGGCTTGCCGCCTGCCATCGCGACTTCGTCGAAAACGGCCCCTGCAACAAATATCACGACCCGGAAAAGCCCGGGACCTACCGCAGATTGCCGCTGAATTAGGAGGATGTCGAAAAGTAAACAGGACTTATCGAAAAAAGGGCGGCCACGGGCCGCCTGGCCGACAGACAATCCATCAAGAAAATCTGACTTTTCCGTCCCAAGGAGCGGATGGACCGGTCGGAACCGCATGCTACTGTATATCGACCGATACCGAGTGCCTGGACCGGAGAACTCCACGGAACTCGTCTACTGGAATGCACCCGCCAACCATAACAACTGGGGAAAGGGCTTAGACCCATGAGCAAGAACTATCGCATTCTCGATCTGATCCGGCGCGGCCGGACGCCACTCGAAAACCACCTCATCGACGGCCTGATCGACGGCCGCATCAGCCGCCGCGAATTCGTGCGCCACGGCAGCCTGCTCGGCCTGTCGCTGCCGCTGCTCGGCCGCATCGGCATGGCCGCCGGCTTCGGCGCAGCACCCTCGCTCGCTCGCGCCGGCGCGCCCGGCGCCACTATCCGCGTCGGCAGCAGCGTGCCGGCAGCGGCGATCGACCCGGTCACCATCGCCGACGCCGGTGGCCTGCTCGTCATGCAACAGGTCGCGGAATTCCTCTGCGTCGACGGTCCGGACCTCGTTCTGAAGCCGGCACTGGCGGAAAGCTGGTCGCCGAACACCGACGGCACGGTGTGGACCTTCAAGCTGCGCAAGGGCGTGAAATTCCACTCGGGCGGCGAGATGAAGGCCGACGACGTGGTGGCCAGCATCGACCGGCTCGCCGATCCGGCAAACTCGTCCAACGCGCTGTCGGTATTCACAGGCATCCTGCAGAAGGGCGCCTCGAAGAAGGTCGATGACTACACCGTCGAATTCCACCTCGATGCGCCGAACGGCAACTTCCCCTACATGCTGTCGTCCGACAACTACAACGCCGTCATCATCCCGGCGAGCTACAAGGGCGGCTACGAGCAGAGCTTCGACGGCACCGGGCCGTTCAAGCTCGAAAAATACACGCCCAAGGTCGGCGCCTCCTTCGTGCGCAACGACGACTACTGGGGCGAAAAGGCTCTGCCGGACCGCACCGAATTCACCTTCTTCACCGACATCCAGCCGCAGATCCTGGCGCTGCAGGGCGGCCAGATCGACATTATCAACCAGATGCCGGTGCTGGCGGGCGTCGCGGTGCTGAACGATCCGAATGTCGACGTCATCAGCCTGAAGTCGTCCGCGCATCAGCAGCTGCATATGCATTGCGACGAGGGCCCGACCAAGGACGCTCGCGTGCGCCGCGCCATCGCGCTCTGCCTCGACCGTGAAAAGCTCGCCGCCGGCCTGATGAAAGGGCGTTCGGCACTCGGCAACGATAGCCCATTCGCCCCTGTCTACCCTTCGACGGACACCAGCGTGCCGCAACGCAAGCAGGACATCGCCCAGGCCAAGCAACTGATGGAAGCGGCGGGCGCCGGCCAGGGCTTCAAGATGACGCTCACCACCGAGCGCTATCTGGAAATCCCGGAATACGCCCAGCTCATCCAGAACTGGGTCAAGGAAATCGGCATCGAGCTCGAGCTCAACATCTTGGACCAGAGCGCCTATTATGGCGATGCCGTGTTCGGCAAGTCGAACTGGCTGGATTCGGCGATGGGCATCACCGATTACGGCCACCGCGGCGTGCCCAACGTCTATCTGGCGGCACCCTTGAAGAGCGACGGCACCTGGAATGCCGCCCACTTCAAGAACAAGGACTACGACCAGATGGCGGCGAGCTATATCGCGGCCCTCGACCTCGAGGCGCAGAAGGCCACGGCCGGCAAGATCCAGAAGCTGCTGCTCGAGGAAACGCCGGTCATCTTCGGCTATTTCTACGACTACCTGACGGCGACGGCGAAAGGCGTGGCGGGCGTGCAGCCCACCGCCATGTCGCAGTTGTTCCTCGAGAAGGCGTCGAAAGGCTGAGCATGAGGCAAGCATAGATCCCGCACCGCCAGTCTCGAAGGGGGCTGGCGGTTCGCGGCCGGTCGGAGCAGGGCGACAAGGCACCCTGCCCCGACCGTCGTGGCTGGATGATGCGTCCCATGGGAACCGCAACCCTGCTCACCACCATGCATTGGGGGACGTACGAGATCCGCGCCGAGAACGGCCGGCTCGTCGGCGTCGAGCCGTGGAGCGGCGATCCCGACCCGTCGCCGATTGGCCGATCGATGCTCGGCACGGTGCAAGGCGAGCTGCGCGTCGCCCGCCCGGCCATCAGGCGCGGCTGGCTGGAGGGAGACAGGTCCAGCCCGGCAAGCCGGCGAAGCGACGAGCCCTTCGTGGAAGTGTCCTGGGAAATCGCGCTGGACATCGTGGCGGCTGAGCTGGAGCGCGTTCGCTCGACGCATGGCAACAGCGCGATCTATGCGGGCTCGTATGGATGGGCGAGCGCCGGGCGCTTCCACCATGCGCAGGGCCAGGTCCACCGCTTCCTCAACACGATCGGCGGCTATACCGGCTCGGTGCTGAGTTATTCCTATGGCGCGGCCGAGATGATCCTGCCGCATGTGCTGGGCAGCACCGACGCGCTGACCGGCAACCACACCACCTGGGACGGAATCGAAGAACATGCCAAGCTGATCGTCGCCTTCGGCGGGCTGCCATGGCGCAACACGCAGGTGCAGGGCGGCGGCTCGGCGCGGCACGAGGCGTCGGCGGCCTTGCGCAACGCCGTCGCCAATGGCGCACGGTTGATCAATGTCTCGCCGGTGCGCGACGACGCGCCGCGCGGCATCGACACCGAATGGCTGCCGCTGCGGCCGAACAGCGACACCGCCGTGATGCTGGCGCTTTGCCATGCGCTGATCGGCAAGGGTCTGCACGACGAAGCGTTCCTCGCACGCTATTGCACCGGCTTCGACATCGTGCGCGCCTATCTCATGGGCGAAAGCGACGGCCAGCCGAAGGATCCGGCCTGGGCGGCGAAACTCAGTGGCGTCGACGCGGCGACGATCGAAGCACTCGCCGGGGAGATGGCCGCCAAGCGCACCATGCTGATGGTCAGCTGGTCGCTGCAGCGCGCCGATCATGGCGAGCAGCCCTATTGGGCGGCGATCACGCTCGCCGCGTTGCTCGGCCAGATCGGGCTGCCAGGCGGCGGCATCGGCTTCGGCTATTCGTCGACCAATGGCGCCGGCAGGCCGGAGATGGGATTCCGCTGGCCTTCGGTGCCGCAGGGCAAGAATGCCGTAGCGCATTTCATCCCTGTCGCGCGCATGGCCGACATGCTGCTCAATCCAGGCGGATCGTTCGACTTCAACGGCGCTGCGCTGACCTATCCCGACATCAGGCTCGTCTACTGGGCCGGCGGCAATCCGTTCCACCACCACCAGGATCTCAATCGTCTGGTCGAGGCCTGGCGGCGGCCCGAGACGGTGATCGTCAACGAGCAATTCTGGACGGCGACGGCGCGTCATGCCGACATCGTGCTGCCGGTGACGACAGCGCTGGAGCGCAACGACCTCGCCTTCTCGAACCGTGAAAACCTCATCGTCGCCATGAAGCAGGCGATCGAGCCGTTCGAAGAGGCGCGCGACGATTTTGCCATCTTCGCCGATTTGGCAGTGCGGCTCGGCACGAGCGATGCCTTCACCGAAGGGCGCGGCGCCGACGAATGGATCCGGCATCTCTACGGCCAGGCGGTGGAGAATGCCGGCGCGGCCGGTGTGAAGATGCCGCCCTTCGACCGGTTCTGGCAGGACGGCCATGCCGAGCTTGTGCGCTCGGTGACATCGCAGACCTTCCTTGGCGCCTTCCGGGCCGATCCGGAGCGGCATCCCTTGGCGACGCCGTCCGGACGCATCGAGCTTTTCTCGGCGACGGTCGAGTCGTTCGGCTATGACGACTGCCCCGGCCACGCCGTATGGCGCGAGCCGCGGGAGTGGCTGGGCAATACCGGCCTGGCGGAGAATTTTCCGCTGCATCTCTTGTCGCCGCAGCCGGCCGACAAGCTGCACAGCCAGTACGACCATGGGTCAGTCAGCCGAGCGAACAAGGTCGCGGGCCGCGCGCCGCTGCTGATCAATCGCGAGGACGCGACGGCACGCGGCATCGTGGACGGCGCGGTGGTCAAAGTTTCCAATGATCGCGGATCGTGCCTCGCCGGCGCCGTGCTCACCGACAGCCTGATCCCCGGCGTCGTGCAGCTGCCGACCGGCGCCTGGTTCGATCCGGCCCGGCCGGGCGAGCCGGAGGGCCTCGAAAAGCACGGCAATCCGAATGTGCTGACGCCCGATCGCGGCACGTCGCGGCTTGCGCAATCGCCGACCTGCAATTCGACGCTGGTTCAGGTGTCGCGGTTTACGGGAGCCGTTCCGCCCGTGACAGCCTTCGATCCGCCTGCCACTATGAGCTTGTCCGATGCATCCGGCTCGGCTGGGCGCAAAGGTCTTTCGTAAGGAGACGCTGCCATTCTAGCTTTCCTCGTCCGGCGCCTGGCACTGTCGCTCGTCACGCTGTTCCTGCTCAGCGTCATGGTGTTCCTTGGCGGCCAGGTGCTGCCTGGCAATGTCGGGCGGGCCATTCTGGGGCCGTTCGCCGACCAGCGCGCGGTGGATGCGCTGAACCATTCGCTCGGCGTCGACCGGCCGCTGCTCATCCAATATGGCAGCTGGATCTGGAATTTTCTGCACGGCGACATGGGCACCTCCTATGTCTTCCGCGCGCCGGTGGCGCCGTTCGTCATCGATGCCTTGGGCAATTCGATGAAGCTGGCGCTGGTCGCCTTCGTGCTGGTGGTGCCGATCGGCATCCTCGGCGGGGTGATCGCCGCGCTCAATTTCAACCGGCCGCTCGACCGCATCATCAGCCTCGGCGGCCTGTCGGTCACGGTGCTGCCCGAGTTCGTCACCGGCATCATCCTGATCCTGATCTTCGGAGTGTGGCTGCGCTGGCTGCCGATCGCCGCCGCCTGGCCGAAAGGCGCCGGCTTCTTCACCCAGCTCTATTATCTCATCCTGCCCTCGCTGCCGCTGTTCCTGGTGCTGTTCGGCTATATCGCGCGCATGGCGCGCTCCGGCATGATCGAGGCGCTCGATTCCGACTATACGCGCACTGCGGTGCTCAAGGGCCTGCCCTGGCGAACGGTGATCTGGCGCCATGTGCTGCGCAACGCGCTGTTGCCGACCATCACGGTGATCGCCACCCAGACCGGCTATCTCATCGGCGGCCTGGTCGTGATCGAGACGCTGTTCCGCTACCAAGGCATCGGCTCGCTGATCTTCACCGCCGCGCGCGGCAAGGACTTCCCGATGCTCGAAGCCGGCATCCTCACCATCGGCATCGTCTATGCGGTGGCGACCTTGATCGCCGACTTCCTCTATTCCGTGCTCAATCCGCGCATCCGGCTGGGAGCAGAGCAATGAGCGCGACAGACACCCAAGCCAGCCTGCCGGCGCCCGATACCGCACAGCGCAGCCCTTGGGGCGAAGTGCTGCATTCGCTCTCCAGGTCCGGCACCTTCCTGACCGGGCTTTTCATCCTTTTGTTCTGGGTTGTCTGCGCGCTGTTCGGCCAGCACTTCGTCCCCTACGACCCGCTGGCAAGCGACATCATCAACGCGCTGACGCCGCCGGCGGCCGATCACTGGTTCGGCACCGACCAGCTCGGCCGCGACGTGTTCTCGCGCGTCATCGTCGGCTCGCGCGACATCCTGACGGTAGCGCCGCTGGCCACCATCCTTGCGACCATCGCCGGCACCGCGCTCGGCCTCGTCATCGGCTATTTCCGCGGCATCGTCGACGACATCGTCAGCCGCGTGCTCGAAGCCTTCATGGCGATCCCGGTGGTGATCATCGCGCTGCTCGCCATCGTCGCGCTCGGCACCTCGAAGATCACCGTCATCGTCGTCATCGGCCTGAGCTTCGCGCCGATCATCGCCCGCACCGTGCGCTCGGCGGTGCTGGCCGAACGCGAGCTAGACTATGTGGCCGCGGCAAAGCTGCGCCACGAGGGCGCGCTGCACACCATGTTCGTCGAGATCCTGCCCAACGTCATCCCGCCGATCCTGGTCGAGACGACGGTGCGGCTGGGCTACGCCATCTTCGCGGTGGCCACGCTCTCCTTCATGGGCTTCGGCATCCAGCCGCCTTCGCCCGACTGGGGCCTGTCGATTTCCTCCAATTACGGCATGATCGGCGGCGGCTTCTGGTGGACGGTGCTGTTCGATGCCCTGGCCATCGCCTCGCTGGTGATCGGCGTCAACCTGGTGGCCGACGGCGTGCATGGAGCGTTCAATGACTGAGCCTAGCCAAGCCGCCAACGCGCTCGAGCTGAAGGACCTCTCGGTCGCCTATCGCGTCGGCCGCCGCAACCGGGCGGTGCTGCGCAACGTCAACCTGACCATCGGGGCCGGCGAAGCCTACGGGCTGGTCGGTGAATCCGGCTGCGGCAAATCCACCGTGGCACTTTCGGTGGTGCGCTATCTGCCGCGCAACGGCTCCATCACCGGCGGCTCGATCGCGCTCGACGGCAAGGATGTGATGAAGCTCGACGCGGAAGCGCTCAGGCGCGCCCGCGCCGACAGCGTGTCGATGGTCTACCAGGATCCCGGCAAGGCGCTGAACCCGTCGCTGCGCATCGGCCGCCAGCTGACCGAGATTTTCGAGCTTACCGGCGTCACCGGACAGGCGGCGCAAGACAAGGCGCTCGCCATGCTGAACCGGGTGCGCATCTCCGATCCGGCCAGCGTCATGCAGCGCTATCCGCATCAGCTTTCCGGCGGCATGCAGCAGCGCGTGGCGATCGCCATGGCCTTGGCCAACGACCCCTCGATGCTGATCCTCGACGAGCCGACGACGGGCCTCGACGCCACGGTCGAAGCGGAAGTGCTCGACCTGATCGGGCAGTTGCGGCGCGAGCTGTCGGCCTCGATCCTGTTCATCAGCCACAACCTCGCCGTCGTCTCCAACATGTGCGACCGCGTCGGCGTGCTCTATGCCGGCATGCTGGTCGAGGAAGGCTCGACCAAGGACGTCTTCAACGATCCGCGCCATCCTTACACGGTGGCGCTGCTGCGCTGCCTGCCGCGCGGCGGCCAGCGCAAGGACCAGGGCCGGCTCGACACCATTCCGGGCTTCCTGCCCGGCATCGGCGCCACCATCACCGGCTGCGCCTTCGCCGACCGCTGCGCCTTGGCCACCGAACGCTGCCGCGCCGAGCCGCCGCCACTCTACGAGCTCGGCGATGGCCGCCTGTCGCGCTGCCACTATCACGACCAGGCGCAGTCGCTGCCGCGCGCCACGCCCGCCGAGATCGCTGCCGTCCCGCCGAAGCAGGCGCCGCCGGTGCTGCAGGTCGAGGGGCTGAACAAGACCTATGCCAGCCACGGCCGCCCGCTGCGGGCGGTGAAGGACGTCTCGGTCAGCCTGAGGCCCGGCGAGACTCTTGGCCTGGTCGGCGAATCCGGCAGCGGCAAGACCACCTTCGCCAGGCTCCTGCTCGGCCTCGTCGCACCAGACGACGGCGGCTCGATCGAGCTCGAGGGCAAGCAGTTGGCGCCGCGGCTCGCCAGCCGCTCGGAAGACCAGGTCAAGGCAGTGCAGATCGTCTTCCAGAATCCGGACTCGGCGCTCAACCGCTCGCATTCGATCCGGCATATATTGAGCCGAGCCCTGAAGCGGCTGGGCGGGCTCAGCGGCAAGACGCTGGATACACGCCTGGAAGAGCTCGTCCGCTCGGTGCGGCTCACCGACCGGCATCTCGCGGTCAAGCCGCGCCAGCTGTCGGGCGGGCTGAAGCAGCGCGTGGCGATCGCGCGCGCCTTCGCCGGCGATCCGCGCATCGTCGTGTGCGACGAGCCGACCTCGGCGCTCGACGTATCGGTGCAGGCGGCGATCCTCAACCTTCTGGCCGACCTGCAGTCGAGGCAGGATGTCAGCTATATCTTCATCTCGCACGACCTTGGCGTGGTGCGCTATCTTTCCGACAAGATCGCCGTGCTCTATCTTGGCCGCATCATGGAGTTCGGGCCGTCGGAGGCGGTGTTTTCCGGCCCGCACCATCCCTACACCGAAGCGCTGCTGTCGGCGGTTCCAAAACTCGACCGCACCGAGAGCTCGCGCATCCGTCTCGACGGCGAGATCCCAAGCGCGGCCAACCCGCCGACGGGCTGCGTCTTCCATACGCGCTGCCCACGCAAGATCGGCGCCATCTGCGAGACGCAGGAGCCTGACCTCACCGAGGCCCAGCCAGGCCACACGATCCGCTGCCATATCCCCTTCGCGGAATTGGCACGGCTGCAGAGGTCAAAGACCGTGGAGACGGCCTGACGGCAATCAGGGCACCGGCACATCCGCCATGCTGAGGGCGCGGTCGCCCTCGGCAAAGCCGCTTGCGTTCGACCAGTCCCTTACCAGCATGCGGAGGCCTTTCAGCGCAATGTCGAGAGCATCGGACGATGCCGGATTGGCGGGATAGGCAAGATAGATCGGGCGCTGGAACACCGGCGTGCCCTCCACGCGCTTCAACTCGCCGCGCTCGATATGCGAGCTGACCGCGCTGAGCGGCAAGTAAGCGGCCGCCTTCTGCGACAGGACGTGCTGCAGGCCGATGAACACCAGCCCGGCCGAGATCGCCGGCTTCACCATGCCGGCAAAGGCACGGTCGTGCTCGATACGGAACTCCAGCCCCCAGTCCATCAGGATGTAGTTGTCGGTCCACGATCCTGGCTGCTCGGCGTGCTGGACGAGCACCACCTGATCGACAGCAAATGTCTCATAGACGATGCCGGGATGCGGCTTCGGCAGATAGAGGATGCAGATGTCGAGCAAGCCCTCGGCGATCTGGTCGACCGCCAGATCCGGGAAACTGCCTTCCAGCCTGAGCGCCACATTCGGCCGCTTCGCCCGCATCCATTCGATCCAAGGCGAAGTGATGCTGTCCCAGAGGTAGGCGGGCGCGGTCAGTCTCAGCAGCGTTTCGTAACCATCGGGAACGGCGATGTCCTGGCGCGATTGCTCCCAGGTGCGGGTGATCGTCGAGGCATGCGGCAGGAACTGCCGGCCGGCCGGCGACAGCGTGACGCCGTCACTATCGCGAACGAACAGCTTGCGGCCCAACTGTTCCTCGAGGCCGCGAATGCGCGCGCTGACGGTGGACTGGGCGAGGTTCAGCCGATGAGCGGCGACGGTGAAGCTGCCATGCGCCGCGACCTCCAGGAAACTGCGCAGATTCTCGGTGTCCATGGTTCCTCACCTCTCCAGTGGATCGCCATCGAAAATTCCGATGACTCCAATCAAAAAATATCGCTTTCCGGTCGCGGTCAACAGTGGCCTAAATGCCAAAGCTCCCGCGACAAACAAGGAATGCCGCCATGCCGAAGCATTTCAGGACGATCGACGCCGCTCGCAAAACCCTCGGCGCAATCGAAAATTCCGCTATCGACGAATTGCTCGCCGGCAGGATCGGCCGGCGCGAATTCCTGCGCCATGGCAGCGTGCTCGGCCTGTCGCTGCCTTTCCTCGGCGGCATCGCTTCGGCGATCGGCCTCGGCGCTCCGCAAGCGCGCGCCGAAGGCAAGCCAGGCGGCACAGTGCGCGCCGGCGTCGCGGTGCCGGGCGGCGCCATCGATCCCGTCACCTTCTATGACAGCGGCAGCTATCAGCTGGTTTTCCAGACGGCCGAGTTCCTGTGCGTGACGCAGCCGGACCTGACGCTGAAGCCGGTGCTGGCCGAAAGCTGGTCGCCCAACGCCGATGGCAGCGTGTGGACCTTCAAGTTGCGCAAGGGCGTGAAATTCCACAATGGCGAGGATTTTAAAGCCGACGACGTCGTGGCGACCTTCGATCGCCTTGCCGACCCGAACGGCACGTCCAACGCTCTGTCGGTGTTCAAGGGCCTGCTGTCGAAGGGCGGCACGCGCAAGGTCGACGACCACACGGTCGAATTCCATCTCGACGCGCCGAACGGCAGCTTCCCCTATTCGGTGTCGATCGACAATTACAACGCCGTCATCCTGCCGGCGAGCTACAAGGGCGACTACGAGAAGACCTTCGAAGGCACCGGTCCGTTCCGGCTCGAAAGCTACACGCCGAAGGTCGGCGCCAGCTTCGTGCGCAATCCCGACTATTGGGGCGAGAAAGCGCTGCCCGACCGGCTCGAGTTCAAGTTCTATGCCGACGTGCAGCCGCGCATCCTGGCGCTGCAGGCGGGCGAGGTCGACGTTCTCGACGCGATCCCGCTCGACGTCAGCCAGGTGGTGCTGGGCAATCCCGACATCACCGTGCTGCGCGTCGCCTCGACCGCGCATCGCCAGCTCCATATGCGCTGCGACATGGCGCCCTTCACCGACAAGCGCGTGCGCCAGGCGCTGGCCTTGTGCATCGACCGCTCCCAACTGGTCGACGGACTCTGCCGCGGCATGGCCGCGACCGGCAATGACAGCCCGTTCGCGCCGGCCTTCCCGGTCACCGACAAGTCGGTGCCGCAGCGTACGCAGGACATCGCCAAGGCCAAGCAACTGATGGAAGCGGCGGGGCTCGCCAACGGCTTCGACATGACGCTGACGACGCTGCGCTATTCCGACATTCCCGGCTACGCGCAACTGTTCCAGAACTTCGCCAAGGAGATCGGCGCCCGCATCTCGCTCAACATCGAGGATCAGGACAAATATTACGGCAAGGCGGTGTTCGGCCAGTCGGACTGGCTGGACAGCCCGCTCGGCATCACCGACTACGCGCACCGCAGCGTGCCGAACGTCTTCCTGAAGAGCCCGTTGGTCAGCGACGGTCCGTGGAACGCGGCGCATTTCAAGAACGCGACCTATGACGGCATGGTCGCCAGCTATTTGAAGGCGCTCGACCTCGACTCCCAGCGCAAGGCCGCTTCCGACATCCAGAAGCTGCTGCTGGACGAGACACCTGTGATCTTCAGCTATTTCCCGGACCTTCTGGTGCCGGTGCGCAAGAATGTCAGCGGCCTGCCGCCGATCGCCGCCGGCCTGCTGCTCGATCGCGTATCGGTGGCGTCATGACCATGGCTGCGCGAAAGAACCCGGCGGCAAACGACGAGAAGAGGACGACGACCATTCGCAAGCCCCATCTGCGCGGCCGCGGGCCGCATTTCCCGGTGCTCGACAACATCGTGCAGTACGAGTTCGAACCGGGCTATGTCGCCTTCACCATGCCCTCGCCCAAACGGATCAGGGTGCAGATCGGGCCGATGATCGTCGCCGATACCACCAAGGCGCTGGTGTTCCAGGAGAGCGACCATCTGCCCGTATACTACTTCCCGATGAGCGACATGCGGGAAGAGTTCCTGCTGCCGAGCCGGACGACGACCGAAGACCCGTTCAAGGGTGTCGCCACGCATTATTCGCTGAACACCGGCATCACGCTGGTCGAGGACGGCGCCTGGCGCTACCTCGACCCCGTCAAGGGCTGTCCGCCGATCGCCGACTACATCTCTTTCTACTGGCCGAAGATGACCCACTGGTATGAAGAGGACGAAGAGATCTTCGTGCACGCCCGCGATCCGTTCCGCCGCGTCGACTGCCTGCCTTCATCGCGGCGCGTGCAGGTGATCCTCGACGGCGAGCAGGTGGCCGATTCGCGGCGCGGCGTGTTCCTGTTCGAGACCGGCCATCCGGTGCGGCATTATCTGCCGATCTCGGACACGCGGCTCGATATGTTTTCGCCCAGCCGCTACATCTCGCGCTGCCCCTACAAGGGCATCTCCAACTATTACCATGTGACGACGCCGAAGAAGCGACACGAGAATCTGGTCTGGTACTATCCAGAGCCGGTGCACGAGGCCGAGCGGATCAAGGGGCTGGTCTGCTTCCACCACGAACTGGTCGACAAGATCCTGGTCGACGGGGTGGAAATCCCGAAGGAAGCGACGGCGGCATCGGACGGCTATTTCTGAGCTTCGAGGCGCGCCGGCGCAGCCATCTCAGGCCGCTTGATCGAGACACAGTTCAGCGCATACCTTCCCGGCAGTCAGGGAGGGCTAACAATGGATCTTTTCAAGCTGAATGGCGACGTGGCGCTGGTCACCGGGGCCGGCAGCGGCATCGGCCAGGCCATCGCGATCGGGCTGGCGGAAGCAGGCGCCGACGTCGCCTGTTTCGGCCATGCGTCCAAGGGCGGGCTTGAGGAGACTGCTCACCGGATCACGGCCCTTGGCCGCAAAGCGTTGGTGCTGACCGGCACGGTTACCTCCGAGAGCGACCTCGCCTCGGCGATCGACCGCGTCGAGGCAGAGCTTGGCGCGCTCACTGTCGCCGTCAACAATGCCGGCATCGCCGGCTCCGACCCTGCCGAGACATTGTCGCTGGAGACGTGGCGCAAGATTCACGATGTCAACGTGGCGGGCGTGTTCTTGTCCTGCCAAGCTGAAGCGCGCAAGATGCTGACGCGGCAAAGAGGCTCCATCATCAACATCGCCTCGATGTCGGGCACCATCGTCAACCGGGGACTGACGCAGGCGCATTACAACTCCTCCAAGGCCGCCGTCATCCACATGTCGAAGAGCCTCGCCATGGAGTGGGCCGATCGCGGCCTGCGCGTCAATGTCATCAGCCCCGGCTACACGTTGACGCCGATGAACAAACGGCCCGAGGTGGCGGAAGAAGTGAAGGTTTTCAAACGCGACACGCCCATGGGTCGCATGGCGGCGCCGGAGGAAATGGTCGGACCGACCGTGTTCCTGGCCAGCCGCGCGTCCAGCTTCGTGACCGGCCTCGACCTGATCGTCGATGGCGGCTACGTCTGCTGGTAGATCGTGTGGGGTGTCCCGAGAGACACCCCACACATTTTGATTTCACATCGGGAGCGTTGGCGTGAGCGCGCCGTCCTACTCGGCCGCGACCCCTTTCACCTCGAGATAGCTCTCCATGGAATCGTCCAGCGCCTGCAGCCAGGGCGTATGGTGGACCGGCGCCATGGTGCCGGTCATCAGCGAGCGGTAGGCGTTGTCGCGGAAGGTCATGATGTTTTCCATCTTGTGGTGCTCCCACTCCATGAAGGTGCGGTTGACCGCCTCGACGTCGAAGCCCGGATAGTCGGTCTGGTCCATCAGTTCCTTGGTGTAGTCGCCTTGGAACCAGATCATCTGCTCGGCATCCTCGAGCGTCTCTTCGCGCGCGCGCCACTTGGCGCCGTGCTCGGCCATCGCCTGGGCCGACGGCAGCTTGATGCGGCCCATGATGACGTCGCGTGCGTACCAGGCCTGCGCGTCGAACATGTTGAAGGTGTAGAACTGGTCCTGCATGCCGATGTAGAAAAGCTTCGGGTTCTTCTCCCAGACGACGCCCTCATAGAGATCGAGCGGCCACATGCGGTTGGCGGTCTTGAGCTTGAGGTCGTCGGTCAGGAACGGGAAGGAATGCAGGTAGCCGGTGCAAAGGATGATGGCGTCCACGTCCTTGGTGGTGCCGTCCTTGAAGTGCGCCGTCTTGCCGACGACCTTCTGCAGCAGCGGCACTTCCTTCCAGTTCTCCGGCCATTTGAAGCCCATCGGCTTTGAGCGGTAGCTGGAGGTGATCGATTTGGCGCCGTATTTGTAGCATTGCGAACCGATATCCTCGGCCGAGTAGGAACGCCCGATGATGAGGATGTCCTTGCCCCTGAACTCCATGGCGTCGCGGAAATCATGGCTGTGCAGGATGCGGCCGTTGAAGGTCAGGAAGCCTTCGAAGAACGGCACGTTGGGTACCGAGAAATGGCCTGAGGCGACGACGACGTTGTCGAACTCTTCAGAGTAGGTCACATCGTTGCTGCGGTCATGCGCGGTGACGGTGAATTTCTTGGTGTCGTCCGAATAGGTCACCATGCGCACCGGGCTGTTGAAGCGCACCCAGTCGCGCAGGCCCGATTTCTCGACGCGGCCCTTGATGTAATCCCACAGTACGGCGCGCGGCGGATAGGAGGCGATCGGCCGGCCGAAGTGCTCCTCGAACGTGTAGTCGGCGAATTCGAGGCATTCCTTCGGGCCGTTCGACCACAGATAGCGATACATCGAGCCATGCACCGGATCGCCATGCTCGTCGAGGCCGGTGCGCCAGGTGTAGTTCCACAGGCCGCCCCAGTCGCTCTGCTTTTCGAAACAGACGATTTCCGGGATCTCGGCACCCTTGTCGGCAGCCGACTTGAAGGCCCTTAGTTGCGCCAGACCGGACGGTCCGGCGCCGATGACGGCAACACAAGATTTCATTGCGGGCCTCCTCTTTTTTGATTTCCCCAGCGAAACAAATTTCACTCACAGTGACAGTAATTGGGTCTTCGGTGCTGTCAACAAACATCTGCGGCAACGACGTTTGCGTGAAACGGTTTTTGTGCGCAAAAGCCGTGGCGTTCGCGTTCCAGCCATCGGTCCCCTGCGACACTCGTCGGCTTGCAGTCGCGGTTGCGCTCTTGTATCGCCACCGCATATGTTCACCTTGAGTGAAATAAATCCGCGAGAGTCGGGGGCGACATGGCGAACAAGAATTCCGGCACCAGGTCCACCGATGCGGCAGCGAAGGGCAAGGCGCCGTCGAAGCGCGTTTCGGCGGACGGGCGCACGATCCGCACGCCGCTGACGCAGAATCCGCACGCCATCCGCGACACGCGCGAAAAAGTGCTGGAAGTGGCGATCGGCCATGAGGTTCGCGCGTTCCGCAAGAAGCTCGGCATCACCGTCGCCGATCTCGCCACGGCAACAGACATTTCGCTCGGCATGCTGTCGAAGATCGAGAACGGCATCACCTCGCCATCGCTGACGACATTGCAGGCGCTGTCGCGGGCACTGGGCGTTCCGGTGACCGCCTTCTTCCGCCGTTTCGAGGAAGAGCACAGCGCCGTCTTCGTCAAGGCCGGCGAAGGCGTCGACGTCGAGCGGCGCGGCACGCGCGCCGGCCACCAGTATAATCTGCTCGGCCACATCGGCGCCAACACCAGCGGCGTCGTCGTCGAGCCCTATCTCATCACGCTCACCGAGAATTCGGACGTGTTCCCGACCTTCCAGCATGCCGGCATGGAGTTCCTCTACATGCTCGAGGGCGAAGTCGTTTACCGGCACGGCAACAATCTCTATCCGATGAAGCCGGGCGACAGCCTGTTCTTCGACGCCGACGCGCCGCACGGACCGGAAGAGCTGACGCAGCTTCCGATGCGGTATCTGTCGATCATCTGCTATCCGCAGAACAGGGCCGGGTGATTGGCTGATCTCGCCCTTACCGCGTTCGTCATTCTAGGGCGAAGCAAGGAGCGAAGCGACGCGCGCAGACCCTAGAATCCATGCCGCGACGCTAAAGCGTTGCAACGGTTACGGAATTCCGCGCCCTTGCACCCTACACCCGAGGTCACGGCATGGATACTCGGGTCAAGCCCGAGTATGATGACGTCATGGGGGTTTCGGCCAATCTCCAACGTCGGCGCCGGGGCGCCCAAGGCGGAGATCAGCGGTTCAGTCCGGTCCAAATCCCGGACTGGTCGGGCTGCCGTCATCCAGTTTAGACAGCCACTCGACCAGCGTCGACCTGTACCGCGTCAGGCCCTTGTAGGTGGCGAGCTCTTCCGGCAGGTCGCGGATGACGCGGTGCAGGCGGCGCGCCCATTTCGGCTGCGTCACCAGCTCGTCCATCTTGATCAGGTAGCAGCGGATCGGGAAGACGATGCCGTTGGAGCGCGGCAGACGCCAGAAGCTCTGCAATTCGACGCGCAGATGCACCTTGTCGCCGACATTTTCGGGCGTGACGGTGGCGCGGTCCGGACCCCATTTGTGATAATTCTCAGGGCTGGTGTCGAGGCGCGGATTGATGGTCATCGTCCAGTTGAGGCGCCTGGCCGGCTTGCCCTGCTGGATGTTGGTGAGGAATTTCAGCGCGCGGGTGAAGATGCCCTTCTCATGCGCCAACGGCACGGGCGCGTGCCATTCGAAGAAATTCATGCCGATGTCGAAGTCGAGCGACCAGTCGGCCTGGGTGGTGACCATGCCGGCATCCATCCACAGATTGCCGTCGCGCTGGTCGAGGATGCAGAAATCGCCCTGGCTCTGGCGGGTGATATACTCCATCGGCCCGTAGGGCAGCGTCGAGGTGTCGCCGAAGGTGAAGGTGTCGTCGATGCCGAGGGGACGGTTGATCCAGCGCCAGCGGTCGCCGTTTCGCTCCAGTGTGAAATGCTCGGGATATCCCAGCGCCTGCTGCTCCATCAGAAGCTCGAGCAGGTCCCAGCCGGCCAGCGTCATGTGCGGCAGCGACTGGCAGCGCAGCGGATCCTCGGCCAGCACCAGCGCGCGGTCCTGCATCTCGGCGACATAGTGCTCGTCGACGTCGATCAGGTTTTCGAGCACGCTGCCCTTCGGCCCGACGACATGCGGCTCGATGTTGACCGCATACATGTAGGCATCTTCGTTGAACGGGAACGGAAAGCGCCTGATGTGCTCCGGGCTGTTCTTGAAGGTGAAGTCGTCGCGAAAAGTTTCCTTGCGAAAGGTGATGCCCATTGACGCCTCCTATCTTTCCAGGACCAGCGACTTGCCCTCGAAGCGCGAGACGCAAGGCATGATCTTGCAGCCTGAACGGTGATCTTCCTCGCTCAGCCAGTGATCGTTGTGGATGAACTTGCCGTCGGACGAGATCACATTGGTCTCGCATTGGCCGCAGACGCCGCCGCGGCACAGATAAGGCGGATCGACGCCGGCTGCCTCTATGGCTTCGAGCAGGCTCTGCTGCTCGCCGACACGGATCGTCTTGCCGCTGACGGCCAAGGTCACGTCGAACGGCGCACCGGGCTGCGGGGCCGCGAAATGCTCGAAATGCACGGTCTCCGGCGGCCAGCCGAGGCTTGCCGCGCGATCGCGCACCCAGTTGATCATGCCGGCTGGGCCGCAGACATAGAGATGCGTGCCGAGCGGCTGCGAGGACAAGAGCCGCTCGAGGTCGATGCGCTCCTCGCGGTCGTCGTGATAGAGCCTGACCCGGTTGCCGTAGCGCTCTCGGAGCACATCGGCATAGGTGCCGAGCGAAGCGGTGCGGCAGGTGTAGTGCAATTCGAAATTGCCGCCGTCCCCTGCCAGTTGCGCGGTCTGCGCCATGAAGGGCGTGATGCCGATGCCGCCAGCCAGCATCAGGTGTTTTTTTGCTCTCAGATCGAGCGAGAACAGGTTCACGGGATAGCTTATCACCATCTCCAGGCCAGGCTTGACGGACCTATGCATGAACAGCGAGCCGCCGCGGCCGACATCGTCGCGCCGGATGGAAATGGTGTATTCGCGCGTGTCGAGCGGCGAGCCCATCAGCGAATAGGGATTGAGCCTGGTGCGGTCGCCGTCGCGCATCTCGACCACGACATGGGCGCCGCCGGAAAAGGTCGGCAGCAGCTCGCCGTCGCGGCGGCGGAAATGGAAGCGGGTGACGAGATCGTTGACGGGAACGACGTCGCTGACGACGACGTCGAGCTTGGTGGTGCCGGTGCTCATGGGAAGGCCTCCTCCATCGGAGGAATCTCGGAGCGATCCTCGGCGTTGATGCACACGCCCTGGAAGGCGGCGAGGCGCCGCGAATAGTGATCGCGCACCAGAAGCAGCAGGCCGCAATGCGAACAAGTGGCCGGCTGCGTGGTCACATTCTCGGTGATGCCCTTGCAGTGCACGCACTGCATGCGCCGCGCCAGCGAGCCGCGATGCTCGGTCTCAATCGAGGTGTGGTCGATGCCGGCTTCGAGGGCGGCCTGCATGGCCTGGCCGATCAGGCCCTCGGTGCCGGCAAGATAGAGGCGCAACCCCATATGGGCGTTGGTCAGCGTCTGCCTGAGCCGCGGCAGGAGGCTGGCGAAGGACGGCGGCAGATGGAGCTGGGCCGGCCTCAGCGCCTCAAGCGCTGAGATGTGCTTGCCCTCGGAGTCGGGAATAAAGACGATCTCGGCTCCGTCGAAGAAGCCGGGCGGAGCCTTGCCGGCCATGTTCGTTATCGCGAGCGCGCCTTCTGCGTCGGCGATGAAAAGATGATGCTTGCCGGGCTGCGGAGAGAGCGTTCCGTAAATGGGCCGGCTGATGATCGTCTTGGCTGCCATTCTTTCCTTCGTGCCCCGAAATCCCTCCCCCTTGATGATGCCTCAGCCCTTGGCGGTCCGCTTGGTCTTTTTCGGATCGTCGAACGGCAAGGGCTGCGCCGTCGCCTTGATGGAGCCGCTCTTGTTGCGGATCTCGAGCTTGGTGTCCTTGACGGCGCAGTCGACATCGAGGCGCGCGATGCCCATCGATTTCTCGACCAGCGGCGAATACATGGCGCAAGTGACCACGCCGACCTTTTTGCCGTCGCGGTAGACAGGCGCGCCTTCGTCGGCCGGCTCCTTGCCGTCAAGCAGGACACCATAGATCTTGAAGCGCTCCTTGCCCTTCAGCCGATAGTGTTCCTCGGCACCGCGGAAGCCGGTCTTGCCGGGGCTGACGGTGAAGTCGAGGCCGAGTTCCCACAGCGTGTCGCCGGGGCCTTCGTTCTCGAACGGATACCTTTGGGAATTATCGTAGGGGTAGAAGAGCAGGTAGCTCTCGACGCGCAGCATGTCGAGCGTGGTGAAGCGGCACGGAATGATGCCGGCGCTCTTGCCCTCCTCGAGGATCCTGTCCCAGATCGTGCCGGCATCCTGGCCGCGGCAGAAGATCTCGTAGCCGCGCTCGCCGGTGTAGCCGGTGCGCGAGATCATCACCGGGAAACCGAAGAGCTGCGTGTGCATATGATGGAAGTAGTTGAGATCGCGGATGCCGGGCACGTGCTTGGCAAGGTAGTCGACGGCGGTCGGTCCCTGCAGCGACAGGTCATGCAGATTGTCGTCGAAGCGCAGCGAAACATCGCGGCCCATCGCCGCCCGCTGCAGTTCCTCGTGGCCGGTGCCGGAGCCGTGCACGACCATCCAGGAGTTCGGGCTGATGCGATAGAGGATGCAGTCGTCCGTGAATTTTCCGGCTTCGTTCAGCATGCAGGCATAGGCCGACTTGCCGGGATAGATCTTTTCGACGTCGCGCGTCGTGGCGAGGTCGATGAGATGCGAAGCGTGCGGCCCGGTGATGTGGACCTTCTTAAGGCCGGAGACGTCCATGAGCCCGGCCTTGGTGCGGATCGCGACATATTCCGCGTCGGCATCCTTGTCGTAAGTCCAGGCGGTGCCCATGCCGCTCCAGTCCTCGAGTTTCGAGCCGAGCGCGCGATGGCGATCCGCCAGGGTCGAGAATCTCCAGGATGCCGTCATCCGATCGTCCTCCGTGCGATTTAAGTCGTTGCCGTTCCCTGCTCCTGCTTGGTGGCGGAGCTTGGTCGAATATTGACCGCAAACGGCGAAGCCCTGCAATCCCCTTGAAGCAAATAATTTCATTGTCAGGCAAATTTCTTGACCTGAACAAACGGTTTACGATGCGTAAATCCGGCTTGACAATTTCGGGAATCGAGCGGAATTTATGAAAAAAATTTCACTCTGTTGAAAGAGTGGACGCCCGGTCGGTTGCGTGGCCGGACGTCGCCAGAAGGGGAAACCGATGTCCGACATGCAGCAGCGCATCGAAGCGCTGTACCGTTCCGACGTGCGTGGGTCCGTGCTCCTGATCGTGTGCCTGTGGGCAACGATCCTCTTCGTCCTCCTGATGACATGGCCATACATTCCGCACAGCGGCATCAAGCTCGTGGTGGCGGTTGCAGCCGCCGCGGTGCTGATTTTCAACACCGCCGCGATCCTCGCCATGCTCAACCACTACAAGGAAGACAAGGACTTCATCTACGGGCTCGACATCAAGAACGCCGACGCCGCCCGCAACCGTCAATCCTGAAGGGAGAAACCATGGCCCGCTATACCCCGCCGGAGCAAAGCAAGGCCGGACAGGTCTTCGACATCGCGGTCGTGGTGGTCGCAATCTTCGTGGCGCTCTGGCTGCCGCTGAAACTCGGGTTTGCCGGGGCGGCGAAGTCGATCGACGCGCTTGACGCCAAGACCTGGGACGCGCTCGGCCAGAACGCGACCATGGCCTCGATCTGGGAGAAGCTGGGCTACACGCCGGAGACGGCGCACGACATCATCCAGAACCGCTTCCACTACATCATCGACTGGCCGACGCTGATCATCATGGCGATCGTGCTGATCGCCTATTTCGTTTTCCTGTTCCGCGCCTCCGATAAGGAATATCGCGAGGTCATCAACGAGAAGTTCGACGACAAGTAAACTTCGACGACAAAGAGACTTTCGACGACAAAGAGACTTCGACGACAAAGAGTCCGGGGAAAACATCATGTGGATGGGACTGTCTTACGTTTGCTGGGCCATCTCGGCCGTGCTTGCGCTGTGGATGCTCTACGACTGGTTCAAGGTCGATACGACCTATTCCGAGGAGACTCTGACGTCTTCCCGTGAAGGTGAGCTTGAAGCCGTTTCCGAAAAACACCGGATCTGAGTGGGGACTGATATGACGGCTGCGGTTGAAACGGGACAAACGACGACAATCCACGGCGACAGGGTCTCGCTGCTTCGGGTGCTCGGCCCGGCGCATGTGTGGGCGCTGGGCGTCGGCATCGTGCTGGTCGGCGAGTTCACCGGCTGGAATTTCTCCGCCGACAAGGGTGGCGCGCTCGCCGCGCTGATCGTCTGCTGGGTCGTCGGACTGCTCTACACCTCGGTCGCGATGATCGACTCGGAGGTGACGTCGACGGTCGCCGCCGCCGGCGGCCAATATGCGCAGGCCAAGCATATCGTCGGGCCACTGATGGCCTTCAACGTCGCGCTGTTCCTGGTGTTCGCCTACACCATGCTCGAAGTGTCGGACGCGATCCTGCTCGGCGACACCATCGTCGCCAAGGCCGGCGTCGAAGGACTGACGCACAATTCCTTCATCGCCGCCACCATTGTCGTGCTCGCCTGGCTCAACTATCGCGGCGTGCTGATGACGCTGAATGTCAATTTCGTCATCACCGCGATCGCCTATGTCTCGATCGTCATCCTGTTCTTCTCGGTCAGCCCGTGGACGCAAGGCGCGGTGCTGAAGCTCAACGAGCTGGTCACCCCCGCCAATGCGTTGCCCTATGGCTGGATCGGCGTGATCGCCGCCTTCCAGTTCGGCATCTGGTACTATCTCGGCATCGAGGGAACGACCCAGGCGGCCGAGGAAGTGCGCTCGCCGGCGCGCTCCCTGCCCTACGGCACCATGGCCGGCATGATCACGCTGCTGATCGCCGCCGCGATGACCTGGTATGTCTGCGCCTCGCTGATGCCCTGGGAATATCTCGGCATCACCTATTATCCGCTGTGGGACGCCGGCAAGCTGACCGGCAGCCCGCTGCTCGAAAACCTGCTCTTCATCGCGACGCTGCTTGCCGCGCTTGCCTCGGCCAATGGCTGCATCAACGACGCGGCGCGCGCCTGGTTCTCGCTCGGCCGCGACCGCTATCTGCCGAGCTGGTTCTCGGCGGTGCATCCGAAGTATCGCACGCCCTACCGCTCGATCCTGTTCCTGCTGCCGATCGCGCTGGCCTTCGCCTTCATCGCCGACCTCAACCAGGCGATCACCTTCTCGATCCTGTCGGGCGTGCTGCAATACACCTTCATGAGCATCAACATCATGATGTTCCGCAAGAAGTGGCCACTGGGTTCGATCCGCCGCGGCTACACACACCCCTTCCACCCGCTGCCCGCGATCGTGCTGTTCTGCCTGTGCATGGTGACGTTCTTCGCCATCTTCCTCGGCTTCGGCTCGCAGCTGATCGCGATGACGGTGTTCTATTTCCTGATTTCGCTGTGGTTCCACTTCTACCGCTACAAGTTCGTGCGGCGCGGCGACCAGTTCTCCATGCCGTGGCCGAAGCCGCAGGGTTATTGAGTGGAGTGAAGGCCCGCCTTTCGATGGCGGGCCGTGGCGTGTCGCGATGTCCGAGCTGGCGTCAGTATTGCTTACCGGGGCGATCGCACTGGGCGTCGTCGTCCATATCGCCTGGCTGGCGCGTGCCGGCCGCGACAGGGCGAAGGCTGACTTGGCCGCCGATACGGCCAGCGTTCGCAGCGTCATTGCGGACGCCGCCGACATTTCCGACGGCACGGCCGGCGTCGTCACCTGGGCCGGTTCCTGGAACGGCCAGCGCGTCCAGCTGCGCACCATCGTCGACACGCTGGCGACACGAAAGCTGCCGACACGCTGGCTCAGCGTTTCGATCACCGAGCCGGTCGCGGTGCCGGGTACGTTCGACATGATGATGCGGCCGAATTCGGCGACGACGTTTTCCAATTTCGATCATCTTGCGCACACGCTGCCGAAGGTGCTCGGCTTTCCCGCCGACGCAGTGCTCAGGACGGACCGCAAGGGCGTCGCTTTCCCGCAGGACCTGATCGCCGCGCATACCGGCATTTTTGCCGAAAGTCGCGCCAAGGAATTGCTGGTCACGCCGAACGGCGTGCGCATCGTCTGGCTGCTGGCGGAGGCCGAACGCGCACGTTACGGCGTGTTCCGCCAGGCGGCGTTCGGCGGCGCCGGGATCGATCCCGCCCTAATCGAACGCCTGCTCGCGGTGGCCTCGGGCCTGCGCGAAGCCATCAACCGGCGCGAAAGGCAGGCAGCATGACCGACGAGACCGCTTCCTCCGCCCCGGCCAATCCGTATCTCGTGCTCGGCGCGGCGATCGTTTTGCCGGCAAGCGGCCATGTCATGCTCGGCATGCCGGCGCGCGGCCTGCAGTTCCTGTTCTTCATGGTGATCCTTGGTTGGATAACGACCAAGCTGGCGCCGGCCGAAGCCGGCTTCATCGGCCGCCATGCCGGCGGTTTCCTGATCTATGCCCTCTCGATCCTCGACGCCTACAGGATCGCGCGCATCCGCCACGCGATCTGGGTTCACAAGGCGCGTCCGGACGGCGATAGTGCCAAAGGTGATGTGCCGTCGAATATATAACGACAGGAAAATTTCTTTCATACCAATTGAATTTGGCCAACTCATTGGGTACATCATCTGAGAGCCAAAAAACGCCGGAGGCTGGCATGTGCGGAATCGTCGGACTTTTCTTGAAGGACAAGGCGCTGGAGCCGAAGCTCGGCGCGATGCTGTCGGAGATGCTGGTGTCGCTCAGCGACCGCGGCCCGGACAGTGCCGGCATCGCCATCTATGGCGCCCCTTCCAAGAATGAAGCCAAGATCACCATCCAGTCGGCCAAGCCGGAGCGCGATTTCCGCGGCCTCGATGTCGAGCTCGCCAAGGCGATCGGCGCTCCCGTCAGCCTTGCCACGAAATCCACCCACGCCGTCATCCGTACCGCGCCTGACAAGGTCGACGCCGCGCGTGAGGCGCTGCAGACGCTCCGACCCGACATCCGCATCATGGGCGCCGGCGAAGCAGTCGAGATTTACAAGGAAGTCGGCCTGCCGGAAGCCGTCGTCGATCGCTTCGACGTGCGCTCCATGACCGGCACCCACGGCATCGGCCACACCCGCATGGCGACGGAATCGGCGGTGACGACGATGGGGGCGCATCCGTTCTCGACCGGCGCCGACCAGTGCCTGGTGCACAATGGCTCGCTCTCCAACCACAACAATGTGCGCCGAGAGCTGATCCGCGACGGCATGACGTTCGAGACGGAGAACGACACCGAAGTGGCGGCCGCCTATCTGTCCAACCGCATGGCGCACGGCAAGAATCTCGGCGAGGCGCTGGAAGGCACGCTCTCCGACCTCGACGGCTTCTTCACCTTCGTCGTCGGCACCAAGAACGGCTTCGGCGTGGTGCGCGATCCGATCGCCTGCAAGCCCGCCGTCATGGCCGAGACCGACCAGTATGTCGCCTTCGGCTCCGAATATCGCGCGCTGACCAAGCTGCCCGGCATCGACAATGCGCGGGTCTGGGAGCCCGAGCCCGCAACCGTTTATTTCTGGGAGCACTGAGCCGATGCCGGCAACCATAATGTCGAAAGCCGAGCGGGATCAGAGCCATGCGAGGGTCTTCGACCTCTCGCAACAGTCGCTGCGCGAACTGAACCAGGCGCTGCACAAGCTCACGCCCGGCTCGAACGAGACCGCCTGGGAAGTGCTCAACCCGAAAGGCAGCCACTCTGTGGCGGTCGGTGTCGACCAGCCGGTCAGCATCGATGTGCGCGGCAGCGTCGGCTATTACTGCGCCGGCATGAATGACGGCGCCGCGATCACCGTGCACGGCTCTGCCGGTCCCGGCGTCGGCGAGAACATGATGTCGGGCTCGATCGTCATCAAGGGCGACGCCAGCCAGTATGCCGGCGCCACCGGCCGCGGCGGTCTTCTCGTCATCGAAGGCAACGCCTCGTCGCGCTGCGGCATTTCGATGAAGGGCATCGACATTGTCGTGCACGGCAATATCGGCCACATGTCGGCCTTCATGGCGCAGTCCGGCAATCTCGTGGTGCTGGGCGACGCCGGCGATGCGCTGGGCGATTCCATCTACGAGGCGCGGCTCTTCGTGCGCGGCAAGGTCGAAAGCCTCGGCGCCGACTGCATCGCCAAGGAGATGCGGCCCAAGCACATCGAATTGCTGCAGGGCCTGCTCGACAAGGCCGGCGTCACTGGCGTCAAGGCGTCGGAGTTCAAGCGCTACGGCTCGGCCCGCAAACTCTACAATTTCAATATCGACAACGCCGACGCGTATTGAGGCAAGATGACCTACCGCAACCCGCCGACGACGCCGCGCAAATCCGCGACCTTCGACGACTACACGCTTTCCGAAATCCGCCGCGCGGCAGCAACCGGCATTTATGACATCCGCGGCGCCGGCGCCAAACGCAAGCTGCCGCATTTCGACGACCTCTTGTTCCTCGGCGCGTCGATCTCGCGCTACCCGCTCGAAGGCTATCGCGAGCGCTGCGACACCTCGGTGGTGCTCGGCTCGCGCCATGCCAGGAAGCCGATCGAGCTGAAGATCCCGATCACCATCGCCGGCATGAGTTTCGGGTCGCTCTCCGGCCCGGCCAAGGAGGCGCTCGGGCGTGGCGCCACGCTGTCCGGCACCTCGACCACGACCGGCGACGGCGGCATGACCGAGGAAGAACGCGGGCATTCGAAGACGCTGGTCTATCAGTATCTGCCCTCGCGCTACGGCATGAATCCGCGCGACTTGCGCCGCGCGGACGCCATCGAAGTGGTCGTCGGCCAGGGCGCCAAGCCCGGCGGCGGCGGCATGCTGCTCGGCCAGAAGATCTCCGACCGCGTCGCCGAGATGCGCACGCTGCCCAAGGGCATCGACCAGCGCTCGGCCTCACGCCATCCCGACTGGACCGGGCCGGACGATCTCGAGATCAAGATCCTCGAGCTGCGCGAGATCACCGACTGGGAAAAGCCGATCTACGTCAAGGTCGGCGGCGCCCGTCCCTACTATGACACCGCGCTCGCGGTGAAGGCCGGCGCCGATGTCGTGGTGGTCGATGGCATGCAGGGCGGCACGGCTGCCACCCAGGAAGTGTTCATCGAGAATGTCGGCCAGCCGACGCTTGCCTGCATCCGGCCGGCGGTACAGGCGCTGCAGGACCTCGGCATGCACCGCAAGGTGCAGCTGATTGTCTCGGGCGGCATCCGCAATGGCGCCGATGTCGCCAAGGCGCTGGCGCTCGGCGTCGACGCTGTGTCGATCGGAACGGCGGCGCTGGTCGCGCTTGGCGACAATGATCCCCGCTGGGAGGCGGAGTACAGTGCGCTCGGCACCACGGCCGGCGCCTATGACGACTGGCACGAGGGCCGCGACCCGGCCGGCATCACCACGCAGGACCCCGAATTGATGAAGCGGGTCGACCCGATCGCGGCCGGACGGCGGCTCGCGAACTACCTCAAGGTGATGACGC
The DNA here is from genome assembly GCF_006439595.1 of Mesorhizobium sp. B3-1-9. NCBI lineage: Bacteria > Pseudomonadati > Pseudomonadota > Alphaproteobacteria > Hyphomicrobiales > Phyllobacteriaceae > Mesorhizobium > Mesorhizobium sp. B3-1-9. Next base: position 325,270 of record NZ_VFTJ01000007.1, read on the forward strand.
TCGAAGCGCAGACGATTGCCCGCGCCTGCGGCAAGAATAGCCTGCACAATCTCGAGCCCGAGGATCTCGTCGCGCTCTCGATCGAAGCCGCCGCCATGGCCGGCGTGCCTTTAGCCGGCACCAACTGGATACCGGGGAAGAGCGGCTTCTAGGACAAACTTCCAAGACACATAAGCGAGGAACTACATAATGGGGAACGATCTCGCCGCATTCGCCAAGGAGAACGGCGTCAAATATTTCATGATCTCCTACACCGACCTGTTCAGCGGGCAGCGTGCCAAGCTGGTGCCGGCGCAGGCGATCGCCGACATGCAGAAGGACGGTGCAGGATTTGCCGGCTTCGCCACATGGCTCGACCTGACGCCAGCGCATCCGGACATGCTGGCGGTGCCGGATCCGGCTTCGGTCATCCAACTACCGTGGAAGAAGGACGTCGCCTGGGTAGCCGCCAACTGCATCATGGACGACAAAGAGGTGAGCCAGGCGCCGCGCAACACGCTGAAGCGGCTGATCGACGAAGCCGCCCGCGACGGCATGCATGTCAAGACCGGCGTCGAGGCCGAGTTCTTCCTGATCTCGCCCGACGGCAAGGCGATCTCCGACGAATACGATACAGCCTCGAAACCCTGCTACGACCAGCAGGCGGTGATGCGGCGCTACGACGTCATCGCCGAGATCTGCGACCATATGCTGGCGCTGGGCTGGGGCCCGTACCAGAACGACCATGAGGACGCCAACGGCCAGTTCGAGATGAACTGGACGTTCGATCACGCGCTGGCGACCGCCGACAAGCACTCCTTCTTCAAGTTCATGGTCAAGTCGATCGCCGAAAAGCACGGCTTGCGCGCGACGTTCATGCCCAAGCCCTTCCAGGGCCTGACCGGCAATGGCTGCCATGCGCACATCTCGGTGTGGGACGAGACCGGCAAGACCAATGTCTTTGCCGACAATTCGGAAGAGCTCGGCCTGTCCGCCAAGGGCAGGAACTTCCTCGGCGGCATCATGAAGCATGCCTCCGCGCTTGCCGCGATCACCAACCCGACGGTCAATTCCTACAAGCGCATCAACGCGCCGCGCACCATTTCGGGCGCGACCTGGGCGCCGAACACGGTGACCTGGACCGGCAACAACCGCACGCACATGGTGCGCGTGCCCGGGCCTGGCCGTTTCGAATTGCGCCTGCCGGACGGCGCCGCCAATCCGTATTTGCTGCAGGCCGTCATCATCGCTGCCGGCCTCGATGGCATCCGCTCGAAGGCCGACCCCGGCAAGCGCTACGACATCGACATGTATCAGCTCGGCCATACCGTTACGGACGCGCCGAAACTGCCGCTCAACCTGCTAGATGCGCTGCGCGAATTCGACAAGGACAAATCGCTCAAGGCGGCGCTGGGTGAGGAATTCTCGTCGGCATATCTAAAGCTGAAGCAGCAGGAATGGAATTCCTATGCTTCGCACTTCACGCAGTGGGAGCGCGACCACACGCTGGATATCTGATATCTCGGCGGTGCGAGCGACCTCGGAATGAACTGATGAAATATTCGATCTTCTCGCTCGCCCGCGCCGCCCTTTCCGGCCACAAGAACTGGCAGCCGACCTGGCGCGACGCAGCGCCCAAGGACCGCTATGACGTGGTGATCATCGGCGGCGGTGGCCATGGGCTGGCCACCGCCTGGTTCCTCGCCAGCGAGTTTGGCATCCGCAATGTCGCGGTGCTGGAAAAGGGCTGGATCGGCTCCGGTAATGCCGGCCGCAACACCACCATCATTCGCTCCAATTACGGCCTTCCCGGCAACACCGGTTTCTACGAGCTTTCCATGAAGCTGTGGGAGAGGATGGAGCAGGACCTCAACTACAACGCCATGGTCAGCCAGCGCGGCGTGCTCAACCTCTATCACTCCGACGCGCAGCGCGACGCTTTCGCCCGGCGCGGCAACACCATGCGCATCAACGGCATCGATGCGGAGCTGCTCGATCAGGCGGCGCTGCGCAAGATGCTGCCGTTCCTGAATTTCGACAATGCGCGCTTCCCCGTGCAGGGGGGATTGCTGCAACGGCGCGGCGGCACGGCTCGACACGATGCGGTCGTGTGGGGCTACGCGCATGCGGCGAGCGAACTCGGCGTCGACATCATCCAGAATTGCGAGGTTACCGGCTTCACGCGCGACGCCAACGGCAAGGTCACCGGCGTCGAGACCTCGCGCGGCAAGATCGGCGCCGGCAAGGTCGGCATGGCGGTGGCGGGTTCTTCCTCGCGCGTCGCGGCCATGGCTGGCCTGCGTCTGCCGATCGAAAGCCATGTGTTGCAGGCTTTCGTCTCCGAAGCGATCAAGCCGCTCATCCCCGGCGTGATGACCTTCGGCGCCGGACACTTCTATGTCAGCCAGTCGGACAAGGGCGGGCTGGTCTTCGGCGGCGACATCGACGGCTACAACTCCTATGCCCAGCGCGGCAACCTGCCGGTCATGGAAGATGTCTGCGAAGGTGGGATGGCGCTGATCCCGATGATCGGCCGCGTGCGGCTGCTGCGCCAATGGGGCGGCATCATGGACATGTCGATGGACGGCACGCCGATCATCGACAAGAGCCCGGTGGACGGCCTCTATATCAACGCCGGCTGGTGTTATGGCGGCTTCAAGGCGACACCGGGCTCGGGCTTCGTCTTCGCCCATCTCATCGCCCGCGATCAATCGCACAAGGAAGCCGCGCTGTTTCGCCTCGACCGGTTCCAGCGCGGCGCCATGATCGACGAGAAGGGCCAGGGCGCCCAACCGAACCTGCATTAGAGATAGAGCAGGATGTTATCCAAAAAACGCTCCACACTTTTTGGCATCATGCTCTGAGGACAGCCGAAAACCATGCGCATTACCTGTCCCTTCTGCGGCGAACGCGAACTCGGCGAGTTCACCTATCTCGGCGACGCCAAGCCGCAACGTCCCGCGGCCGATGCCGGCGAGGACGCCGTCTACGATTACGTCTACCTGCGCGACAACATCGCCGGCGTGATGAGCGAGCACTGGTACCATGGCGGCGGCTGCCGGGCCTGGCTGAAGGTCACCCGCAACACGCTGACGCATGAGATTTCGGCCGTTGAGCCGGCGGCGGGCGCCGGCGCCTCCAAGGTTGGTGCGTGATGCGCGGCGATCAGGCAAACCGGCTGAACAATGGCGGTCTGATCGACCGCTCGGCACCGCTCAGCTTTCGCTTCGACGGCAAGACATTCTCGGGCTTCAAGGGTGACACGCTGGCGTCCGCGCTGGTCGCCAACGGCGTCAAGCTCGTCGGCCGCTCGTTCAAGTATCACCGCCCACGCGGCATCCTGACGGCAGGCTCGGAAGAGCCGAACGCGCTGGTCGAATTGCGCAGCGGCGCGAGGCGCGAGGCGAACACCAAGGCGACGACGGCTGAACTCTATGAGGGCCTCGAGGCAGCCAGCCAGAACCGCTGGCCGTCGCTCAATTTCGACGTAATGTCGGTCAACCAGTTGTTCGCGCCGATCTTCGTCGCCGGCTTCTACTACAAGACCTTCATGTGGCCGGCGAAGTTCTGGGAGGCGATCTACGAGCCTGCGATCCGGCGCGCCGCCGGTCTCGGCCGCGCAGCGCAGGTTTCCGACCCCGACCACTATGACAAGGCCTGGGCGCATTGCGACGTGGTGATCGCCGGTTCCGGCCCGGCGGGCCTGGCGGCTGCCCTTGCCGCCGCGCGCTGCGGCGCGCGCGTCATCCTGTGCGAGGAAGATTTCGTCCTCGGCGGCCGGCTGCTCGCCGATGGCGGCACGATCGACGCACTGCCAGCCGCGGAATGGATCGCGCGCACGCTCGCCGAACTGGAGGCCATGCCAGACGTGCGCATCATGACGCGCACGACTTTGTTCGGCGTCTATGATGGCGGCACCTATGGCGCGATCGAGCGCGTCAACGACCATCTGCCGGTGCCGCCGGAGCATCAGGTGCGCCAGCGGCTGTGGCGCATCCTGGCCAAGCGCTGCGTGGTCGCGGCCGGCACGATCGAACGTCCGATCGTCTTTGCCGGCAACGACACGCCCGGCGTGATGATGGCGTCGGCCATGCGCAGCTACATCAACCGCTACGCCGCCACGCCGTCCAGGCGGATCGCGCTGTTCACCAACAACGAGGATGGCTGGCGCACGGCCGAAACGGCGGTCGCCGCCGGACTGCAGGTGGCGGCGGTGATCGATGCGCGGCCGGATGTTTCGCCGGCGCATCGCTCGCTGGCCAGCAAGGGCGGCTTCCCCGTGCTGCACGGCGCCGTCAGCAGCGTCGATGGCGGCAAGGGCGGCGTGCGCAAGATCTCCGTGTCGCTGACCGGCGGCGCGCGCGCCGAGGTCGAGGCCGACGGGCTCGCCGTCTCCGGCGGCTGGAATCCGGCGGTCGGGCTCACCTCCTATCATCGCGGCCGGCCGAAATGGCGCGACGACATAGCCGCCTTCGTGCCAGACGGCGCGCCGCCCGGCATGGTCGCAGCGGGCGCGGCCAACGGCGCTTTCGGACTTGGCGCCTGCCTGCGCGAAGGGTTTGAAGCCGGCGCTGCCGCGGCACGCGATGCCGGACGCAGCGGCAATATCGGATCGATGCCGGTCGCCGACGACGAAGCCTTTTCGATCACCCCGCTCTGGCATGTCGCCGGCAAGGGCAAGGCCTTCGTCGACCAGCAGCACGACGTTACCGCTTCCGATGTCGAGCTGGCGCAGCGCGAAGGTTTTCAATCGGTCGAGCACCTGAAGCGCTACACGACGCTCGGCATGGCGACCGACCAGGGCAAGACGTCGAATGTCGCCGGCCTCGCCATCATGGCCGCGGTCAGCGGCAAATCCATTCCCGAGACCGGCACGACGATCTACCGGCCGCCTTACGTGCCGGTCGCCATCGGCGCCTTTGCCGGCCACCACCGCGACGAGAATTTCCATGCGACCCGGCTGACGCCCTCGCATCACTGGGCGGCCGAACAGGGCGCAGTGTTTGTCGACACCGGCCTTTGGAAGCGCGCGCAGTGGTACCCCCGCGCGGGCGAGAAGGACTGGCTGGAATCGGTCACCCGCGAGGTGAAGGCCGTGCGCAACGGCGTCGGCTTCTGCGATGTCTCGACGCTCGGCAAGATCGACGTGCATGGGCCAGACGCCGGCACCTTCCTCGACCGCGTCTACATCAACGCCTTCTCCAGCCTCGCCGTCGGCAAGGCGCGTTACGGGCTGATGCTGCGCGAAGACGGCATCGTCTACGACGACGGCACGACCTCGCGTTTGGCCGAGGACCATTATTTCCTCACCACCACCACGGCGAAGGCCGGGCTGGTGATGCAGCACCTGGAATTCTGTCGCCAGGTGCTGTTCCCCGAGCTCGACGTGCAGCTGACCTCCGTTTCGGACCAGTGGGCGCAGTTCTCGATCGCCGGGCCGAAGACTCGCGATCTCTTGAAGGAGATCGTCGATCCGGCCGAAGACCTGTCGAATGAAGGTTTTCCGTTCATGGGCGCGCGGGAAGTTGCGTTGCGCGGCGGCTTGAAGGCGAGGCTGTTCCGCATCTCCTTCTCCGGCGAGATGGCGTTCGAGATTTCGGTGCCGGCGCGCTACGGCGAGGCGATGGCGCGCAACCTGATGATTGCCGGCAAGCCATTCGGTGTGACGCCCTACGGCACCGAGGCGCTCGGCGTGATGCGCATCGAAAAGGGCCATGTCGCCGGACCGGAACTCAACGGCACCACCGCGGCGGGCGATCTCGGCCTGGGCAAGATGATGTCGACCAAGAAGGATTTCATCGGCCGCGTCATGGCCGGTCGCGAGGCGCTGGTCGCGCCCAGCCGGCAGGTGGTCGTCGGCATCAAGCCGACCGACAAGGCGCGCCGTCTGCGCTCCGGCGCGCATATCATTCCGAAGGGCGAGACCCCCGGCCCCGACAACGACCAGGGCTATGTCACCTCGGTCTGCTTCTCGCCGGTGCTCGACCAGTGGATCGGGCTCGGCCTTGTCGAGCGCGGCCGCGAGCGCATCGGCGAGATCGTGCGGGCGCATGATCCGCTGCGCGGCGAGGACTATGATGTCGAGCTCTGCAATTCCGTCTTCTACGATCCGGATGGAGGGCGCCAGCGTGGCTGATTTTTCCTGGGATGTCCGCAGCCCGCTCGACCGCGCGCTGGTCGCCGGCGCTTACAGCGCGCAAGGCGAAGCCGGCGTTTCGCTGACCGAGATCCGCAATTTCGACCTCGTGCAGGTCATGGCGCGGCGCGGCAAGGCCGCCGAGATGGCGAAGGCCGCAAAAACGCGCTTCGGCGTTGCCGCGCCGGAAACGCCCAGGGCGGTCGACGCGGCCGACGCGACACTGATCTGGTCGGGACCCGGCCAGTTCCTCGTGCTGTCCAAAGGCGGCAAGTACACGATGGATGGGCTTGCGCCTGTCTTTGCCGGCTCGGCCTCGCTGTCCGACCAGTCGCATGCGCGGGCGCTGATCAGCGTCTCTGGCGAGAAGGCGCGCGCGATGCTTGCGAAGCAGTCGTCGATCGATCTGCATCCGGATGTGTTCGGCGTCGGCGCGGCGGCTGCCACATCGATGGATCATACCAGCGTCACGCTGTGGCGCGGTGACGACCTGGCGGACGGACGCGCCGTGTTCAATCTCCTGGTGTTCGCGACCTTCGCGGAGAGCCTGTGGCACACGATTCTGGACTCGGCTGCCGAGTATGGCGTCACGATCAGCCATTCCGAAGAGTTGGCATAGCGACGCGCCTTTCCCTTCTCGCCTTGCCAAACGCCATCGCCCTGCTATTCTCTCAGCGAAAATAATTTTACACACAGGCAAACTTGTTTCTCGCTCGGAGGAGGGTTTGAGATGAGCCAGTCGCCCTACCCCGCCGTCCTGTCCGGACCGCCCCGTCCAAGCCTGATCCTGAGGCCCGGCCAGATCGCGCTGCCGCCGGGGATGGAACGCTATACCGTGCAGGGCAACGGCGCGGTGCTGATCGACGTCGAGGCCGGCGACAGCGTCAGCGTGACCAATGTCGAGGGTGGGCAGCCCTGCGAGCTTCTGGCCTGGGATACATCCGGCACGACCGATCCCGGCATTTTCGGAGAACGGTCGAACAGCAATGCAGCCGGCATCAAGGCGCTGCTCGCCGAGGGTGACGACAGCCTTTCGGCGCTGCGCCTCAGCCTCGAGCGTCGCAAGGTAGAGCTCGACCAGCCAAAGGCCGTGCGCGTGTTCGGAGGCACCACGCCAGCCGGCACTGAGCAGAGCTTTTCCGTCCAGCGCGACGGCGCGCTGCTGATCGCGGCGCCTGGCGGGCCGATGCTGGTCGACGGCCACAACACGGCGACGCCGCTCACCGTCCTGGTGCGCCGCGCCACGATCCGGCTGAAGACAAGGTCGCAGCTTCCCGATCCGCTCGCCGATCCGGTGCTCGATCTCAGAGTGCATTCGGCGACCGCCGAATCCTATTTCGTCAAGGCCGGCGACTATCTGCAGATCATCGATGTCGATGGCCGGCAATGCACCGACTTCCAGTGTTTTTCGGCGCGCAAGCTGGACAAGGACCGCGACCTGCCGCTCGACGTGACGACGACCCGCACGCTGATGGGCTCGGCCTATCCGATGCCCGGCCTGCATTCGAAATATTACGACCAGGACATGGAGCCGCTGGTCGAGGTGGTGCAGGACACATGCGGGCGGCACGACGCTTTCGCGCTCGCCTGCGCCGCCAAATATTACGACGATATCGGCTATCCCGGCCACACCAACTGCTCTGAGAATTTCAACAAGGCGCTGTCGGACAAAGGCGTGACGCCCCGCGCGGGCTGGATGGCGATCAACTTCTTCTTCAACACGGCGATCGACGCGCATGGCGTGATGGTGTCGGACGAGCCGTGGTCGCGGCCGGGCGACTACGTGCTGCTCAGGGCGCTCACCGACATCGTCTGCGTGTCCTCGGCCTGCCCGGACGACACCACGCCCGCCAATGGCTGGGACCTGACCGACATCCATGTGCGCAGCTATTCCGGCCAGCACAAATTCTCGCGAGCGATCGCCAGACGCATGAAGCCCGACTCGGAACCGAAAATGACCCGCGAGACAGCCTTTCATTCGAGCTTTGCCAAACACACGCGCGACTTTGTCGAATACCGGGGCTATTGGCTTGCCAATTCCTTCGCCAAGGAAGGTCCGATCGCCGAATACTGGGCCTGCCGGCAGGCGGCCGTGATCATGGACCTGTCGCCGCTGCGCAAGTTCGAGGTCACCGGGCCGGATGCCGAAGCGCTGCTGCAATACACGCTGACGCGCGACGTCAAGAAGCTCGGCGTCGGCCAGGTCGTCTATACGGCGATGTGCTACGAGCATGGCGGCATGATCGACGACGGCACGCTGCTCAGGCTCGGCAAGGACAATTTCCGCTGGGTCGGCGGCGACGATCTTTCCGGCGAATGGCTGCGCGAGACGGCAAAAAAACTCGACCTCAACGTGCTGGTGCGCTCCTCCACCGACCAGATGCACAACATCGCCGTGCAGGGACCGAAGAGCCGCGACATATTGAAGGAAGTCGTCTGGACCTCGCCGGTTCAGCCCTCGATCGGCGAGCTCGAATGGTTCCGCTTCGCGGTCGCGCGCATCGGCGGCGGCAACGGCATTCCGGTCGTGGTCTCGCGCACCGGCTATACGGGCGAGCTCGGCTACGAGATCTGGTGCCATCCGCGCGACGCCGAAAAGGTCTTCGACGCCGTCTGGGAAGCCGGGCAGCCGCACGGGCTGAAGCCGATGGGCCTGCAGGCGCTCGACATGGTGCGCATCGAGGCCGGGCTGATCTTCGCCGATTACGAATTTTCCGACCAGACCGATCCGTTCGAGGCAGGCATCGGCTTCACCGTGCCGCTCAAGACCAAGGCCGACGACTTCATCGGCCGCGACGCGCTGATCCGGCGCAAGGAGCACCCGCAGCACAAGCTCGTCGGGCTCGACATCGACGCCAATGTCGCGGTCGGCCATGGCGACTGCGTCCATGTCGGCCGCGCCCAGATCGGCGTCGTCACCTCCGGCATGCGTTCGCCGGTTCTCGGCAAGACCATCGCGCTGGCGCGGCTCGACGTCACTCACGCGGAGATCGGCACGGAGGTCGAGATCGGCAAGCTCGACGGCCATGCCAAGCGGCTGCCGGCGCGTGTCGTCGCCTTCGCCCATTACGATCCGCAGAAGACCAAACCGCGTTCCTAAAAGCTGGGTTTCTGAAAGCCTCCCGAGGCGGATCCGACCCTCGCCGGCCGCCACCGGCGGCGGTCGGGTCAATGTTTCGCAAGCGTGATGTGCATGACATTCACAAAACGCTTGACGCGAAAGCGCGCCGGATCAATCTTCACTCTTAAGAAAAAAATACGACTGAGTGGAAACACGACGGGTCGACGCTGATTTGCCGGGGAGCAAGCTTCGCGAGAGCCGAAGCGTCGCTGGCGGGGAACAACAAAAAGGGGAAGACACAAGATATGAGCACGATAAGCACGGCCCTCGAGCAGCCTGCCGAAAGCAAGCTGCTCAGGCATATCGACTGGCGTGGCGCCTTCTGGGTGGCAAGCGGCGTTCCAGCGCTGGTCCTGTTCTCGATCGGCGGCATTGCCGGGACGACCGGAAAGCTCGCCTTCCTGATCTGGACAGTGTCCATGATCATGGGTTTCCTGCAATCCTTCACCTATGCCGAGATCGCCGGCCTGTTTCCGAACAAGTCGGGCGGAGCCTCGATCTACGGCGCTACCGCCTGGTTGCGCTACTCGAAATTCATCGCGCCACTGTCGGTGTGGTGCAACTGGTTCGCCTGGACGCCGGTGCTGTCGCTCGGCTGTTCGATCGCGGCCGCCTATATCCTCAACGCGCTGGCGCCGGTGCCGATCTTCACCGACACCTCGCCGGAAGTGACCGCCTATATCGCCGCGCATGCCGGAACGGCGTCCGCCGACGCGATCGCCGCGGTCACGGCCGCCGCGACGCCGGCGATCCGCACATGGTCGCTGTGGGGCCACACGCTCGGCCCGGTGTCGTTCACCTTCAACGCCACCTTCTTCATCGGCGCGGTACTGATGCTGATCATCTTCTCGATCCAGCATCGCGGCATCCTCGGCACGGCCAGTGTGCAGAAATATATCGGCCTGCTCGTCATCATCCCGATGCTGATCGTCGGCGTCGTGCCAATCTTCACCGGCCAGATCGACTGGGCGAATTTCTCGCCGCTGGTGCCGCTGGCCGCCGCTTATGCGCCAGATCCCGGCTCGTGGAACATTGCCGGCTGGACGCTTGCCCTCGGCGGCATGTTCATCGCCGCATGGTCGACCTACGGCTTCGAGACCGCGGTCTGCTACACGTCGGAATTCAAGAACCCCGGCACCGATACCTTCAAGGCGATCTTCTACTCCGGCCTGCTCTGCATGCTCTTGTTCATCCTGGTACCCTTTACCTTCCAGGGCGTGCTGGGCTTGAACGGCATGCTGGCGACGCCGATCGTCGACGGCTCGGGCGTCGCCGACGCGCTGGCCGGCATGGTCGGCGGCGGCAAGCTGATCCACAGCCTGCTGGTGATGCTGATGATCCTGGCGCTGGTGCTGTGCATCATGACGGCGATGGCCGGCTCTTCGCGCACGCTCTACCAGGGCTCGGTCGACGGCTGGCTGCCGCGCTATCTCAGCCATGTCAACGAGCATGGCGCGCCGACGCGGGCCATGTGGACCGACCTCTGCTTCAACCTGATCGTGCTGGCCATCGCCTCGGCCGACGCGACGAGCTTCTTCTTCATTCTTGCCGTGTCGAATTGCGGCTACATCATCTTCAACTTCCTCAACCTCAATGCCGGCTGGATCCACCGCATCGACAACGGCCATATCAATCGGGCGTGGAAGGCGCCGACCTGGCTGCTCGGCATCGGCGCGATCTTCGCCTACGTCAACGCGATCTTCATGGGCGCCGGCGCCAAGGTGTGGAACCCGATGGCGCTGTGGGCCGGCCTGATCACGGCGGCGCTGATCATCCCGGTGTTCTGCTTCCGTCACTACATCCAGGACAAGGGCAAGTTCCCCGATCACATGCTGGCCGACCTCGGCATGGCGGGCGCCGACCTCTCGGTCAAGAAAGCGGGCATGCTGCCTTACCTGACGCTGATCGCCGGCGTGGCGGTGATGCTGATCGCCAACTGGGTGTTCGTCATCTGACATGGTAATTTAAAGAAACGGGCGCGCTTCGGCGCGCCCGTTTCTTGGCGCCAGTAAGCGAAGACTGACCGGCGCATGGCGCCGTCGAGACGTGGTTGCCCGTACATGCAGATCATCCGCCACCGTCCGATGACGATGGCGGATGATTCCAGGTTGCCACCTTATTCCGCGGCCAGAGCCAGTTGCGGTCTTTCAATGCCTTCGATCTTCTCCGGCTCGGATGCCTGCTCGTCGGTCTTGGCCTTCTTGGGCGCGCGGCCGAAGAACAGGGCGTAGCCGGCAGGCAGCACCAGGATGGTGAGCACGGTGGCGACCAGGATGCCGCCCATCATGGCGTAGGCGAGCGGCCCCCAGAAGACGGCGCGCGAGATCGGGATCAGCGCCAGCACGGCGGTCAGCGCCGTCAGCATGATCGGCCGGAAGCGGCGCACGGCAGCACCCACGATCGCTTCCGATCGCTCCATGCCGGCCGCGATATCCTGGTCGATCTGGTCGACCAGGATGATCGAGTTGCGCATGATGATGCCGAGCAGCGCGATGACGCCGAGGATGGCGACGAAGCCGAACGGCGCGCCGCTGATCAGCAGCGCAGCGGCGGCGCCGATGATGCCCAGCGGGCCAGTGGCCAGCACCAGCATCGATTTGCCGAAATGCTGCAGCTGGACCATCAGGAGAACGACGATGATGGCGAGCATGATCGGCGCCTTGGCGGCGATCGAGGCCTGGCTCTCGGCCGAATCCTCGGCGCCGCCCTGGATTTCGACCTTGTAGCCGGGCGCCAGGCCGGCGCGCAGGTCCTTCATGTCGTTGTACATCTTGGTGACGACGTCGTTCGACTGCACGCCGTCCGGCAGCGTGGCGCGCACGCTGATCGTCGGCAGGCGGTCGCGCCGCCATTCGATGCCTTGCTCCATGACGGGCACGACCTTGGCCACTTGCGACAATGGCACCGAGCCGCCGAAGTCGGTCGGGATGTAGACGGAGTCGACCGAGGACAGCAGCTTGCGGGTCGCGTCCGGCTCGCGGGCGACGATCGAGACCGTCTCTTCGCCGTCGCGGAAGTCGTCGAGCGGCGCGCCGGACATGGTGGCCTGCAGCATCTGGCGGATGCGCTGCGAGGTGACGCCAAGGGCGCGAGCGCGATCCTGGTCGATCACCAGCTTCATCGCCGGCACCGGTTCCAGCCAGTCGTCATGGATGGCGCCGAGCAGCGGATTGGCCTGGAACTTCGCCTTCACCTCATCGGCGATGCGGCGCACTTCCTTGCGGTCCGGACCCATGACGCGCATCTGCACCGGCCAGCCCGTCGGCGGACCGAGGAAAAGACGGTCGACCTTGCCGCGGATCGAGGGGAAATCCTGCGCCAGGATCTTGCGCATCTTGACGATCAGCCGCTCGCGCGCCGGCTCGTCCTTGGCCATCACCAGCAGCTGGGCGAAGTTCGGATTGCGAAGCTGCTGGTCGAGCGGCAGGAAGAAGCGGGGCGCCCCTTCGCCGATATAGGTGGCGATGAAGCGCTTGTCCGGATCGTCCGCCATCTTGCCTTCAAACGACTTGGCCTGTTTTTCGACTTCCTTGATCGAGGTGCCTTCCGGCAGCCACAGGTCGACCAGGATTTCCGGGCGCGAGGATTGCGGGAAGAAGTTCTGCGGGATGAATTGGAAGGCCCAGAGGCTTGTGGCGAAGGTGACCAGCGTCATCACCAGAACGATGATGCGGTGGCGCACCGCCCAGGCGACGGTCGCGCGCAGGCGGCGGTAGAAGCCGGTATCGAAGACATCATGATGGGTGCCGGCATGCTTGCGCTGCTTGAGGATCATGTAGCCCAGCCACGGCGTGAAATAGACCGCGACGAACCACGACACGACGAGCGCGATGCCGACGACATAGAACAGCGTGCGCACATATTCGCCGGCGGTCGAGGCGGCAAAGCCGACCGGGATGAAGCCAGCCGTGGTGATCAGCGTGCCGGTCAGCATCGGGAAAGCGGTCGAGGTGTAGGCGAAGCTTGCCGCCTCGATCTTTACCAGCCCTTCCTCGAGCTTTCGCTCCATCATCTCGACGACGATCATGGCGTCGTCGACCAACAGGCCGAGCGCGATGATGAGGGCGCCGAGCGAGATGCGCTGCAGGTCGATGCCGATCTCGTACATGATGGCGAAGGTGGCGGCCAAGACCAGCGGGATGGCGATGGCTATCACCAGGCCCGAGCGCCAACCGATCGACAGCAGCGAGACTGCAAGGACGATGAGCAGCGCCTCGCCGAGCGCCTCCATGAACTCGCTCACCGCGTCCTTGACGACCTGGGGCTGGTCGGAGATCTGGTCGACCGACACGCCGTAAGGCAGCCCCGCCTCGAAGCGCTGATAGGTCGCCTCGACATCCTTGCCGACGTCCCTGACGTTAAAACCCTTGGCCATGACGACGCCGAGCTGGACGCTCTCATGGCCGTTGAAGAGGTATTTGTTGTCGTAAGGATCCTGAAGGCCGGAAGAGACCGTGGCGATGTCGCCGAGGCGCGTCACCTGACTGCCGGAGCGCAGCCTCAGCTCGCGGATGTCGGCGGCCTTGGTGACGTCGCCCTCGACCGAGATGCGCACCGAGCGCAGGCCGGTGTCGACGGAGCCCGCCGGATCGACGGCATTCTGCCCCTTCACGGCGTTCTGCAGGTCGACAATGGTCAGGCCGCGCTCGGCCAGCGCCTTGGACGAGACGTCGATATAGATCTTCTCCGGCTGGTCGCCGATGATGACGGCCTTTTCGACGCCAGGCGTCGTCAACAGCATGTCGCGCGCCTGGATGGCGAATTTCTTCAACTCCGGATAGGTGAAGCCGTCGCCGCTGATCGAATGCAGTGTGATGAAAGTGTCGCCGAACTCGTCGTTGAAATAGGGGCCGAGCAGGCCCTGCGGCAATTCATTGGCGATGTCGCCGACCTTCTTGCGCACCTGGTAGAAGGCGTCCTTCACCTCCTCGGCATTGGTGTCGCCCTTGACCTGCAAGGTGATGATGGCGCTGCCGGCGCGGGTGTAGGAGCGGACGAAATCGAGATGCGGCGTTTCCTGCAGCTTGCGCTCGATCTTGTTGACGACCTGGTCCTCCATGTCCTGGATCGAGGCTCCGGGCCACACCGCCTGCACCACCATGACGCGGAAGGTGAAATCCGGATCTTCCTTCTGGCCCATGCGCATCAGGCCGAGGGCGCCGGCAAGGATGATCAGGCCGAACAGGAAGCGCGCGATGCTCGGATGTCCGATCGCCCAGCGCGAAAGGTTGAAGGGCCGCTTTTCAGTGCTGCTGTCGGTGGTGGTCATGGCACACGTCCAGTCCAATTGATCGGCAAGGCACGCTCGCTTGGCATGCCGCTTCTAAGTTCGGTGGGTTTCCGGGCGGCGGGACCCCTCAAGCGGAGAGAGACTCGCAAATCGCGCTGGACTCGGCACTGCTGCGGGGGAGCCAACATGCCGGCATCTCACGATCGGGCGTTCGCCGCCCGGAACCCATGCCCTCCCCGGCCCGCGGCTTGACGCAGCGAGAGCGGGAAAGGCGTCTGTTGCGCCTGACTTCAGGTCTTAGTTCGATGCTTGTCGTTGTCCCAAAACCGCTTCGCACTTTTGGGCGACAAGCATCAGTGCAGGCTGCTGGTGGTCGCGACGTCATCCGCCGAGGCGGATTGCTGGGCGTCGCCGGAAAGCTTGACCTTCAGGTTTTCGGTCATGAACTGGGTGCCGGCCGCGACCACCACGTCGCCCTGTTTCAGGCCGTCGGCCACGGCGACGCCGTCGGCGGTGAAGTTGGCGACCTTGATCGGACGGGGATGCACCGTGTCGGAGGCGCGATCGACCGTCCAGACGATCTGCTTGCCGTCCTTCTCGGTCATCGCGGTCAGCGGGATCGATACCAGTTGCGCCTTGCTGCCGACGGTCGCCTGGACATTGGCGGTCATGCCGAGCAGCACGCGCGGATCGTTGGGGAGCGAAACCCGGACGGCGAAGGTGCGCGACTGCGGATCGGCGCTGCCGGCGACCTCGCGGACCTTGCCGTCAAGGGTGAGCCCTTCGTCCGACCAGAAGTTCGCCTTGACCTCCTTGCCGGGCTTGAAGCCTGCGATATCCATCTCCGGCACCGCGATCGACACTTCCTTCTCGCCGTCGACCGCGACGGCCATCACCGGCGTGCCGGCGGCGACCACCTGGCCGACATCGGCGGAGATGGCGGTGACGATGCCGTTCTTGCTGGCCTTGAGATCGGCATACTGAACCTGGTTCTGCGCCTGGGCCAGCGTCGAGCGCGCGGCATCGCGCGTCGCCACCGCCTGGTCGTAGGTCAGCCGCGCCTGATCGAGCTGCGATTTCGGCGCGAAGTTCTTGGCATAGAGCTGTTCGGCGCGCTTCCTGGCGAGGTCGACGGTCTCGACCTGGCGCTCGGCGGCGTCGAGGCTGGCAGCAGCGCTCTTCACCGACAATTCGTAATCGGCTGGATCGACGCGAGCGAGCACGTCGCCCTCATTCACGTGCTGGCCGATATCGACCAGACGCTCGGTGACCTTGCCGGCGATGCGGAAGCCGAGATTCATCTCGGTGCGGGCGCGCACCGAACCGGAATAATCAAGCTGACGGGTGGTCTGCGCCTCGCCGATCTCGACCACCTTCACCGGCCGGACGACTTCCTGGACGACCTCGGCCTTCTCCTGGCTGCAGCCGGCGAGGCTGAGCACTGCTGCGACGACGGCGGCGGTTGGGAGGCCGGCGGACGGCAGCATTCGGAGGATAGAACTGGACAATGACACCTTAGCACTCCCGAACTGGAGATGATCGTCTGCCGGCACCCGGCGGACAGTTTCTATTTCAAGGCCCTGATGGCGTAGTCGATAAGTTCGTCGGGCATCGCCCGATTGGTCTTGGCAAGGCACTGCGCCACCATCTGCGGATGGCAGAGAATGACTGTGGCGGCGCCGAAACAGCGGGAAGCCGTCTCGGGATCCTGCTCCCTGAACTCGCCGGCCTCGATGCCCTCGCGGATCACCTCGGCGTAGAGGTCGTGGATGCTGTTGACATGCTTGTCGATGACGCCCCAATCGCGCTCCAGCGCGACGATCACCATCTCATGCACCTTCTCCTGGTCGAGCATGACCTCCAGCGTCATCTTGTACTGGGCATGGATGTAGCGGCGCAGGCGCTCCTCGGCGCTGATCGGCAGGTGCATGATCTCGTAGGCCATCTTGTAGCTGGCGCCGAGCATGCGGCCGCAGACGGCCTGGTGGATTTCGACCTTGGAGGCAAAGAAGCGGTAGATGTTAGCCGGCGACATGCCGAGTTCGCGGGCGATGTCGGCGACGTTGGTCTTGCCGTAGCCGTAGTGGCGGAACAGGCGCTCGGCGCAGTCGAGAATGCGCGTCACGTTCTCCTGTCTGGCGGGGTCTGCCACGATGTTGGCGGCTTCTGACATGGCGCTTTCGTTTTACGAGTGACGAATTTCAATTTTCGTCAGTCGTAAAGGGAAAGCGACGGGGAGTCAACGCGAAATCGACGTACACGTATAATTGGTGACAGATGGTGACAGTTACGAGGGTCTGCGGTGTGATGAGAAAGAGATTATTCTTAAGCGCAGCGATCCTTCGCACCCCCCTCTGTCCTGCCGGACATCTCCCCCGCAAGGAGGGAGATCAATCTCGTCACCGCTTTCGCCAACCGCCAAAGTCGCAAGGTGAAGCGCCGTCGCTGAAGCTGCCCATCTCCCCCCTTGCGGGGGAGATGTCCGGCAGGACAGAGGGGGGTGCGAAGGATCG